>NZ_KV880637.1:672657-1008986 GCF_001907695.1 Thalassospira sp. TSL5-1
GGCACAGATGGCCGCCCTTTTGATGGTTGTGGCCTATCGTCGAGGCCCCCGGGCAACCTTGCGGTTTGAGCAAACAATGCTGCGCGATTTTGGCTGTGCCTGGCGGGAAATTGTGGTGCTGGGTGTGCCGCAATGCCTGGGCATGCTTGGAATTGCGCTGGGGGCCGGGGCGGTGATTGCCGCCTTGCAACTGACGGGAATGGCTGAAACGCACTATGCCGTGACCATTGGCGCCTTTGGTATTGTTACGCGGGTTACAAGTTTTGTGTTTTTGCCGATTTTGGGGTTGGCGCAGGCGTTGCAATCGGTTGCCGGGCATAATTATGGAGCCGGGCACACGCGCCGTGTGCTTGGCAGCCTGAAACTGGCGATGCTGGTGGCGTTGGCATATTGCGCCTTGATGGAACTGGCATTGGGCGGATTTGCCGGGGTGCTGGGGCGGGCCTTTGTGCCTGATGTGCAGGTGCAGGGCGAAGTGGCCCGCATTTTACCCATTGTGATGATGGCATTTTTTACCGTTGGCCCGATGATGATGGTGGCAACATTTTTTCAGGCAATTGGCGATGCGGCGTTAGCGGCATTGCTGGGGCTGGCAAAACCGTATTTATTTGCCTTGCCCGCAACATTTTTGCTGCCCCTGTGGTTGGGGCAAGGTGGCATTTGGCTGGCCCGGCCCGTGGCAGATATGTTGTTGCTGTTTCTAACCCTTTTGGTTGTGCTGCATCATTGTCGGCGGTTAGGGGGCTTTGGCCGGGTTTAAAGGCCGGGATGATTGACAGGGATGATTTGCCGGGTGGATTTACCTGGCCAATTGACCCGGAAGAATACCGCCTGCCGGGAGGGCAGCGTGATCGTGGTTTACGGGTGTGTGATTGCGCTGCCGGGTGGGCCTTGATATGGTTATTACTGAGGCTTTGATTTGGCTGTTTCGACAGGATATGGACAGGATCAGATGATGGCGAAACCGCAGGGACGTGGCCATAACCAGTTCTTTTGGCACGATACGGATATGCCGTTTATCGAGGCGCGTTTTGTGCGCGAGGGGCGGAATATCCGGTCGGATCGGCATACGCATGATACCTTTTCCATTGGCGCGATTTTGCGCGGGGCGAGTACCTGCAAAATGCGCCGGGCCAAACATGAGCTGACCACCGGGACGGTCATTTTCATTAATCCGGAAGATGTGCATGATTGCCACCCGCTGGTTGAGCAGGGCTGGTCGTTTCAGATGTTATATGTTGATACGGCCTGGCTGCGTGATGTGCAGGCGGAAGATGATGCCGATGACGGGGGCAAGTTTGCCGCCTTCGACCCGGTTTTAAGCCAGGATCCGATGATTTTTGCCGAACTTACCCGGCTGGGCCGGGTGCTGGCGGACCCGGATGTGCCGGTTTTGGGCAAGGAAACGGCGGCAACCAGCTTTTTTAGCCTGCTATCGACGCGGGCGGGGCGTGGGCGGCATCGCGGGCAGACCCAACGCAAGGAGATCGCGGGCGGTGGTGTCGGTGGTGCGGGGCAGACGGAGGGCCGGAAGCTGGCCCGGGTGGCGGACTATATTCGCAGCCGTTGCGAGGAACCCTTAAGGCTGGCGGATCTTTGCCAGCAGGCGGATATGACGCCATCGGCCCTGGTGCGGGCCTTTGGCCAGCAATATGGTATTACACCGCACGCCTATTTGACCAATTGCCGCATCCAGCGGGCCCGCCATGCCCTTAAACGCGGGGAACGGATTGTGGATGTGGCACTGGAATGCGGTTTTGCCGATCAGGCGCATTTTCAACGGGTTTTCAAACGCCAGATGACGGCAACTCCCCGGCAATATGCGCAGGTTTTGTGCGCCTGATGGACCTTTCGGCCCGATGCCGGGGAATTGCCGGGGGGAGGGCTTTCTTTGGCGGCGATCATACTCAGTGCAAAAGCAGGTAAATCGCGCAGGCGAGTAACAGGGCGGCCATGCAGCGGTTGAAATTACGTACCAGAACCTCGTTGTGGAGATAGTGCCGTAAAAAGGACCCCGCGACGGCCCAGCAGGCAACCGATGAAAAACAGACAACGAAATAAAGAATAACAAACTGCCAGAGCAGAACACGGTCGCCATCGGCAATGAATACCCCTGTCCCGGCGACAGATGCCATCCAGGCCTTGGGATTAAGCCATTGTACGGCAGCCCCGGCCAGGACAGAGGGGGATTTGTTGGCCCGGTCGGTGTTTATTTTGCCGTTATCGGTCGCCAGTTTCCACGATAGCCAGCCTAGAAAGGCGACCCCGGCCCATTTGATGAACAGGGTGATTTCGGGCACCTGGATGATCAGTTGATGCAGGCCAAAGCCAACAATAAGTAACAGCAGGCAGAACCCGGCCGTTGCCCCGAAAACCGGGCGCAGGGCGGGCTGAAAACCGTATTTCACCGATGACCCGAGAACCAGAATTGTGACTGGCCCCGGCGTGATGGATGAAACCAGGGCAAAGGTTGCCATTGAAAGATAAAGACTGAGACTGCCAGACATAGCGTTTCCTGTGTCGCGATGGTTTTTGTTTCTGACAGGTAAGCTGATTGCGAACGTAAATTATTGAAGAAAATTGTCCGGGATGCCGATTTGGGCAAAAATTTTGGCTGGGCCTGAATCGCCGCAAATGGGGGCAGGATTTTTCCGGCACTGGATTGTTAACCGGCCCGGCGAATGAGGCTTGCTATGTGAGGTGTCTGTGGGGCGAGGCAGTATGCCGGTGATTGCAGGCAATGTTGTGGTGTTAAGCCGGGGCATTGGGCACAAAAAAGGGCAGACGGGGTGGTCCCGGCTGCCCTTTTGCGGCGGTAGCTATATCTGCTTGATCGTTTATTCGACCATTTTCATTAATTCATCGGCACAGGAATCGGCGATTTCCTTTGTCGGGGTGTCGCTGCCGGGCATGGTGGCCCAGCCCTGATCGACGACAAAATCATCGCGTTTATACGAGCTTTCCTTTTCCAGGGCGGCAAGCTGTGCGGTTTGATTTGTTGGTGTTTGGGCCTTGAATTGTGCAACACAGATGGGGGTGAGCGCCGCAATGACGGCCGTGTCACCCTGATCAGTGGCCATTTCGGCCGCTGTGCTGTTGGAAACGACCCAGTTGGCACTAAAGCCGACAATGGAGATGGCAATTGCGCCAATGATGCCGCCAACAATACCAGGTTTTACCCATTCCGGAATTTTCATATCCATTAACTATTCTCCCATTTTATTTGTGAAATTTATAATAATATTTTTGATTTTGTTGATTTTATTAGATCATTAATTTCAAAATTTCGCAAATTACTTATATTTTATTTTTAAATTATTGGTGTTGTGTTTTCGATTATTTGCGCGTTTTGGTGTTTTTACCGGGTTTTATTGGGCGTTTTTTTGGCTATTGAAACAGGCCTGTGACCCAGCCCGCAGCACCGGCAATCATGGCATAGCGGGCGGCCTTGCCCAGGGTGACCAGGATGATGAAGGGTACAAACCGCACGCGCATCGCCCCGGCGACAAGGGTGATGGGGTCGCCAATAACGGGAAGCCAGGCAAATAGCAGTACCCAAAGGCCAAAGCGGGAAAACCAGTTGCAGGCGCGGAGATAATCGCGTTCGGAAACGGGAAACCAGCGGGCGTGGCGAAACCGTTCAATCGCCAGACCCAGCAGCCAGTTGATGAGCGACCCGGTAACATTGCCCAGGGTAGCGACCAGTACAAGCAGGCGCGGATCATGGTTGCCTGCGGCAATCAAAGCGGCAAGCACTGCCTCGGACGAGCCGGGCAGCAGGGTGGCAGATGTGAAGGCGGATAAAAACAGCCCGCCATAAACCAGGAGTGCTGACATCATGAACAGGGAGATACCGCGCGCATCATGCCGGGTCTATGGGAATGTTTAAAAAAGGTCAGCCTGATTTATGGTTCGGCAGACGGTGATGATGATGAAGATGATGATGACGATGAAAGTGCCGGGTCAGAAGGGGCGAGCAGGGCCAGCATTGTGTGAAGGGTGCGCAGGGTGGCCTTGGCAATCAGAATGGCAAGCGCATCGCAGGAGGATGTAGCGGCCTGTTTGAGGGCGGTAGTGTATTGCGGTTTTTCCGTGCACAGAATGATGGCTGCAGGATAACCAGCCTGGAACAGATCATAATTTAACAGCAGCCGGGCAAGGCGGCCATTGTCACCGGGAAATGGGGCGTGCTGGATAAAAAGCGCATGCCATTGTGCGGCCAGAATAAGGGGATGTATGGCAGGAAGTGTCGCCCGATGTGCCAGCAGATCCCGGATTTTTTCGGAAGCGGCGACGCGGGTAGGTGCATTTTCATGAACGGTTTGCAGGATGTGATGAAGATCGAGGATGACCTGGCTGTTTAAGGCCGCATTCTTTGTGGCCCTGTTTTCAATATAATGAATGGCATCGCGGTGGCGAATGACACCGAGATGATCGGCAATTGTTTTGCCACTCACGGTAATGCCTTCGAGAATAACTTTGGTTTCGCGCAGGGCAAGTCTGTTTCCGGCCAGCGCATTGGAATGATAGATCCAGTCCAGATTAAGTTTTTCGCGCAGCGAGGATGCCGTGTAGCGCGGCAGTGGCAATTTGGCAGTGAGCCGGGATTTGGCGCTGTCGGTTTGGGCAAGCAGGGTGGCGAGGCTGGGCGTCATTGCGGTGTTTTCCGCCAAAGGTGGCATGGTGCAGATGATGGATGAAACCAGCTTGGGCGGTTTTTGTTAAGGGTGTTTATTGCTGACGCAGGTGGTTTTGCCGGGTTTTGCAAAAAAGAAGCCCGACACATGGGAGATGTGTCGGGCGGGAGATGGGCGGATCAGTTCTGGGGGAGTGACCCGCCATAAAGATGACGTTTCACATCAGGCAATGTGAAGACGAACATCGACATTGCCACGCAGCGAATTGGAATAGGGGCAGATTTTGTCCGCTTCTTCGATGAGTTTTTCGGCATCGGCACGGTCCAGCCCCGGCAGGGAGATGTGCAGGTCAATGTCAAGGCCAAAGCCGCCTGCATCACGCGGGCCAATGCCAACGGTTGCCTTGACCGAGGCGTCTTTGGGGGTTTTGGGGGCACCCTGAGAGGAAGCGGCCTTCATCGCACCGATGAAACAGGCAGAATAGCCCATAGCGAAAAGCTGTTCGGGGTTGTTGCCTTCACCGCCGGCACCGCCGAGTTCTTTGGGTGTGGTCAGTTTGACTTCGATCGAGCCATCTTCGGTTTTGGCATGACCATCACGGCCGCCGGTTGCAGAACCAGAAGTACGGTACAGAACTTTAACAGACATTTTCATCATCCTTGGTTTTCAGTGTTTCAAGATCGATGCGCAATGATGTGCATGGGATAGGGCGCATCATCGTAGTTGCAACCCAGTTGCACGTTGTTGGGGCGACGTAACGATCAATTTTAGTGTGTATCGATAACGTTTTTACCCCCTGTGGCGTTCCAGACTGATTTTGCTGCCATGCTCCTTGCAGCGGAACCAGGCAGCTTCTGATATTTTTATACCGCACGATTTAATCGCGTACGATTTAATTTTCAGAATAGCTGTGATGCGATAAAGTCGCTTGATATTTAATCGTGCACGATTTAAATTTTTGGGTTGTACTTATTTGGGAGATAAAAATGGCAGATAAGCAGACGCTGACGCTCGATCAGCTATTGTGTTTTTCGGTCTATTCAACCGGGCATGCTTTTAACCGTATTTACAAGCCATTACTGGACCGGATTGGGCTGACATATCCACAATATCTGGTGATGGTGGTGCTGTGGCAGGAAGACGGTCAGACCGTGCGCGGCATTGGCAGCAAGCTGTTTTTGGAAAGCAACACGCTGACGCCTCTTCTCAAAAGGCTGGAAAGTGCGGGGTTGTTAAAACGCGAGCGGGACCGGGATGATGAACGCCAGGTGCGGGTAATGGTCACACAAAAGGGCCGCGAGCTGCAGCACGAGGCGCAAGACGTGCCCGATTGTGTGTTTGAAGCCTGTGGCCTTGATATGGAAGCGTTAAGCGACCTTAATCAGAAGCTGATTACATTGCGTAATTCGCTGGAGAAAACGGCAGGGTGAGTGCTTCTGTGGCGCAGGCGCACCGGATTGCAAATGGCGGAGGCGATGGTTACGACAGCAAGATACGGTTGGGGGAAAACGGTCTAGAGCAGCCCGACAAGCAGCATGACGGCACCGACAATCATGGTGATGTGTTGTAAAACCATACCGATGGGCTGGGAACCGCCCGGCAGGTGCAGGACACCGAGGGCATGAAACAGACGGGCGATGATAAAGGCGGCCACAAGCCCCCATATTACCGGGGATGTGGCATAGCCGGTAATTTCCAGTGCGGCGCACAACAGCACCATCATCGGGGCATATTCGATAAAATTGCCATGTGCGCGCATACGGCGGCGCAAAATGCTGTCATCGGCATCGCCCAGGGCCACCCTGAGTTCTCGCCGCCTGAGCGAAACATTCAGGCTGAGAATCACCAGCATCAGGGCGAAAATGCCGGTCAGAAAGGTGGTTGCCGGAATGTACAGCATGGATGGCCTCCTGAATGCCAAAGTGTTGCTCGCCAGAGAGTAGAGCGAAAAAAGATTTTCGCAAACAGCTATAAACATCCGCCCAAGCAGCAAAAACGGCGATGAAGGATCATCGCCGTTAATGGGAAGGTGCGTTACGGGCAACGGGGTTCAGATATTGCGCAACTGATTGAGGAAGTTTTTGACTTCCTGATCGAGATTGCGCGCCTGTTTTGCCAGTTCGGTTGCATCGGTCTGGACGTTTGAGGCGGCCTCGCCGGTTTCTCCGGCCGTGTTACGCACGATGCCGATGGAGGAGGATACCTCGTTGGTGCCTGCCGCAGCCTGCTGGACATTGCCGGAAATTTCGGCAGTTGCAGCCCCCTGTTCCTCGACAGCAGCAGCAATGGCCGAGGTGATTTCGTTAATGCCGGAGATGGTTTGTGTCACCTTCTCAATCGCGCCAACGGTGTTTTGGGTTTCTGATTGGATGGAGCCGATTTGCTGGGCGATTTCGTCGGTTGCCTTGGCGGTTTGGTTGGCAAGGTTTTTCACCTCCTGGGCGACAACGGCAAAACCCTTGCCGGCTTCGCCCGCGCGGGCGGCCTCAATGGTGGCATTCAGCGCCAGAAGGTTGGTCTGTGCCGCGATGTCATTGATCAGGCTGACAACTTCGCCTATCCGTTCGGCCGCCTGGGCAAGGCCAGTGACCATTGTATTGGCCCGCGAGGCTTCATCCACCGCGTTGCCTGCGATTTGGGCTGAGCGGGAGACCTGCTCGCTGATTTCCTGGATCGAGGCGGAGAGTTCCTCGCTGGCAGACGCAACAGTTTGTACATTGGTGCTGGCCTCGGTGGCAGCAGCGGCGACAACGGCGGCTTGTCGCGAGCTTTCATCGGCTGCATTGCGCATCCGGTGCGAGACTTTTTCCATGTTTTCAGCACTGCCCGTAACGTGGACCACGATGGACCCGACCGACTTCTCGAAATGATCGGCCATTTGCATGCGGGTGCGGTTGCGGGTTTCGCTGGCGTGCTGTTCGGCCTCGCGTTTTTCGCGTTCGGCCTTTTGCATCCCCTCGGAGGCTTCCTTGAAAGCTTCAAGCGCCTTGGCAATGGCCCCGATTTCGTCAGAGCGGTCCAGATAGGGGATGGCAATATTGAAATTGCCCTGTTGCAAATGGGAAATCACCCCGGCAACGCGGGTCATGGGGCGAGTGACCAGACGGCTGGTCGAAATCAGAATGACGCCGATAACCACCAGTAGCAGAACCGTTCCGCCGATCAGCGTTGCATTGCGCAGGGCATTGGCCGGGTCATAAACTGTGGCGCGGGGCACATTGACCACAACACCCCACTGATTGGGGTATCCCTGAATGGCAATGGGCACAACAATGCGCATGAAGCTGTCATCCTCAAGTTGCGTGGGCTTGTCAGATTTCATGGCGGCAAGAATGGCGGCCTGGGTTTTGTCGGATGGGTCCAGTTTTGTGCCGCGTATCGCCGGGTCCTTATGCGCAACCCATGTGCCCTGGGCCGAAACCAGATCGACGGTGCCGGTTCCGAAAGGGGCAAGTTTGGCAAAACGTTCTGACAGGGCATTCAGTTCGAGGTCCGCCCCCAGAACACCCAGGAATTTGCCGTTTTGGTCCTGAACCGGAACGACAAAGGATGTGAGAACAACGTTACGCCCCTGAATGTCATAGGTTATGGCATCGGTGACATAGGGTTTATTGGTGCGTTTGGGTTCAGTGTAATATTCATTGACTTCGGTGTTATCAAGACCCGTCAGGTGATAGGGGGTAACACCGCTACCGAAGTTGTAATAATAGGTGATGTACTGGCCACTACCATCCCCGAACGGTTCACCTTCGTTTTTATAGTCGGCGTCCCGGCCATCGAGCGCGTTTGGCTCGAACCCTGCCCAGGTTCCGGCAAGCTGGGGATTTTCCATCAGCGTGCGATTGAGGATTTCGTTATAGGCTTTGCGGTCAGTGACACCCTGTTCGCGCGTGGCGCGAAAGGTGCCGGCAAGGTTTTTGGCGATCAGCATGCCAGTATTGAGGAAACGCCCGGCCTGGGAGGCCTGGTGCTGTGCGACAGCTTCGGCTTCACCAAGGGTCAATTTCTCGGTTGTGGCATTTGTCTGTGCGGTTTGGAGAAAAATACCCACAATCAGACAGCCGGCAATTGCCAGGGCGCTGACGCAGGTCAGTTTGGTGCCAAGTGACAGATTGGAAAATCGCATCCCAGTTTTCCTGATAAGGAGCCTATACTTTAGGTAAAGGCGTCAGAGCGTTGCAGGAGAAGGAACCCTTGAGTAGGTATGTGCTGTTCCGATTATTGGTATTGAATATGCTAACCTTTAGTATTGTGCTGGTTGCGCGATATTGCAATATCAATGTGCAATTTATGGTGATCGGAATGCGATTTCTGGTTAGTCGAAAATATGTGCGGCCGGGACGGGCCTGGAAAAATAAAATCCCTGAAAATCGGTGCATTCGAGATTGTTGATAAAATCGAGCTGTGGTTTTTCCTCAATTCCTTCAACCGTGACAGCCAGGCCAAGCTTGGCAGCCAGCGCGATGATGGCTTCGGTCAGGGCGGTATTGTCCTGATCATCGGGGATGCCACGGACAAAGGATTGATCAATTTTGATGCGCTCTATGGGCAGGCTTTTGATGGAACCCAGGCACGAAAAGCCAGTGCCGAAATCGTCGATGGCAAGGGATATGCCAAGACGGCGCAATTCATGCAGCCTTGAGATGATGCGGACATCGTTTTGAATGGTGCTTTCGGTGATTTCCAGTTCGAGCTGGCTTGGCGAAATTTCCGTCATGGCCAGAGCGCGCTGCACGATATGGACGAAATCATCGGAGCGAAGCTGTCGCACGGATACATTAACGGCAATTTTGAGCGCAGGGTGCCCCTGATCGCGCCAGCGCATGGCCTGGGCGCAGGCCTCCTCGACAACCCACTGGCCGATTTCGTTGATCAGGCCGCTTTGCTCGGCAACCGGGATGATTTCGCCAGGCCCCAATAGCCCTTCGGTGGGATGATTCCAGCGAATAAGAGCTTCCATACCCGACATTGTGCCGGTTTTGCGCGAATATTGCGGTTGGTAATACAGGACCAGTTCACCCCGTTCCAGGCCACGTCGCAATTGCTGATTGCGGGTCATGAAATGGGTGGCATCGTCGGTCATGACGGATTGGTAAAAGGCAAAACCGTTCCGGCCGCTGTTTTTTGCCGCATACATGGCTGTGTCGGCCTGGCGCACCAGGTCCTGCGCGTTTTGGGCACCGTCGGGGAAGATGCTGATGCCGATACTGGCAGAAATGCTGATATCGCGATCGGCGATATTCACAGGAATGCGCAATCCCTTGATCAGGCGACTGGCAAGGTCGGCGGCGGCATGCTGGTCTTTGATGTCTTCGGTGGTCAGCAGGAATTCGTCGCCGCCCAACCGCGCGATGGTATCGGTGGAGCTGACAAGAGATTTCAAACGGCGCGAGACCACAATAAGCAACTGGTCGCCCGCACCGTGGCCCATTGTATCATTGATGGTTTTGAAATTGTCGATATCGATAAACATGCAGGCGAGGCGCCCACCTTGGGCGCTGGCACGTTCCAGGGCACGTTCCAGCCGGTCGGTGGCAAGCATGCGGTTGGGCAGCCCCGTTAACCCGTCATAATGGGCCAGATATTGCAGTTCTTCTTCGGCACGGCGAATGGCGGTTCGGTCGGAGATGATGGCAACATAATGGGAAATGCTGCCGTCATCGCAATCAACTGCGATGATTTGCGCCATCAGGGTGATGTGATCGCCATTGGCATTTTGGGTGTTGATTTCGCGATGCCAGTGTTTGCGGCTTTCCAGGGATTTGAACATTTCGCGGTAAAAAGACAGCGGAAATGTTGTGCGCGTAAGAATATGCGGACGTTGCCCCAGTGAATCCTCGATTGAAACGCCGGTGATGTTGGCATAGCTGCGGTTAGCGCTGGTAATGCGCAATTCCGTATCGAGGATAAGAATGCCATCCTGGGAGGTTTCGTAAACTGTCGAGGCCTGGCGCAGCCGGGTGCTTGCGATTTGTTGATCGGTCACATCCTGGATGATACCGATGATACGGCGCGGGTTTTGCGCGGTTTCGGCGAATGTTTTGCCTTGTGCCCGATACCAGCAGATCGAGTCCTCTGGGTCTTTTGCGCGAAAAACAACATCAAAAAAATCGCCATTGGCAATGGCCTCGTCAAAGGCATTTTTGACGGCGGTGTGGTCTTCTGAAACGACACGTTCGAGAAATGTATCAAGATCAATGGCAATGCCGCTGCAATTGCCATCGGGATACAGGATGCCGGTGGGGCCGGTGGTTTCAATTTGGCGGGTATGCAGGTCGATTTCCCAGCAGGTCATATTGGCCGCCTTCATGGCCAGATAGAGGCGTTCCTCGCTGCGTTTCAGGGCAAACTCGACCTTGCGACGCTGCAGCGCCATCTGAATGGTGGCATGCAGTTCGCGTTCGGCAAACGGTTTGATCAGATAACCATAGGGGTGGGTGCGCTTGGCCCGCTCCAGGGTTTGATCTTCGGAATAGGCGGACAGATAAATGACCGGAATATGCAGGCAGCGTGGAATGCCAGCAGCGGTTTCGATCCCGTCAATATCGCCATCAATGTGAATATCCATCAGGATCAGGTCGGGGGTGTCAGCCATGATGGCGGCCAGGGCGGAGGCGCCGGAACTGAAAACCGTGACGCGCTCGTAACCCAGGCGGGTTAGTTGTTGCCGCAGATGAAGGGCGACAATGCGTTCATCCTCGACAATCATGATATGCGTGCCGGGTTTTGCGGAAGGCGAGGGCGAGGTGCCGGTTTTGAGGGGCGTATCGCTCATGATGCCTCCGCCAGCGGGAATTCGATCGAGAGTGAGGTTGGGTTGGTGCGGCTGATGTCCAGTTTGCCGTGAAGCTGGTCCACCAGCATATAGACCAACTGCAAACCCAGACTGGCCGAGTTTTCAATATCGAGATTTTCGGGAAGACCGACACCGTCATCGCTGACAGTAATTTTCACGGTATTGTCGCCGGTTTTACCCACATAAATGTCAATTTTGCCTTCTCGTCCGTCGGGAAAGGCATGTTTGAGGGCATTGGAGAGAAGCTCGTTGGCAATCAGCCCGCTGGGCACGGCACTGCTGATGGGCAGGAAAACCTGGGAGATGTTGGTGTTGATGGCAATGCGATTGCTATCAACCACATAAGACGCATAAAGCGATTTGAGAAGATCATCGAAGAAATGTCCGAGATCGACCTGTGAGACATCTTCGCTTTGATAAAGGGTTTGATGGATTTGCGCCATTGAACGGACCCTGTTGCAACTGTCGCGCAGCATGTCGCGAATGGCCTGATCGTCGATTTGCGCACTTTGCATGTCGAGTAGGCTATAAACGATTTGCAGGTTGTTCTTTACGCGATGATGGACTTCGGCGAGCAGAAGTTCTTTCTCGCGCAGGGAGCGTTCAAGATGTTCCTGCCGTGTTTTGCGGTCGGAAATATCGACAATGGCAGCCAGAATGTGCATCTGATCGCCCATTGGAATGGGATTAAGGCCGATTTCAACCGCGAATTCGCTGCCGTCTTTGCGCAGGGCATACAGATCACGCCCCGGTCCCATCGGGCGCGGACCCGGATTTTGAATGAAACTGTCGCGCAGGCCGGAATGATGATGGCGGAACCGTTGTGGTACCAGCATTTCGATGGCCTGGCCCAGCAATTCTTCGCGCAGATAACCAAAAACCTTTTCGGTTTCAGCATTGACCATTGTGATCGTGCCGTGCGGGTCGGTGAGGATCATGGCATTGGGGGCATGTTCGACAACGCGACCAAAGCGGTCATTTTCCTCGCTAGGAAAGAGCACCGGCGGTGTCGATGGTTGGATTGTTTGATCCGCTTCAGTCATGATATCCCCCGATATTCAACCCTGTTGTGGATACAACAGCTGCATTCCGGACCTGTTGGATATATCAGCTGTCTGTACGCTCGATTTAAGCCCTCTCTTTCGTATAGTTATCATAAAAAGCGCGTTTAGTATTTGATTTTTCAGTCACTATTATAATCGCGCGATTGCATTTTATGCACTTGATTGTCATGCCGAAAATAAAGGCATGTCAACCTTTGGGTTTAATTCTTTAATAAAATTCCTGTTTTAGGTGTTTTTTGCGAAAATGAGGGGCTGTCAGGTGACTCCAAATGTGACGCAAATCACATTTGTGATTTATGCAATGGTGTGTGCCGATGGTTGAAATCGAGTCCTAATGAACGGAGGTGGGGCTTTAATGTTTTGATTTTAAAAGATTTATTGGGTCACTAAAACTTAACTGAAGGGTTGCTGCGTTTTTGTCTGTCCGGGACTAGTTTCGTGCCGATCATGCACTTCATAAGGATAGGTGAAAATGCGGTCCACACCGGGCAAAAGCAAAACGGGGATCAAGGCCAAGATGTTACTGGCATTCGGGGTGATCGCGCTGGTTCCCTGTATTGCCGCGTCGATCGGCTGGCTTTCCTATCGGGCGGTGCGCGGCCATGTGACCGATATTACCCAGTCCCAGGTGCCGTTGCTTGAAACCGCGCACGGGCTGGCAACGACGGCGGCGGGTATTTTGGCGCTGGGGCCGCGTATTGATGCCGCCAATGATGCTTTAGAACTGGCAACACTGAAAAAAGAAAGTGCGACCGAACAGAAATTGATGACGCAGGCGGTTGACCGGTTGTCACAGAACCATCTGGATGATGTTACGGCGCAGGATATGGCGCAAAAGGTAACAGCCCTGAATGCCAGCCTGAGCCGACTGGTGCAGGCGACAGGTACGCGACTGGCGCAAAAGGACCAGCGTGTGGCCCGGCTTGGCGAAATGGAACAGCAGCACGATGCCCTGCTGGCACAGTTGAAACCGGCAATGGAAAAATCGCAACGGGCGCTGGCAACCAGTATTGAAGGATTAACGGCGGCAACCACAACGGCATCGAGTTCGATCAGTGATGATTTGTCGCAGCGTATTGTGCCGATGTTCCAGTTGCGCGGGGCGACGGCGGCCCTGACCAAATCACTTTTGCTGGGGGCCTATGAAACAGACCCCTCAAAGGTGATGTCACGATCCACCGATTTTGATTCGGCTCTGGCCAATATTCAGGGGGCCTTGCGCCCACTGGCAAAGGACCCGGCGGCCAAAATGGTGCTGGGCGCGATTGACAAACTGGCGGCCTTTGGTGGGGATGATAAAAATATTTACATGCTGCGCATCAACCAGCTTCGCGCCGAGCCGGGATCGGAAAAGCAGGCGGAGCTGGCAAGCCAGTTGGCACAATATGTTGATGAGATTGTCGCGCTGGATGGCGATATTAGCAATTTTCTGTTACCGATGATGTTGAATTTTCGCACCCATATTGCCGGGGCGGGCCAGCAGATTGCGGAGCAGACCCAGGAACTGGCCGGGGTGCAGGTGCCCGATGCCCAGAAAAGTTATATCCGCCTGAGCACGTTGCTGGCGGATGTCAATTTGCTGGTGGGGCGTTTGGCCGAAGCCGGTAACGCCACGAGTGCCGAGCAGCTCGAGAAATTGCGCCAGAGCCTGCAACAGGTTGCCAGCCAGATTGGCACTGAAGCCGGGCAGCTTGGCGCGGATGACAAAACCATTTCCGGCCTGATTGACAAATTGCTGGCAACCGGATTTGGCAATGACGGTATTTTGGACCTGCGCGGGCAGGAGCTTGAGACACTGGCGGCCAATGATGCCCTGATGCAGGAAAACCGCAAGGCGGCAACACAACTGGCCGATGATGTGGCAACGATTGTGACGGCCGCAGAACAGTCCGCTGCGGCCGGGGCCGGGGAAACCCAGGAAGCCCTGGACCAGACCAATGTTTTGCAGATTTCGCTGGCCGCTGCCGGGGTGGTGTTTTCGATTTTGGTGGTGTGGCTGTATGTGGGGCGGCGGATTGTCAAACGGCTGGAAACCCTGGCCCAGGCCATGCGCCGGGCGGCAGATGGCGACCGGCAGGTGGCCCTGCGCAATGATGGCAGCGATGAAATCAGTGAAATGGTCACGGCGCTGGAGGTGTTTATCGGCAATGCGCGGGCAATGGATGAAGCGCGCGAACAGATGGAAATTTCGCGCCGGGAAGCATCCGAACAGCGCAAGCTGGGCCGGATTGCCGTTGCCGAACAGTTTGAACGTGATGTGTTGAGCATTGTGCAGGCGCTGGTTGGCGCGGCACAGACGATGACGGAACGTGCCCGGGCCCTAAATAACATTGCCGATCAGGTGAGTGTGCGGGCCAACGCGGCACTGGAGGTTTCAACGCAAATGGCGGCGGGTATTCAGCAGGTGGCGACAGCGGCCAGTGAAATTTCGACATCGATTTCGGACATTAACCAGCGTACCGGCGAAACCGCCAAGGTGATTGGCGATACCGCCGCCGGCGCCGAACAGGTGAAAACCACCATTGCCGGGCTGGCGCAGGCGACCACGGAAATTGGCACCGTTGTGGGCCTGATTGAAGGGCTGGCCGGGCAAACCAACCTGTTGGCCCTGAACGCCCATATCGAGGCCAGCCGGGCCGGGGATGCCGGCAAGGGCTTTGCGGTGGTGGCAAATGAAGTGAAACATCTTGCCGGGGAAACGGCACGTTCAACCGGCGATATTTCACGCCAGATTGCCGCAACACAGGATGCCTCGCGCGAGACGGCATCGGTGGTGGCGCTGATGACGGACGGTGTGCAGAAAATCCAGGGTAATTCATCGGCGATTGCCGCTGCGGTGGGCGAACAGGCGCGCCTGACGCAATCGATTGTGGATCGGTCCCAGGAAGTGGCAATTGGCACCCAGCGGGCCAATGAAGATGTTCAGGTGCTGTCGGAAGCCGCCGCGACCGTGCGCCAGGATGTGGGCGATGTGTTGCATATTGCCGAAGGATTGCTGCGCGAGGCCGCCAGCCTGGGGGATGCGGTGAATGGCTTTTTGCAGGAAATTCGCCAGGCGTCGTAAGTGTTGTTGCCGGTTTGCGCGGCAATTTCAGCCATGTCGGGGTAAGCATGGGGCTATGTGCGCTCTATGCTTGATCTTGGGCGCAAGCGAGGCTAGCTTCTGGCGGCGCCGAATCATGATAAACTGTTCGGCGCAAAATCCGATTTTTCTGTAAAACACTTGTTCAAGGTTTCAAAAATGACAGCCGATCTTCGTGATGCCGCGTTAAACAGCAATGTCTGGGCTTTTGCCGAAGCCCAAAAGCTGGTGCAGCGTTACAAAGACAAGAAACCGGAAAAAGGCTATGTCCTGTTTGAAACCGGTTATGGCCCGTCGGGCCTGCCGCATATCGGCACCTTTGGCGAAGTTGCGCGCACAACCTATGTCCGCCGCGCCTTTGAAACCATGTCCGATATTCCGACCAAGCTGTTTTGCTTTTCCGACGATATGGATGGCCTGCGCAAGGTGCCTGATAATATTCCCAACCGGGATATGGTGGCAGAGCATTTGGGCAAGGCCCTGACCAGTGTGCCAGACCCGTTTGGCAAGTTTGAAAGCTTTGCCCACCACAACAATGCCCGCCTGCGCGAGTTTTTGGACAGCTTTGGCTTTGAATATGAATTCAAGTCATCGACCGATTGTTACCGCTCGGGCATGTTTGATGCGGCATTGCTGCGGGTTTTGGAAGTTTACGACAAGATCCAGAAAATCATGCTGCCGACCCTGGGCGAAGAACGTCGCGCGACCTATAGCCCGTTTATGCCTGTTGAGCAGGACACACAAAAAGTTCTGATGGCCAAGATTGTGGAAATCAAGGCCGCCGAAGGCACGATTGTTTATGAACACCCGGAAACTGGCAAGCTGGTGGAAACCCCGGTAACGGGCGGGCATTGCAAATTGCAGTGGAAGCCGGATTGGGCGATGCGCTGGTATGCGCTGGGTGTGGATTATGAAATGGCGGGTAAGGATTTGATCCCGTCGGTCGAGCTTGGCAACAAGATTGTGAAAGCGATGGGCGGCACCCCGCCGGAAGGCTTTAACTACGAACTGTTTCTGGATGAAAACGGCCAGAAAATTTCCAAATCCAAGGGCAATGGCCTGTCGGTGGAAGAATGGCTGACCTATGCGCCGGAAGACAGCCTGTCGCTGTTCATGTTCCAGAAACCGAAGGCCGCAAAGCGTTTGTATTTTGATGTCATCCCGAAAACGGTGGATGAATATCTGACCTTTGCCGAAAAGCTGAAAACCGAAACCGACCCGGTGAAGCTGCTTCAGAACCCGGCCTGGCATATTCATGCCGGTACGGCCCCGAACCGCGATATTCCGATTTCGTTTGGTATTTTGCTCAACCTGGTGTCGGTCTGTAATACCGAAGACAAGGATGTTCTGTGGGGCTTTATTTCGCGTTATGCCAATGGCGCGACGCCGGAAAATGCGCCTTACCTGGACAAGCTGGTGGGCTATGCGGTGAATTATTACCGCGATTTCGTTAAACCGACGAAAAAATACCGCGAAGCCAGTGAAGCAGAACGCGCTGCCCTTGTGGAACTGCGCGATATGCTGGTGGGGCTGGATAAAGCCACCAGCGGCAGCGAGATCCAGAATGCGGTTTATGAAATTGGCAAAAACCACGAATGCTTTGCCGATCTGCGGGCCTGGTTCAAGGCGCTTTATGAAATTCTGCTGGGCCAGGAACAGGGTCCGCGCATGGGATCGTTCATTGCGCTGTATGGCATTGACGAAAGTGTTGCCCTGATTGACCGTGCATTGGCAGGCGAAGATTTGGGCGCGTAAGGCAGCGGATTTTTCCCCAAGGCATGATAAACGGGAAGGCCCGCCGGAACATGGCGGGTCTTTTTTTGTTTCAAATATGCGGGCAAATCCGAATGGCAAAAAAATGCCGTAGTTTCATGATTATGTCAGGCGGTGCTGGCAGTTTTGGTCCAGGAAAACAAAACGGAAAGTAACGAGATGGCATTTAAACGCCCTAAATGGCTGGTTGTTGTTGCCGGTTTGATGATGGCAGGCTGTGCAAGCGGGCCGCTTGTGCATGTGGACCAGAACCCGGCAACCGATTTTGGCGATTATCACTCTTATGCGTTTGTTGAAACGGCGGGCAAGGACAAGGATGGGCAATATACCACCCTGACCGGCCAGCGCATGGAAGACCGGATTGCCGCCCAGATGCAGGCACATGGCTATGAGCTTGATATTCACCACCCGGACCTGCTGGTGGATTATCGCATTGATACCCGCGACCAACAGGTGGTGCGCCCAGGGCCGACCTATGGCGGATATTACGGGTCTCGCGGGCGGGGCGGCATTGGTGTTGGCGTACCGTTATTTGGCGATACCGGCGAGGTGGAAACCTATGTCCGGGGGGAAGTCGTGATTGACCTGATCGATCGCCGCACCAATAAAACCGTGTGGGAAGGCAAAACTGGCAACTGGCTGGGCAGGGACGGGGATTATTATCCTGATTCCGCCATTTCCGAGGCTATCGCTGCGATTTTTGCCAAATATCCTTACCGGGCCGGACAAAGTGCGCCGATGATGCCTGCCGATACGGGGCAATAGAGCCTTTTTATGAATAAATGAAATAGCGCCACATTACTTGCGTATAGGATTCTTAAAGCCAGTTGATGAGACTGGCTTTTTTTAATGTTCATTTTCCGGCTGTAGGTTTTCGATTTGACAATTTAAGGTTGATGCTGGGTGGGGTGGTTGATAGCTTGTTGTTTCATAAAATTAAAAATAGATGATGGTTGAGATAATGAAGCATAACGTGCGGGCCGGTATTATCGGCGTGGCTCTTTTTGCGTGCCTATTTTTGGTTTTTATTGTGTTTCGGGGCATCGCACCGGGGTATTATTTCGAGAAAGATTTCGATCCGGATGGCGAAAAGCAGGGCTGGATTGAGGCTTATTCTTTTCTGCCAATCCTGGCTTCGCACTGGGAAAATGGCGGGGGGCCGGTTTATTATCTTGATGTCCCGTTCGTGCATTATCTTTATCCATTTTCTGCACTTCTTCCCGGGGCGCGTTATACGGTGCAGGATGACGCTTTTGTTTTTTCCCCTTACCGGCAGACGAAAAAGAGAATTCGGTTTTCTTCTCTTTCGAGGGACGAAGAACCCGATATGTATGCACAAAAAACCTATGTGTTTTCAGGCGATCCCGGGTTTTATGAGCCGCTTGTTGCGAAATGGCGCGCAAAGCAGCAGGGAGCAGGGCAGGATTTTGCCGAACTGGAAGCGGTAAAGCCCATGACGGGTGGCTGGACGAGAAACGTTTTTTATAACCGTTTCTCGCTGAACGTACCGATGACCTATTTCTCCTCTGAATATCTGCTTCGGGCTGTGTCAAAGGAAGACAGACCTTCGGGGAGAATCAGGTTTTCTGAAATCCGGCTATCGGGCGAAGAAGAGATTTATGCTGAATTTTATGACGACTATAAAAATTACCGGGATGTCGGAGGCGGCATTCTTGTCGGGAGTAAGCCCGATGGCGGTTTTAAGATTATCAAAACCCTGAAAGATAACCGGGGGAGATATTATATTTCCGGGGATGCGGTTGACCTGGCAGAGGCGCGCGATTTTGTTGCCATTATAAAATCAACAACGCCGGACTATGAGGCGAGCGACATTTCGGTGGAGGATTATTTCACCTCACCACTTCCGGATATGTTTGCCGATGCGCAGTCCCGGTTTGACCAGATGCTCCGCGAGCGGGTGGAGCATGTTTTGCAGCCTGGTGTCTTTATGGCAAAGGGTGGCGACGCGTGGCGTTTTGATTTGGGGGGTAAGAATGCGCCAGAATTGCAGGGTTATGTCGAGATTCTTGATGAAAAGCGGTTGAAAGAAGCGCAGGTCCGGCTTGATCAGGCCTGGAGGGAATATAAAGATGTTACCGTTTCCAGGGATAGGGGACGCTTTCAGATTATCGAGTTTTCCATCGGATCAGATGACCGTTTTGAGGGCAACTGCGTTGTCAATTATTTGTTGAAGGCTCAAAAACCCTATCAGGGCGAGGATGTATATCTGAATATATCGGGCGGATCGGAAAGCGCGAGCTTTTGCATGGCGATTGCGACACTGCTTGATCAGGCCGATATCTCGTCAGTCCAGAATGTTTTTGATACCTTCGTTGATCAGCAAGGCTGGTACCCCTTAAGGGCTTATTACGAAACGGAGGCCAACGCGCAGGGAACCTGGATCCTGAAGGCGCGCAAGCAAATCAGGGTTGTTTCCAAGACGGGGGAGGAGCTTTTGTCGCTTGATCAGTCCGGCGGAATCTTTTTTGACGATAACGGGCGGATCATTGTGTTTGAGAGGGATGGCGACGGCGACAAAGCCGGAATGTATGATGCAAACATGAACCAGCTTATTCCGCCTGTCTATGACGAGGTGGTGCCCTGGTATAATGGCCGCGACCTGAAGCATCGGGATTTTGCCCGGATCAAGCAAGATGGCAGGGTTGGTTTGTTTGATCTTGATGCCGGAAAGGTTTTTATCGAACCCGGATATGATGAAATATTTTATTGGGAGGACTGGGCTTATTATCGCGCGCAACGCGGTAATAACAGTACTTTCTTCGACGAGGAGGGGGCCGAGGTGATCCCGGGTGGGGGAACCGACTATGTCGCGGCGCAGATGATGCGGGGCGGAAAGTATGACAATGATTTCATTGCCGTAAAGCGTGTGTCAGATGGAAACTGGGTGTTTCTGACCCGTGTGAAACAGCCGTTGCTTGAGGGGACATTTAAAAAAGTCAAACTCGTTTATAATATGGGGGATCAGATTTATGAATTGATCCGCACGAATGGCGAGAAGCTATATGTCAAAGTTAGCGGCCGGGATGACGGGTTGCACCAATTTTCGTTGAAGGATGCTGATCCCTGTCTCAGAGATCGTATTTTGAAGGTCAGAAATGCAGGGTGTGGCTGGTAAAGGCCGTCACTTTACAAGGAAAGGTGCTGTCGGGCATCTTTCCTTAACCGCCAGATTGTGACCAGATTCATGATCATCACCAGGGCTTCGGCGATTATGCCGCCAATGGCCCCGGCGACAAGGTTGCTGAGCACCCAGAAAAAGGCCGCTGTAAACAGCCACCAGCGCAGCACAATGCCGTGAAAAAGGAACATGGCAATGGTGCCCAGCAGCCCGGCGATCAGGGCGGGGGCGTCGCCGAAGCCTTGCCAGGTGAAAAAAGCGGCGATGATGGTCAGCACCAGAAGGCTGATCATGACCGGGTAATTGCCGTGATAATGGCGTGCCAGCAGGATGCGCAAAATGACAATGCCGGTCATGGTGCTGGCAACCCAGCTTCCCAGCAGGGCGAATTGTGCGACAACAGCGGTATTTGCCGCAATCAGAATAAGCAACAATTTGCGGTCATCCTTGCTGGCGAAACCGGCAATGAACAGGCCCAGGGCGATGAAACTGGCAATTTGCCCCATAAGCCAGCGCGGGGTTGCGTCGTGAAGCAGGGTTTCAAGCATGGATGATCCGAATGGTGTGGCGTGGTGTGGTGTTGGCATATCCATCCCCAAAAAGCAAAAGCCGACGCGATGGTGTCGGCTTTTGCGGGTGGAATATGAAACGGTGTTTTGACCGGGTTAGCTGGCTTCGCTAAAGGCCCAGTAAAGTTCCTGGGCGCGTTTGGTGAGCGGGCCGGGCTGGAGGTTGCGGTCGTCGAGCTTTACACAGGGGGCGACCTTGTAGAAATTGCCGGTGCCAAAGATTTCGTCGGCATTTTCAAGTTCGCTGTATTTCACCGCTTTTTCGACAACGGGAACGCCATCATCCTTGAGAAGCTGGATCACGCGCTGGCGGGTGAGGCCATTGAGGAAGGTGCCGTTGATTGCCGGAGTGTAAACGGTGCCATCCTTGGCGAAAAACAGGTTGGCATAGGAAAATTCGGCAACATGGCCCATCGGGTCCAGCATAACGCCGGTATCAAAACCGCTTTGTTTGGCTTCGTTCACCGCACGGCCGACATTGGGATAGAGGCAGGAGGCCTTGGCCTCCGTCGGGGCGGTTTCCGGGGAGGGGCGGCGGAAGCTGGATTTACGCGCGGTAAAGCCGGTTTTAATCGCATCGGGCAGCGCGCTTTCATTGATGCACAGCACAAACTGGGCGCTGTCGGCATCCGGTGCCAAAAAGCCGGTTTCGCCGTATATGATCGGTTTGATGTAAAGCGCGACATCGGGATCAAATTTCGTCAGCCCCTCGGCAACCAGGGCGAGGATTTCATCGACGGTGATGGTCGGTTCCAGCCCCATAAGACGGGCGGATTGAAGAACGCGGGCACAATGGGGTTTGAGGTCCGGTGTTTTGCCATTGATGCGGCGCGCACCGTCAAACACGGTGGAAGACATCCACATGCCATGCGTTGCCGGGCCGATAATGGCCGGATTGCCTTCATGCCAGGTACCTTCATGCCAGGTCCAGGTTTTGGAAGGGGTGGCGTTACCCATCTTGTTGTCTCCTGATTTCTTTATTGTCGGGCAGGTCAAACTGCGCGCCGGTGGGGCGATGAATATGAGAAAAGCAGCATAGATTTTTTAACCGGTTGTGGTCAAAGAAAACTGACCGTTTGCGGTGCAGCCTTTGGATGTGACGGGAAAACGCGATGCGCGCACACGTGTGCGCTTGTGCGTGAACAGATAAAGTCATACAAATTGGGCTGGCATGGGGCCTGAATGCGCCAGCCCCTATGACTGGCTTATATGCCGGGCGATGAGCGGATGATCAAGCGCGGGAGTTTAGGGCGTGGGTGAAGAGCAAGAGCCAAATAAAATAAACCTCAACCCGGATAACCGCGGGGTTACATCGGCCGATGTAGCACGTGAGGCGGGGGTGGCACGGTCGACGGTGTCGCGCTGTCTTTCGGGGGATGGGCGGATTTCCGAGGAAACGCGCCAGCGGGTTTTGGAGACGGCCGAGCGGTTGGGCTACCAGATTAACCAGATTGCCCGGTCGATGAACCGGCGCAAAAGCGACCTTGTCGGGCTGGTGACATCGGGCCTGGAAGACCCGTTTCGGGTGCAGTTTTTGCATCATCTGATTAGGGCTATTCAGAAAATTGGTTATCGGCCGCTGGTGATTGATGTGTCCGAGCCCGAGCATATGTCGCGATCCATGCTGCATTTGTTGCAATATCAGGTGGCCGGGGTGGTTGTGACATCGGGTAGCCCGTCGCCGGAAATTGGGCAGCATTTTATTCGCCGCAATGTGCCCGTGGTGCTGGTGAACCGGGCCGGGTTGCTGGAAGGGGCGGATGTGGTGAATTGCGACAACGAAGCCGGTGGGCGCATGGCCGCCGAAGCATTGCTGGCAGCAGGCAAACGCCATTTGGGTTTTTTGAATATGAGTGGTGGCACCTATAGTGGCAATGCGCGTGGGGAGGCCTTTGTTGCTGCCATTGCGCCGCGTCTTGCCAGTGGGGAGGTCCGGTTTACGCCGCTGGGGTGCAAGAGTGCGGATTATGACGGCGGGTTTCAGGCCGGGTTGGAGATTTTGGGCCGCCCCGGCGCGCCAGATGGCATTTTTTGCGGCAAGGATCATATCGCGCTGGGTCTGATGGATGCGGCGCGGTTTGAATTGGGTCTGAAAATTCCGCAGGATCTGGCGGTGGTGGGATTTGACGACATTACCGCGAGCAGCCAGCGCGCCTATGACTTAACGACCATTCGGCAAAGTGCGGAAGATTTGGCCGAATTAACGGTTTCGCGGCTGGCGCGGCATATTGCAGGCCCGGAGGGTGGAGCATTGGGACGTGCGGTTTTGCCTGTAGAGCTGGTCCGCCGAACAAGTGCCTGACAGGTAGCGGTTGATTGTCGGCCTAGTTGATGAGGGCCGCATGACAGGGCTGGCAGGGATTTTCTTGGCATCAATATCGCGCCATTTGCGATGAAACCGGCGCAATGGCAGTGACTCGTTGGTTTGTGGTGTTCTTTGTTGCGTTTGAGCACACGTGTGCGCGAATGATGCCGCGATTGAATGCGGTTTTGATGCCAAAGGTTGGTTGTGGCCTGCAAGTTCAAAAATGAATTGATAATGAAAAACAATGTCTTATCATTTTTGTTACATTTTTATGACAGAAAAATAGAATTTATCTGTTAATCAACGGCAGGATTGGGTTATCTATTCCAATGTGGAAGCGCAAACGAGTAGCGCACACGTGTGCATTCAACGAAATGCGACTGAATCGGGAGGATTCCAATGAAACTGAAGACAATTTTGCTGGGTAGCGCCTTTGCGGCCGGTGCTTTGACTTTTAGCGTGTCAGCCGAGGCGGCGGGCCGTTTGAATGTTGTGTGTTCGGCCGATAATACCTGGTGCGAACTGATGGAAGCCGAGTTCGAGAAGAAATACGACATTGATGTTTCGATGGTGCGTAAAAGCTCTGGCGAGGCCTATGCCCAGGTGCGTGCCGAAGCCCGTAACCCGAAGCTTGATATTTGGTGGGCGGGTACAGGCGACCCGCATCTGCAGGCTGCTGCCGAAGGCCTGACGATGGAATATAAATCGCCCTCGCTGGATAATTTGCAGGATTGGGCAAAACGCCAGGCCGAGAATGCCAATTACCGCACTGTGGGCGTTTATGCCGGGGCGCTTGGCATTGGCTATAATACCGACCTTTTGAAAAGCAAGGGCCTGCCGGCCCCGAAATGCTGGAAGGACCTGGCAAACCCGGCCTATAAGGGTGAAATCCAGGTGGCAAACCCCAATTCATCGGGCACGTCCTATACTGCGCTGGCAACCCTGGTGCAGTTGTTTGGCGAGGAAGACGCCTTTAAATTCCTCAAGGACATGCACAAGAATGTGAACCAGTATACCAAGTCCGGTTCTGCCCCGATCAAGGCGGCCGCGATTGGTGAAACCACCATCGCCATTACCTTCATGCACGACATGGTGACGCAAAAAGAACAGGGCGCACCGATTGACATTGTTTCGCCCTGCGAGGGGACGGGCTATGAGGTGGGCTCGATGAGCATCATAAAGGGGGCACGCAACCTTGAGAATGCCAAGATCTGGTATGAATATGCGTTAAGTGCCGAAGCACAATCGATGGCGGAAAAGGCCGGGTCCTATCAGGTGCCGTCCAACAAAAATGCCACGGTGCCGGAAAATGCCCCGCGCCTGACCGATATCAAGCTGATCGATTATGATTTTGCCAAATATGGGTCGGCCGATACCCGCCGTCATTTGCTGTCGCGCTGGGATGAAGAAGTGAAAACAGCACCGCAATAAGCAGGTTGCACCTTCTGTTTTGGGCGCGGAAAGGAGGGTTTGCCTGCCTTTCCGCCTGCCTGAATATTTTCTCGATATATGGTTTTGAACAGGAGACTGCCCCGTGCGCCGACTGTTGTGGTTCTGGCTGGCGATCGGCTGGATCGGATTTGTCATATTGCCGTGGTACCAGCAGGAATATGGTTTTTGGACGCTGGAATGGCTGACGGATGGCTATCCGTTTTATGGCGACTATGCCCCGGCGATTTTGCAGGGTTTTATGTATGACAGGCCGTGGCTGTTGCCGCTGGTGGCCTGTTTGATTGCGCCGCTGGCGGTGATTGGGCGACCGCGCCAGGACCCGGGTTTTGGCAGGGTCTTGATTGCATCGGGCGGGCTTGGCCTTGGTTATATGCTGGCGCAGGGCTTTGCCATTGGTGTTTTTGGGTTCAATTACGCTTGGCTGACCAGCCTGTTTGGTGACATTGACGTTCGCCAGTATGGCCTGGGATATGGCGCATTGTTTTGTGCCGCGAGCTTTGTGGTGATGTTTTGCGCCGGGCTGGCGGCGCGCAGCACCATGCGCGGGGATGTGTTTGTCACAACCGCGATTGGCACGATCATTGTGCTGGTGGCGACCTTTGTGTTTTTCCCGGTTTCCCGCATTCTCATGAGCGCCTTTGTCGATATGGACGGTGCGCTTTCGGGTGCGGCCTTTATGCGCAATTTTGTCTCGCCCACGGTGTGGGGGCTGGGATGTTTTGCCGGGGGTGTGTGCGGGGTGGCGTGGAATACGGCCATTCTGGCGATATTGACGGCAAGTTCGACAACGTTATTGGGGCTGGCCTTTGCGCTGGTGGTGACACGAACAGGGTTTCGCTGGAAAAAATCGCTGCGCGTTTTAACCGTGCTGCCGATTATTACCCCGCCTTTCGTGATTGGTTTGGCCCTTATCCTTCTTTTTGGCAGATCGGGAACCGTAACGCAGTTTATTGCTGATCTGCTCGGGGTGGAGGCAGGCCGGTGGTTATATGGCCTCCCTGGAATATGGCTTGCCCAGACCTTGTCCTTCACCCCGATTTCTTTTCTGGTTTTGATTGGCGTTGTCGAGGGTGTCAGCCCGTCGATGGAGGAAGCATCGCAAACCCTGCGGGCGGACCGGTGGCAGACATTTGTCAATGTATCGCTGCCCCTGATGCGGCCGGGCCTTGCCAATGCGTTTTTGCTGGCCTTTATCGAAAGCATGGCCGATTTCGGCAACCCGATGGTTTTGGGTGGCAATTACGAGGTTTTATCGACCGATATTTTCTTTGCTATTGTTGGTGCACAAAATGACCAGGGCCGGGCGGCGGTGCTGGCGATTATTTTGCTGGTCTTTACGCTTTCGGCCTTTGCCGCACAGCGTTTCTGGCTGGGCAAAAAATCCTATGCCACGGTTTCGGGCAAGGCCGATAATGGTGCGCATGTGGGCTTAAGCACCGGTTTGCGTCGGGTATGTTATGGCACGGCCATTCCCTGGGCGCTGTTTACCATTGTCATTTACGGCATGATTTTCTTTGGTGCCTTTGTCAAACGCTGGGGTTTTGATAACAGCCTGACGCTGGATAACTATGTCGAAGCCTTCGGCATTGGCTGGAGCGACCACGGCATTGTTTGGGCCGGGGCGGCGTGGGATTCATTCTGGACGACGTTGAATATTTCGATCATTGCCGCCCCGCTGACCGCAGCGGTGGGCCTGACAACAGCCTATTTGCTGGTGCGGCAAAATTTCAGGGGCAAAAATGCCTTTGAATTTGGCACGATGCTGAGCTTTGCCATCCCCGGCACGGTGATTGGGGTGAGCTATATTCTGGCCTTTAACGTACCGCCGCTGGAATTGACCGGTACGGGTGTGATTCTGGTGATCTGCTTTGTATTTCGCAATATGCCCGTCGGTGTACGCGGCGGGATTGCAGCGATGAGCCAGCTTGACAAAAGCCTGGATGAGGCCTCGTTAACGCTGGGGGCCAACAGCTTTACAACCTTTCGCAAGGTGATTTTGCCGCTGTTGCGCCCGGCCATTGTGGCGGCACTGGTTTACAGCTTTGTGCGGGCGATTACGTCGGTCAGTGCCGTGATCTTTCTGGTCAGCGCGGACCATAATATGGCGACATCTTACATTATCGGGCTGGTGGAAAACGGGCGTTATGGCGTGGCGATTGCCTATTGCAGCGTGCTGATTTTGGTGATGCTGACGGTGATTGTTGTGGTGCAGGGTTTGATTGGCAAACGCAAGCTGCGCCGCGAAGACCGGGTTGCGAGCGATACAACGACAACAGGCGGGAAAACTGCCCTGAATGGCTTACGGGAGAAACATTCATGACACTGAAAACACGGGCCGGGTCGGTTATTTTTGAAAATGTGACCAAGACCTATGGCAAAGGGGCGGTGACAGCGATTGATGATGTGTCGTTTGATATTCAGCCCGGCGAGCTTGTGACCCTGCTGGGGCCAAGCGGCTGTGGCAAGACAACGACATTGCGCATGATTGCCGGTCTGGAACACCCGACCAGCGGGCGGATCTTGATTGGGGGCAAGGATGTGACGCATCTGCCTGCTACCGACCGCGATGTCAGCATGGTGTTTCAGTCCTATGCGCTGTTTCCGCATATGAGTGTGGTGGAAAATGTGGCCTATGGCCTGACGGTGAGCGGGCAGAAAAAGAACGAAGCCCATGACCGTGCCCGTGAGGGGCTGAACCTTGTGGGACTGGCGGATTATGGCGACCGGCTGCCATCCGAGCTTTCGGGCGGGCAGCAGCAGCGTGTGGCGGTGGCCCGTGCGCTGGTGCTGGAGCCAGAGGTGTTGCTGCTTGATGAGCCTTTGTCAAACCTGGATGCAAAACTGCGCCGCCATGTGCGCACCGAAATTCGTGATTTGCAGCAAAAGCTGGGTTTAACGGCGGTTTATGTGACCCATGACCAGGAAGAGGCCCTGGCGGTTTCGGACCGGATTATCGTGATGAACCGGTCTGTCATTGCCCAGCAGGGCACCCCGCGCCAGCTTTATGAAGAACCGGCATCGGCCTTTATTGCCGATTTCATTGGCGATGCGAACCTTGTAACGGGCGAGGTTTATGCCCTGAACGGGGATATGGCGGATGTGGATATTGGCGGGGAGCGGGTGACGCTGCGCCAACGGGGACATGGCCTTGGGGCTGTGGAAGTTGCCGTTCGGCCCGATGCGGTGCGCCTGAGCGATGGCGCGGAAGGGGCGCAAATGTCGTTAAAGGGTAACGTGACGCATGCGACATATCTTGGTAGCGCCATTCATTACACCGTGCAGTGTGATGTGGGTGAATTGTTTGTGATTGATGGACGGATCGATGCGCCGATCCGGGCGGGTAGCGAGGTTGGGATCGGCTTTGCGTCACGGGGTCTTGCGCTTGTGTCGGGTCAGTGACCTGTAAATAGAAAAGGAAAAAGAACATGGCAGAAGTTGCGGATGCGTTAAAGGCGGCCAGTGGCGACGGTGATATTGCGGCGCGTTTTGAACATGCCATCGCGGTGGTACGCGAAGCAGGCCGGGTGGCGATGGATTATTATCGCCGGGTGGATGAACTGGTTATTGAAAGCAAGGCCAACCCGCTCGATGTGGTCAGCATTGCCGATAAAGAGGTTGAAGCTGTTATCCGTCGCGAGATTGCGGCGAAGTTTCCCGATGATGGGTATCTCGGCGAGGAAATGGGCATTGATCGCGGCAAGAATGACTGCCTGTGGGTGATTGATCCGATTGATGGCACCGCGTGCTTTGTCAATAAAATGCCGACCTGGGTGATCTCAGTCGCCCTGATGGTGGGCAATGAGGCCGTGATTGGCCTGATTTACGAACCCAATGGCGACGAGCTGTTTGCCGCCTGCATCGGCCAGGGGGCGACGGTCAATGGCAAGCCGATTGCGGCAAGCCAGGTCGATAATGTCAATGCCGGTGTGATGGGTGTTGGTATGTCGCACCGGGTGGAAAGTGCCGCCCTGGTGCCGTTTATTGCCGACCTTCTGGACCGCGAGGGGATGTTTATTCGCAATGGCTCCTGCGCACTGATGATGGCCTATGCGGCATCGGGCCGGTTGATTGGCTATTTTGAACCGCATATCAACCCGTGGGACTGCATGGCGGGCATTGTTTTGATGCGCGAAGCGGGGGGCTGGTGCAATAGCTTCCTTGCGGCGCCCGACGTGCTGGAAAAGGGGGCACCGATTTTGGTGGCCGGGCCGAAGGTGGCGGACGTGCTTTCGGAGATGACCGGGGTTAAGTAACGGCTTTCGCCATTCTGTTTTGTTGAAAACCGGCATGAAAATTGCCGGTTTTTGACGTTCAAAAATGCGTCAGTTTTGCAAAAATTCGGCTGATTTTGCGATGGAATCGCCGTTTTTTGAACCAAAAAAATCCCGCAGCATACTGAATATGCTGCGGGATTCGGTGTTCCTATTGTAGCAGGTTCGATTTTAGAGGGTAGCTACAACCGTATTGTCGATTGGAATTTGCGCAGTGCAATTGTAGCAGGTTCGATTTTAGAGGGGCAGGGTTTTACTGGCTGCACCATAAAATCCGGGCGATCCAGTCGAGATTTTGGGCTTCGATATAGCGGTCTTCGTAATCCGGGTTGAGGGATTTAAGCTCGATCCCCATAGCGCCGCGCCGGACCAGTTCCTTGGCCATCACTTCGCCTTCGCGGGTTTTGACCACGACGCGGTCGCGCGGGCGGATGTTCGATGCCGGGGAGACGATGATCAGATCACCATCGCGAAAGACGGGCGACATCGAGTCCCCGGAAATGCGCAGCCCATAGGCGGTGGGGTCGTGCAGGGCGGGGAAGGTGATGTCTTCCCAGGCGCCGCCCACGGGATAACCTGCATCGTCAAAAAAGCCGCGATTGCCCGCCTGGGCAAAGCCGATGACCGGCACGCGCCCGGCGGCATTGCCATCCATTAATTCGGAAAATTCCCGGAAGGTGACATTTGCCGCCGAGAGCACCTTGGCGATGCTTTCAGTCGAGGGCCAGCGCGGTTTGCCCGCAACGGTGTTGCGTTTGGAGCGGTTGAATGTGGTCGGGTCAAGCTGGGCCAGCCGGGCCAGGCCGGAGGGCGAGAGGCCCTTTTCCTCGGCAATTTTGTCGAGGGCGGCCCAGATGAGGTCATGTTTGATCATAGTTTCAGTTTAACAGGGTTGAGAAGGCGCAGGACAGGGAATTTATTCCTTTCCCGGCAATGAGAACAAAATAGGAAAATAGTCCTTTACAATGAGAACAAAAAGGGATTAAAAGCTGAGTGTCAGCGGGAGATTTGCATCCGGGGGTAAGTGCCCGGCGGTGTAAGATGACGGCCCGTGATGTGTGGCTCCTTTTTCATCAATGTTCATGCCCGAGTTTACCAAGACGCGGCACCTGTGGTGCGGTGATGGCCCTGGTGCATTTAAAGGGCGTTTGCAGGGTAAATCCCTAGTTTCGGTCAATGTGCTTAAGGGTGCGGGAACTTGGCGGCAGGACAGTGGCGGCAAAGGGGCAAGGGGTTGGCAGGGATCGGCCAGGGTCGGTCCTGCCTGAAGCGGTAAAAATGTGATCAGGAGGGCGAAATGACACAGCAAAGACTTTTCCCCAAACCGTTGGGCTGCGGGGAAGTGACCCTGTTTGCCAGCGCGGCGCAGGCGTGGTTCTGGTTTGTGCGCTGCCAGGCAGCACGGATAGAAGGGGCGCGGGTTGTGGCCGATGCCGGCGAGGTGACGCGGCCCTGTGACCCGGATGATGTTTATAATGCGGTGATGCGTCTGTGGCGCGGCGGTGTGATTGGTCAGGCGCATTTGCAGGTGCTGGAATATTACGGACTGGTGGAAAGATTGCCGGACCGCCGGGTGGTAGCCGAAAGCCACAAAGCCGATTTATGGCAAGAGGCGATGCAGGCCTTGCGTGATGTGCTGGTCAAGCGCGGCATTGTGGACCCGGAGGGGGCGGATGATGACCCGGAATTTGATGAGTCGGGAGAGTGGAATTACGAGATGCAGGGGGATGTGTCGCCATGCGATTTGTAGGGAATCACGCGCTTTGGGGCGTTCAATCCGGGCAGGACAGGGATGTGGCGGAGCGATGGAAAGCCTGGCAGTTGGCCCGCAACAGGCAGCAAGATGGCGGGCACCAAGATGAGCTGGGCCAGGACTGGATAATGCCGGAAAATGACGATTATGCCACGGCGGCCGTCGTGGCGGACAAGGTGGCGGCGACGGAGTTGCAGGCGGTAGACAAATGCGGGCGGCGGGTGCTGATTGTGTTTGCCGATGCGCCGGAAAAATGGCTGTTGCGATGGTTGCCAAAGGCGTTTCGCCATTGTTTTGCCGTGCTGGAAACGAGCGAGGCCGGATGCTGGATTTACCTGAACCCGGCCAGTCATCGACTGGAGTGCACGTTATGGCGGTTTTCATCGCTGTTTGACCCGGCGGCGCATTATCGGGCGCGCGGGCATAAGTGCCTGTGGGTGACCGTGCCGTCAGACAATCTGCCGCGCCTTCGGCTGGGGCTGGCAAGCTGTGTGGGGGTGATGAAACATCTGCTGGGTATTTCGGCCTGGTGGGTGGTAACACCGCGCGGGCTTCATCGTTATCTTATGAGCAGATCAAAAATTTATCAAAAAAGTTCTTGATTTGTTCTTTTTTCTGGGTTATCAAACCTAAATCAACACCAGAAATGCGCCCGCTGCCGGAAACGGCGGCGGGTTTTTTGTTATGGGCTTGGGTTTGGGCTTGGGCTTGGGTTCAGGGTCGGTCCTTGGCTCTGGCTCTGGGTGAACGGCAAACGGGGAAAAGGGGAGGGTTGTGATGGCCGAACGGGCGGGACAGGATGAAATAGAGCCTGCGACATTGCGCAAGCGGTTTCGGGCCGCCATGCAACGGCGTGCACATTGGCAGCGCCACTGGCAGGAATGTTATGAATTTGCCCTGCCCCAGCGCCAGGATAACGGCACCGGGACAGGTGGGGGGAGTGGGGGCAATGGCGGTGCTGGCGGGCAGGGCGGCACGGCCCATATTGGCAAGAAGCAGTTTGACCGGGTGTTTGATGCCACCGCGCCCGATGCGGTTGAGCAACTGGCGGCCAGTTTGTTAGGCGAGGTAACGCCGCCATCGGGCGGATGGTTTGAAATGGTGCCGGGTGATGCGGTGGCAGATACAGCACATGCGGATTTGGCCGAGAAACTTTCGCGGGTTGTGCGCATTGTGCAGGGGCATTTTGAACGGTCCAACTTTGCGGTGGAAATTCATCAGGCTTACCTGGACCTCGTGACAGTCGGCACGGCCTGTTTGCGCCTGGAGGAAGCGGGACATGATGCGCCGTCGAGGTTTCGCTTTGCTGCTGTGCCGGTGCGTGAACTGGCCTTTGAAGAACGGGTGGATGGCCGGCTGGATGCCGTGTTCCGCCAGCTTTGGCTGGGGATTGATGACATTTTGGAAAAATGGCCCGACGCCAAAATTCCGGCCCGGCTGCGCGAGCATGACCAAAAGGTTTTGGAAAAATATGCGGTGATCGAGGCGGTGTTGCCGGGCCGAAACGGGCAGGGTGGTTATGATTACGTGGTGTTTTTTGCCAGTGACCCGGCAGGCATGGGGGGTGGCGGCACGGCTGACGAAGTGATTGCCAGTGGGCGCTTTGCGGTATCGCCCTATATTGCGTTTCGCTGGTTAAAGGCACCAGGCGAAATTTATGGCCGGTCCCCGGTGATGAAGGCCCTGCCCGATATTAAAACCGCCAACAAGGTGGTGGAACTGGTGTTGAAAAATGCCTCGATCGCGGTGACGGGCATTTGGCAGGCCGATGATGATGGCATTTTAAACCCGGCCACCGTGCGGCTGGTACCGGGTAGCATTATTCCCAAGGCGGTGGGGTCGGCGGGGTTAACGCCGTTGGATGCGCCCGGAAGGTTTGATGTGTCCGACGTGGTGCTGGCTGATTTGCGCGAACGTATTCGCCGCTGTTTGCTAACCGACCGTTTGGGCCAGGTCGATGCCCCGCGCATGACCGCAACCGAGGTTTTGGAACGCGCATCGGAAAATGCGCGCCTGCTGGCGGCGACTTATAGCCGGTTGCAGGCGGAGCTGATTTTTCCCCTGATGCGGCGCGCCCTGCATGTGCTGGCGCGCAGTGGGGAGCTTCCCGATATTGCCCTGGATGGCAATGAGGTGTGTTTGCACCACAGCGCCCCCATGGCGCGGATTGGCCAAAAGGCCGAGGCGGGGCAGGTGCTGGACTGGCTGGAACGGCTAACCAAACTGGGGCCGGAGGCGACCCATAGCGTTGATATTGATCGCACGGTGCGCTGGCTGGCGGACCGGTTTGGCGTGCCGCCTGATTTGTTGCAACCGCGATTGGGGCCACTGGAACTGGCCGGTATGGTGGCGGATTTGGCCGAGGCTGGTGCCGGGCAGGACGCAACTGGAAAAGGCGCAGGAGGGCCGGAGCCAATGGCCCTGTCGTCTGAAAGGCAGGTGGGTCTTGGTTAAAGGAATGAAAAGAGTGGGGGATTTGGGGTGAACAGCAATGAAACCGGCCTGGAAGGCCGTAAGAAAGATGTCAATCCCCAAGATGACAGCCGGATGTACAATGGGGCGGGATGGGCCTGGTTTGAGGGCGTGTCGTTTCCGGGATTGGGGACTGTCGGGGCTGAATTTGATGTGGAAACGGAAGTGGATGACGCGCCGGATTTGTCGCATTCGGGGATTGTAACACCGGCGGAAGGCAAGGTGTGCTGCGATGTGGTGTGGCAGCGGGTGCTGGGCGTGGCAGGTGGTGCGGACGGGGCGGAGATTTGTGCGCAATTGCGTGCCATGACGCTGGAACGGGCCCTGGGACCGAATGCCGGGATGCAGGCGATTTGGATGCTGGAGGGGCAGCGAGCCCTGGTGTTGCAGATATTGCGCCGGGCGGGTGTAGCCGTGCCGGGCCGATAAAGACGTGCAGGGTGTGACAGGGCGCGTGAGAGGGAGTGTGTTGATGACAAAAACAGGCGATACCGGGCCACAGATAACGGATGCAGCAGATGGCCTGCCTGCCGAAGGAGACGCAGGGCCGGTTGATATGCCCGGTGGCGTGAGCCCGGATGTGCGGGTAACGGCGGGGCAGGACGCCGAAATGACCGATCGCCCGCCGACATGGGTCGTGCCGGGGGAGGATGGCAGTGCGGAAGACTGGCAGGCCTTTTACCGCGCGCTGGGGGTGCCGGAAAGTGCGGAAGAGTATGTGATTGAGGGGGCGGATGCGTTGGGGGGTGTTAACGCGCAGGTCAATGCCCGCCTGCATGAGGCGGGCTTTACGCCCCAGCAGGCACAACTGGTTTATGATTTGGCCGGGGAAATTTTAACGCCGATGGCAGCGGAGCTGGAAAGCGGGGCGAAAGCGGCCCTGATGCAGGCTAAACTTGCCGCCGAATTTGGCGGCGAGGCCCAATGGGCGCAATTGGCGCCGCGCCTGGCAAGCTGGGGGCAAAAGAATTTGCCCGATGCCTATGAGGCGATGGCGCAAAGCCCCGACGGGGTGCGCGCCCTGTATAAGTTAATGCACGAGGCCGGCGAACCGGGGCTGGCAGCGACGGGAAGCGGGAATGCCCGCGAAACGCCACAGGTGGAAATAGACCGCCTGATGAATGACCCGCGTTACTGGCGGGACAGGAACCCGGTGATTGTGGCGCAGGTGCAGGCAGCCTTTGACCGCCTGCACCGCAATGAGTGAGCCTGCATGGGTCAGATGCAGGCCCGGCCGTGATGGAGACGGCCTGAAAACCAGTTGTTGGCACGCCCTGTTTAAGCCCCCTGTTTAAAAAACAGGGGTTACGACGGGGTTAAAGGCAAAGGTCTTAATTTGCCGGGTCAACCTGATAGCGCCCGTCGGATTTGTGCACTTCGGGCGGGATGCGGGTGCGTTCAAAGGCGGCATAAGCATCATACAGGCCCGGGGCGGGGGTATTGCCGGTGGCATCTTCGGTCAGGGTCTGGCTGTCATCCATTGCGGCCGGTTTTTCAAAAATATGCACCGGAACCGATTGCTGACCGGCGCGTAAGGCCGCATCGACGAGAAGATAGATCTGTTCGATGTCCTCGTTTTTAAGGGCAATACCGGGGCCGTCGGCGCAATTGCCATGCAGGCTGTAGGTGATGGTTGCCCTGGTAGGCGAGGGGGCATCCTCATCGGGCAGCGGGGTAAGGGACAGTTCGACATTTTTCGGGCTGTTGGGGGCCAGATTATCGCGCGAGATGGTGTAAACGCCCGGTGGCGGTGTCTGGAAGGTGGCATTGCCGGTTTCGGCATCCTGGCAGAAGGTGGCATCCTGGATTTCGCTGTAGCGATGATCACCGCGTAACCAGACTTCGATTTCATGATCGGCGGTGAAGGCGCGCAGATAAACCGGGGCGCCAACGGCAATGTTGGCATCCTTCAGGCGTTTTTCCATATCGGGCAGAACGCGGCTGCGGATGCGGTCGGCGCCAAAGCCGGTTAAGGCGGAAACACGCGCCGTAAAGGCCGAGACATAACCGGGAATAGGGGTGTAGGGCAGGGCGAAATAGCCTGCCGCGCCCAAAGCGACAACAGTGAAAATTGCGTAAGTACGTGCGCGCACCTGGAAGGCTCCGACGGGTTGACGTTGTTATAAATCGGGGTCGTCCGGCGACCATGAAACAGCCGATTTTTCTGGCCTGCTTGCCAGAATCCGGAATTTGAAATCAAGCATCAAAGCATGACCAGAAAATGACACTTAACGCAGGAATTAAGGCGGTTGTTGCCTTGTTTCCGGCGCGGGCTGGCGTTTGGGCGTTTTTAGCAAAAAGGGGATGAGATGAGTATTTCGATTGATAAAAGCTTCATCGAGCATTTTCAGGCCGATGTGCACCAGGCCTATCAGCGCATGGGATCGAAACTGCGCAATACGGTGCGGGTGAAAAATGGGGTGAAAGGGGCGACAACCACGTTTCAAAGGGTGGGCAAAGGGGTTGCCACCACCAAGGCCCGGCATGGTTATGTGCCGGTGATGAATGTGAACCATGACCCGGTGCGCTGTGATTTGCAGGATTATTACGCTGGCGACTGGGTGGATGCGCTAGACGAGCTTAAGATCAACCATGATGAAAAAATGGTGCTGGCCAATGCCGGGGCCTATGCGCTGGGCCGCAAGACCGACGAGCTGATCATCAAAGCAATGGAAACCGCAGCAACCAAAATCAGCCATGACGACAGGGGACTGGTTTTGGAAAAGATTTTACGGGCGTTTGAGCAGTTGGGGACAGATGATGTACCTGATGACGGCCAGCGTTATGCCATTGTTGGCTGGAAACAATGGTCGGAGCTTTTGACGATAAGGGAATTTGCCTCGTCGGATTATGTGGGCAATGAGGATTTGCCCTGGAAGGGCACACAGGCCAAACGCTGGCTGGGCACCCTTTGGATGCCGCATTCGGGCCTGCCGGAGGTGGACGGGGGACGGGCCTGTTTCTGGTATCACCGCACGGCGATTGGTCATGGCGTGGGGGCGGATGTGCAGACCGACATTACCTGGCATGGCGACCGGGCGGCGCATTTTATCAGCAATTCCATGAGCCAGGGCGCCACCCTGATTGACGGGGCCGGGGTGGTGTGCCTGCTGGCAAAGGAATAGTAGCGGTACGCAGATTTACGGCAGGCAGGGGAAGGTCGCGACGGAATGTTGCGGCCTTTTTTGTGCCTGCCATGTCCCCGGCGGGTGGCCGGGATGATGATTTTGGCAAAATTCAGGAGCAGTAAAGATGGCGGAAGGTTTTAAGGCCCGGAACCTGAGTGTTCTGGCATATGCCAATGGTTTTACCCTGTGGCATTACATTACCCCGGATGTGGCAACGGATGTGGACACGGCCAATTATTTTGCCGGGGCACGTGACATGCTACGCCCCGGCGACATCATGTTTGCCAATACCAACCGTGATGGTGGTGTTTCGGGCGGGATGTTTCTGGTGGTGCAGGCCGATGCCAACGGGGTTGATGTGCGCGACATGACGGCGATTGGCACGACCAATACCGATTGATTGAAGTTGGCCTGATGATGCGCAGGTCAACGGGAATATCGCCCGGTTCAATAGTGAGCCGGGCTTTTTTCGTGGGTGAAGGAAGGGAAAAATGGCGCTGAGCGATGTGGCATTGTGTGCACGGGCACTGGTGATGATTGGTGTGAACCCGATTGCCTCCTTTGCCGAAGAAACGGTGGAGGCGGAGGTGGCGGGCATGCTGTACCCCGCCCTGCGTGACGGGATGCTGGCGGCTTATCCTTGGCGGTTTGCCGCGCGTGGCACATGGCTGTCGCGCCGGGCGGGGCAGGATGGGGCGGAGGATAACCCGCCTGACGGATTGGCAGAATTTGCCCTGCCCGGTGATTTTATCAGGTTGCTGGCGCTGGAAACAGAAGGGGGCGCATTGCCGGAATTTGAACTGCGCAAGGGCGTTGTCGCCTGTGCCAGCAGGCGTGCCTATTTGCGCTATGTCGGCCGGATGGCGGAGGCATCGTTTCCGGTTTGGTTTGACATGGCCCTGATTTCCCGGCTGGCGGCGGAATTTTGCCTGCCCTTAACCGAAAGTACAAGTCGGGCGGAATATTTGCACAAGCGGGCGGATGATTTGTTTCATCAGGCACGCCTGGCCGATGCCCAGCAATCAACACCGCGCCGGATAGAGGACTTTCCCCTGTTGGAGGCGCGGGGGTAATGGCACGCAGCATTTTGGAAAAAACGACCTTCAGTGCCGGGGAACTGGCACCGGAATTGTGGGGGCGCGGCGATATTGCCGCCTATCGCAACGGCGCGGCAAAGCTGCGCAATGTGTTTGTGCAGCCATCGGGCGGGGTGTGCCGACGGCCCGGCGTGCGCCTGATTGACGAGGTTTCGGGGCCCGTGCGGCTGGTGCCGTTTGAATATAATGTTGATCAGCCGTTTTTGCTGGTGTTCTGGCATTTGCGGGCCACGGTTTATGCCGGTGATGTGGTGGTGCAGGAATTGACTACACCGTTTGAGGCCAAACATTTGCCGCAAATAAGCTGGACGCAAAGTGCGGATACATTGCTGGTGGTGCACCCTGATGTGATGCCGATCCGCATTGTGCCAAAGGCGGATGCGGACTGGCTGGTGACAAGCTGGGTATGGGGGGAAACGAACGTTAGCCGCCAGCAACCCTATTATAAGTTTGCCGAACCCTATGTGTCGATAAAACCATCGGGCACCGGCGGGACCATATCGCTGGTGGCAAGCGAGGATGTGTTTGTGGCGGGCCATGTCGGCCTGCAATGGCGCATTCGCGGGGTGGAAGGCAAAATTGATAGTGTGAGTGATGGCAAACACGCCAAAATGACCTTGCGTGCCAACCTGCCCGACGCCGGGGAAACACAGGATTTTGCCGAACCGGCCTTTTCGGCGGTGCGGGGCTGGCCGCGCAGTGTGACATTTCATCAGGACCGGATGGTGATTGGCGGATCGCGCGATTTGCCCAACCGGTTGTGGCTGTCGCATTCGGGGGATTTGTTCAATTTTGAACTGGGCGAAGGGCTGGATGACGAGGCGATTGAATTTGCCCTGTTGGCCGATCAGGTCAGTGCGATTTCGGCGGTGTTTTCGGGCCGTGATTTGCAGGTTTTTACCAGTGGGGCGGAATGGATGGTGAGCGGAACACCGCTTACCCCGCAAAATATTCAGGTCACACGGCAAACGCGCATTGGCAGTGCGCCAGATCGCAATGTGCCGCCGGTTAATATTGACGGGGCAACGGTCTTTGCCGCACGCAATGGCGGCGAAATGCGGGAGTTTTTATTTACCGATCTGGAGCAGGCCTATGGGTCGGCAGATTTGGCGTTGCTGTCGGGCCATTTGATCCATTCACCTGTTGATCAGGCCTATGATGCCAACCGGCGGCTTTTGCATGTGGTGATGGGCGATGGCAGCCTTGCCACCCTGACACTTTATCGTAGCGAGGGGGTAACGGCCTGGAGCAGGCAGGAAACCGACGGATATTTTCGCAATGTCGCGGTGAGTGGCAGTGACGTTTACCTGGCGATTGAACGCGACGGGCGGTTTTTTCTGGGCCGGTTTGATGATGGGCTGGGCTTTGACCTGGCAATTGCCGGGAGTGCGGCTGTGTCACAGGAACGCTGGGGCCAGTTTGGGCTGCTGGATGGCATGAAGGTGGCGGTGTGGGCCGATGGGCAGCTTTACCGGGATGTGATGGTGGAGGGCGGGAATATCGGCCTTGCCAGCCCGGCGCGCACGATTGTTGCCGGGCTGCCCTTTCGCCATGAAATTGCTGCCTTGCCGCCGGTGGGCGGGGATGGATCGCGCCCCTATGGCGGGGCGTGTTTGCGGCTGGTTAGTGCCACCTTTCGGTTGCATGACAGTGCAGGGCTGGCGGTGGATGTGGGGCGCGGAATGCGCGCCATTCCCCTGCACAAACCGGCAGCGGGGCGGGTGCTGGATCAGGCAGCGGGATTGTTTCGCGGCGATATTACGGTGCGCGCAATGGGGTGGAAACGCGGCGGGCAGAACGGCCTTTGGCGCATAGAAGGGGATGTGCCGGGGCCGTTTGTGTTGCTGGGGGTCAGCAGTGAAGTGGGGGTGAATGACTGATGGGCGGATTTTCAAACTGGGCCCCGGTGATTGCCGGGGCCGTGCAAAGTGGGGCCGAAATTGCCAACAGCCGGGATCAAAGCCGCAAAGCAGAAAAGCGGATTAATGCCGAGCGGGAAAGCCAGCAACAGGCATTAACGGCGGAAAAGGCGGCAGATGATGCCAAACGCGCCCGCCAATTGCGCGCCCGGCAGGCCAGTCTCAGGGCGCGGCAGGGGGCCTCGGGGATTGCTGCCGGGGCTACCGGGTCTGCCGAGGCGGTGTTAAGCGGGGCGGCGCGCAGTTTGCTCGATGTGCAGGATGCGGCCAATGGTGCCTATGCAAGGCAACGCAGTGTGATTGACCGGAACGCGCACTATCGGCGGCAAAGCCTGCTTGATACGTCGCGCTATAATACGCTGTCGCAAATTTCATCGTGGTTTGCACGGCGTGATAATTGGGGGAGCTAGGAATGGGGGCGATTTTTGCAGATGGCGCCGTTGCCAGCGTGCGCTTTGCCGGGGATGGTGAAACCCGCGAATTTCCGTTTGAATTTGGCGTTTTTGCACCGGGCGATGTGACGGTTACGGTTAATGGCCGGATGATAGCCGAAAATATTGACATTACTTTACATAAGGCCCCGGGACACAGCAGCGGAGATGGCGGCCAGGCAACCCAGGCGGCCACGGGCGGGCGGGTGACATTTGCCATAGCCCCCGATGACGGGGCGGATATTGTGATTGCGCGCCGTTTGGGCCTGCGGCGGCTAAGCCATTATGACAGCGGCAGCAGCCTGCGGGCCGATGTGTTAAATGCCGATTTTGATTATGTGCTGGCCGCGTTGGGCGATGTTGAAGCCGGTTTTGCCAGTACATTGCGCCTGCCCGAAGGCGGGTTAAACGGGGCGGGGGCTCCGGTGGCCGCGCAATTGCCCCCACCCCAGGCCAACCGGGCGATTATGTGGGATGCAACTGCCCGGCAACTGGTGAATGGACCTGATAGTGCCGCCATTATTGAAGCGGCAAAGGCCGGTGAAACGGCATTGCGCGCGGCGAACCAGGCCGATAGCGCGGCAGAACTGGCGCGTCAGTCCCTTGCCGGGTTTGTCAGCCAGAGCGCAACGGCGTTGTTGCAGCTGGATTGCCGGGGACGGCAGGCGCTGGCCTATCAGGATGAAAGGCGCAGCCCCATGATTGATGCACCGGGCAACCGGGTGCTGGATGTGGGGCAAAGCGGGGCGGTGGTGCGGGTTTCCAATGGCGGGCGGATTACCCTGCCGGCCTGTGCACCGCCGCGAAATGGGGTGACGTTTCGCATTTTCAATGGTGATGGCACGGCAACCGATATTGCGGCTGCGGCGGGGGATGTGTTGCATCCGGTGGATGGCGGTGTTGATACGGGTATTTTTGCCCTGCCACTGCGCGGTGATGCGGTGGATGTTTTTTGTGACGGCACACGCTGGCAGGTGCAGACCATTCGCAGTGGCGGGCCATTGGTGAAAATGCTGCGCACCCAAAAACAGGCGATCCCGGCGGGTGGCGAATTTGTGGTGGAATGGGACAGCATCATTGAAGACAGCCACGGGCTTTATGATGCGGGAACCGATGGCATCCATGATGTGCCGCCGGGATTTTACCATTTTGACATCGGCATTTGCATGGAGCTGGCGGATCAGTCCGTGCAGGGCATGGTGTTTGTCGAACGGTTGGGGGCGGGCGGCTGGAACATGCACCTGCAAGGGGTGGATACCCTGCCCAACGGTGCCGATGGCCGCAAGATTTTGCGCTGTAGCGGCATCGCACGCGCCGGAATAGGCACGGATAATGCCTTTCGGGTGCGGGTGGCACATGGGGCGAGTGATACCCGCCATATTGTGGCAACCAGCCTGGCAAGCTGGTTTCATGCGGTGCGGCTTAGTGCCTAGCGATACGTGATGATTTTGTCAAATCGGCCCCGTCTATTTTCGTGCAGGCGGGGTTTTTGTTTGCAGCCCATTTGAAAACGGGACCAGTGATATGGCGATGCGGTTTTTGCCGTTAACGGATTATTTGCAGGTGACACGCGCCAGCGACACTATGGCACGCAACGAAAATGGCGTGATTGCAAGTGTTGCGGCCCACCAGCCGGTTTTTGAATTTGATGGCGAAGGCCGGGCCCTTGGCCTGCGGATTGAGGGGGCATCGGCCAATTTGCTGCGCCATTCCACCGATTTTACCAACGCGATGTGGGAAAAAAGCAGCGGTGTGACGGTGCAGCCAAATGCGGGCACAGCGCCGGACGGCAGCAACACTGCCACGCAAATTGATTTTGCCGATGGTACGGCCAACCTTTATCAGCGGGTCGATAACCTTGCCGTCGGCACGGTTCATGCCTTTGCCATCTGGATGCGGGCGGTTTCGGGCACGGCGGATATGACGCTGGGCGGGGTGAATGGACCATCGCAACATGCGGTAACGCTGGGCGAGAAATGGCAGCGGGTGGGCTTTGCCGAGGCTGCATCGGCCAGCAGTCGTTACCCGAAAATCAGCACGGCGTTAAGCGGGGCAGGCGCATCGGTTTTGGTGTGGAATGCGCAACTGGAGGCCGCCCCTGTTGCCAGCAGCGACATGATCAGCAATGGTATCCCGGCCGCGCGCAATGGCGATGATGTGATGCTGGATTTAACAACCGGCTGGTTTAAGCCCGGCGGTGGAACCCTGTTTTTTGATGTGTCCCTGCCTGCCGCCTGGCAGGGGATTTGGCGGGTGATGCAGCTTTATTCCGCCAGCCTGAATGATGATCATCTTGATTTGGGATATGACAGTGCGGCCAATCAGTTGCGCATCAGCCTGCGCAAGGGCGGGCAGCAGATCGTGACGCAATCGCTGTATGGGGCGCTGAATCCCGGTACCGGCAACAGGTTGGCCATTGCCTTTGAGGATGATGAAATTGCCGTTGCCACCATCAATGGCGTGTTGACATCGCCGGGCGGCTTTGCCCTGCCGCGCAATTTTCGCCATTTGCGCATTGGGTCCTATGGCGGGGCGTCCGGGTTTTTAAACGGTTATGTGCGCGGGCTGTCCTATTGGCCGGGGCGGTTGAATGATGCGCGGCTGCTGGATTTATGTGCGGGTGGTGCGGCGTAAGGGGGGCTGGGTATGATCAAAACGGAAGGGGCGGGGAATGGCGCGGGGCAGGACCTGGACGAACGCAACAATGTGCATGATTTCCGGCTGGCGCGGTTGCGCGATGAATTGTTGCGCAGCCTGCCAACCGACATTCGCCGGGCGCGCAAGGCGTATCACCGGGTGGCCGACGAAGCCGCCGGGGTGATGGATGCCAAGGGGTTTGTCAATTATCAGGCTGCGTGCAAGGCCGCCCTGGCCCATTTGGAAAGCCTGATCAAGCTGTTGCGCGGGGTGCGCGACGGGGACCTGGCCGGGACCGCGCCAAATGGTGCAACCGGCATAGGGAGCGGGCAAAAACAGAACGATGATAACAGCGATGACATTTCCTGCCTGATTGCGGATGCCCGCAAGGCACTGCAACGGGAAGCAGAAGGTTAAAGGCAAAGACAAGGGGGCAAAAGCGTGAGTGTTGAGCGGGCCAGCCTTGCCGAATTTGTCTGGATATGGAACCGGGCGCTGGGCCTGGAAACACCTGCCCATCATCAGAAAATGGCGCAATGGTTGCAGCACCATCATGATCATGGCCCCAAAGACCTGTTGCTGATGGCATTTCGCAATAGTGGCAAATCGACAATGGTGGGGCTGTTTTGCGCCTGGCTGCTTTATGGCAACCCGGATTTGCGCATTTTGGTGCTGGCGGCGGATTTGGATTTGGCAAAAAAGATGGTGCGCAATGTGAAACGCATTGTGGAGCGCCATCCGCTGCTAAAACCCGCCATTCCGGCGCGGTTGAGTGACTGGGGGGCGGAACGTTTTACCATTAACCGGCCCGGTGAATTGCGCGACCCGTCAATGCAGGCGGCGGGCATTGGCGGCAATATTACCGGGTCGCGCGCCGATGTGGTGATTTGTGATGATGTGGAGGTGCCCAAGACCTGTGACACCGCGCATAAACGGGCCGAACTGCGCGAAAAACTGGGCGAGATTTCCTATGTCCTTAGCCCCGGTGGGATGCAGGTTTTTATTGGCACGCCGCATAGTTATTATTCGATCTATGCCGATGAAACCCGGCCGGAAACCGGCGAGGATGCGCCATTTTTGGCGGGGTTTGCGCGGTTTTGTCTGCCGATTATCGATGCCAGCGGGCAATCGGCGTGGCCGGAACGGTTTTCGCTGGCAAAAATTGCGCAAATTCGCGCCCGGACGGCGGCGGGCAAATTTGCCAGCCAGATGATGCTGGAAATGGTGCCGCCTGACCAGGGTGCGTTGGACCCGGCACGTTTGCACCCTTATGACGAGGATGCCGAATTTGAAAGTGCCAATGGCGAATTTCGCTTGCGCATTGGGGCGCGGCGCATGGTGGCGGCAAGCTGCCATTTTGATCCGTCTTTTGGTGGCAAGGGGCAGGATGGCGCGGTAATTGCGGCGGTTTATATCTGCGATCAGGGGGAATACTGGCTGCATGATGTGGCCTATCTTAAAACCAGCCCCGCCCTTTTGGACCAGGAAGATGAAGCCAGCCAGTTATGCAGGCAGGTGGCGGCATTTGTGAAACGGCATCATTTGCCGGTGGTACGAGTGGAAACCAACGGCATTGGCCGGTTTTTGCCCAATATTTTGCGCCGTTGCCTGAAACAGGGGGGCTGCGTGGCATCGGTGGTGGAATTTCATGAAACGCGCAACAAGGAAGCCCGGATTGGCGATGCTTTTGGCGCGGTGCTGGCTGCCGGGCTGTTGCATGGGTATCGCGCCATCTGGCACGGGCCTTTTATTCGGGAAATGCGCGAATGGCGACCGGGCGGCGGCAACCGCGACGATGGGCTGGATGCGGTGGCGGGATGTATTTTGGCTGAACCGGTGCGTCTGCCGCGGGTGACCCGTGCGGCTTTTGGCCGGGATTGGCGACCGGCGGGCGATGTCATTTGTGTCGAACAGGAATTTTCGCCGTAAAATGAATGGTGAATCAAAGCGTTGTAAGAATATGGCGAAAAATATCGCCTAAAAGTTGCGTCGGCTATTGTTTTCGCTTAACGCCATTCTAATCTATATTAAAGAATAGGTTTTGAGAGAGTTGCTATCCTAAAGGGTTGTTTTTTGCGACATGGTGTTCGGGATGGAATATGCCGCGATGCCGCCCCGCCGTTCTGCGATGATCGCAGCGCGGTGCAAAAAAGCCTGAGCAATAAATATTCAGACCTGCCGGTTGCGATGGGTGTCGCATGGCAGGAAATTTCCTTTGCCGTGCTGGGGCCCGAGGCCTGAGCAGCACGGATGAGCGCGCGGTGTGGCGCAGAAAAATTGATGCGATCCGTGTAGCGATGACGCGAGCTTACGAATAGGGGGACGTTTCTTAATGGTGAGAAACTCCTGAACTGGCCCGCCGGGGTTTTCCGGCGGGTCTTTTTTATGGGGAAAATCATGATCACGGAACCGGTGGATCTGGGCTGGTGGCTGACGATGGTGGAACTGCCGGTGCTGGCGGGGCTGTTTTGGCTGATTTGGCGCAGCCGGGCCGAATTTCAACGCGATCTGGATCGTTTGTCGGCCAGGGGACAGCGCGACATTCAGGACACCCGGGAGGCATTGGCGGGGTTTAAGCTGGATGTGGCACGGAACTATGTTTCAATCCCTTATTTGAAGGATGTGGAACGGCGACTGACCGCGCATTTGCTGCGCATTGAAGCCAAGCTGGAAAGCCGGGACCCGGGCTGAATATTGTTTGGAAAACAGGAAATTGCGATGAGCCCTTATGTGAAGCAGAAAGACGAGACGGTTGCCGCGCTGGCCGATTTACAGCCGGTCGATATTTTAGCCCGTACCCTTTATGGCGAAGCCCGTGGCGAGGAACTGGCCGGGATCGAGGCAGTGGCGGCGGTGATTGTGAACCGGGTGGCCTTTGCCAAGGCACGCGGGGGGTATTGGTGGGGTAACGATATTGTCAGTGTGTGTTTGAAAAAGGGGCAATTTTCCTGCTGGAACGCGGGCGACCCGAACCGGGAAAAGTTGCTGCGGGTCAATGACCGCGACCCGGCCTTTCGCCTGTGTCGCCGGGTGGCGCGGCGGGCGTTAGAGGGCCGTTTGCCCGACCTGGTGCAAGGTGCAACCCACTATCACACTGCGCAATCTGACCCATGGTGGGCGCGCGGGCATGTGCCGCTTTGTGACATTGGCAATCATGTTTTTTATGCGGGGATTGGTTAGGCGACGCCGGGATATTGGCAAAGATGCAGGCGGTATCGGTTTGGTGATGCCGCTGTTTTTATGTGTAAGGAGGACGTGATGATACCGGCAATTCTGGCACAAATTGGTTTGCCCTTGTTGATTAAGGCGGTGGGGGCGGGGCTGGAGGCGATTGACAATCCGGTTGCCAAAAGTACTGCCAAGGGCCTGCGGGATATGCAGGATCTGGTCGGGCAGGGGGATGTGAAGGCTGCCCAAATTGCGGAAGCCAACCGCCATGCCGAAGCCCTGATGCGCGCTGAATTAAAGCACGATAGCGCGGTGATCAAGGCGGTGAACAAGACCATTCAGGCGGAAATATCCTCTGCCGATGCCTATGTGCGGCGCTGGCGGCCCAGTTTTGGCTATGCCGTGGCCCTGACCTGGATTTTGATGATGGGGGCCATTGCGGCGGCCATCGTGCTGACGCCAACCGAGGCCCCGGCGATTATTGCCGCCCTGGTTAATACCAGCCCGATCTGGGGTGTGGCGCTGGCCGTGCTGGGCATTTCGGTGGTCAAACGCAGTAGCGACAAGCGGATGGAGAGTTAGTTCGGATTGTGAGAGCCGACAGGGAAGGTCGGGTTGCAAAACCATATTTTGGAACCCGCACGCCTGTTTGACGTTGGCAGATTATGAATTATTCCATGTCTGATCGCGGAAATGAGAATTCGCGCCCAAAAGACACCGGCAAAAATCGTAATCCCGTCACCGGTATTATTGATCGGCTGATTGATATTGGCCGGAGCCGGGGAAAGGTATCGGTCGGTGAAATGACCCATGCGCTGAACTATCGCAGTTATGGGCCGTTTTTTCTGATACCGGGTTTGGTTGGTATGTCGCCCCTGGGTGCGTTCCCCGGAATGCCGACGGTGTTGGCCATTATTGTTGCCCTGTTTGCCGGGCAAATTGTGCTGGGGCGTCGGCATATCTGGCTGCCTGATATATTGGAACGGCAAAAAGTGGAGGGCGACCGGCTGGAACGGGCGATGAAAAAAATGGATCCGGTTGCCCACTGGCTGGATCGCCATTTTCACGAACGTTTGCAAATGCTGTTTACGCAGCGCACGGTGCGCATTGCCGCCGGGATTTGTTTGTTATTGGTGTTGCCCACACCGTTACTGGAAGTTTTCCCATTTGCCGCCGCCCTGCCGATGCTTGTTGTGACAGGCTTTGGCCTGGCAATGATTTTGCGTGACGGGGCAGTGATGATTGCCTCGGGTATTCTGGTGATTGTCGGCCTGATTGCCAGCCTGTTTGTTGTTGGTTGAGCAAGAAGTAAAACCCGCCCTGCCGTTTTTGGCAGGGCGGGTCTTTTTTGCGTTTGGGCAAATCAGTTTTGGCCGGTTTTGGAATTCTGGCCAAACAGGATTTTTTTGCTTTCTTCGGTCACTGTCGGCGTGAAATGGTCCGCCTTGCCTTTGGCATAGGCATCAATCGTGCCTTTGCGTTCGCCAATGGCATTAAACCAGCGTTTCAGGTTGGGAAAATCATCCAGGTTCTGCTGCTGGCGTTCATGGGGTACGATCCAGGGGTAGCAGGCCATATCGGCAATGGAATAGCCGGTATCGGCAATGAAATCGCGGCCTTCAAGGCGCTTGTTGAGCACCCCGTAAAGGCGGTTGGTTTCATTGACATAACGATTGATGGCATAAGGGATTTTTTCCGGCGCATAGGTGCCAAAATGGTGGTTTTGGCCCAGCATCGGCCCAAGGCCGCCCATCTGCCAAAACAGCCATTCCATCACGGTTTTGCGGCCACGCACATCGGTTGGCAGGAATTTGCCGGTTTTTTCGGCCAGATATTGCAAAATTGCACCGGATTCAAAAACCGAAATCGGATCACCGCCATCGGCCGGGACACGGTCGATAATCGCGGGCATGCGGTTATTGGGCGAAAAGGCGAGGAATTCGGGCTTGAACTGGTCTCCGGCACTGATATTCACCGGGTGAATTTCATAATCCAGTCCTGCCTCTTCGAGAAACATCGTGATCTTGTGGCCGTTGGGTGTGGGCCAGTAATAAAGTTCAATCATCGGACATCCTTGTGAATTGCCACGCCGACGCCTGCATGAAACAGGCACTGTCATTTCCCTGACAGATTTCTGATTTATCGGCAAGGCTTGCGTTTGACTCTGTATGATGTCATTATGGAATGATCGTTTTAAAAATCAAGTCATTCGCCAGCCCTTTGTTGGCAAAAGGAGACATTTTCAATGATCCGTTTCTATTTCCACCCCACACCAAACCCGGCCAAAGTCGCGCTTTTCCTTGAAGAAGCAGGCCTTGAATATGAGGCTGTGCCGGTTGACACCAAGAAGGGGGAGCAGCACAGCGAGGCCTTTTTAAAGATCAATCCCAATGGCAAGGTTCCCGCCATTGTGGATACGGATGGGCCGGGCGGCACGGAGGTGCGCGTGTTCGACAGTTCGGCGATATTGCTGTATCTGGCGGAAAAAACCGGCAAATTCCTGGGTAAAGATGAAGACCGGGGCGAATTGCTGTCCTGGCTGTTTTTCATTGCCAGTGGTGTTGGGCCGTTTTCCGGCCAGGCGGTGCATTTTCAACACGCCGCCCCGCAACCCAATGACTATGCCATCAACCGCTACCGCCGCGAGATTGAACGGCATTATGGTGTGCTAAATACGCATCTTGCCGGGCGGGATCATCTGGTGGGCAATGATTACACCATTGCCGACATGTCGCTGTGGGGCTGGGTGGACCGTGCGCCCTATATCATGAAGGGCGAAAGCATCCCGCTTGAAAGTTTCCCGCATCTGGCACGCTGGTTTGATTTCATCAATTCGCGCCAGGCGGTGGAACGTGTTCGCAATTTGATGGCTTCACACAATTTCAAAACCGAAATGGATGAGGCTGCCAAACGGGCGCTGTTTCCGTCGAACTTCGCAAGCTAATCGCGTAGTGAAATAGTCAAATCTATTTATGATCTGACAAGGGAATGTTCCATTTTTTGGAACATTCCCTTGCTGTTTGTGTTCAGCCATGCTATTGACAATATGTGACAGGCGTTTGTTTCCATTCTGTCTGTCCTTTGCCGGAGACACTTATTGCGTATTATCAAGCGAAGCAGTCTGATTGGCTTTTGGGAGAAGCATCCTGAAACGGAACAACCGCTTCGAGCATGGTTTGACCGGGCAAGAAAGGCGGACTGGAAGACAACGCAAGATGTGCTGAATGATTTTTCAACCGCGAAGGTTCTTAATGGCGAGCGGGTCCGGTTTAAAATTCACGGTAATGATTATCGACTGATTGTCAGTTTCAAGTTTAGTGCGGGAATTGCCTGGATAAAATTTATTGGCACGCATGCTGAATATGACAAGATTGACGCCACCTCGATTGACCAGTTTTAGATTGGGTACATGGTTGCAGGAGCAACAGATGCCAAATATCAAGCCGATCCATACCGACGCTGATTATGAGAACGCCCTGGAATTGATGGGCGAGCTGTGGGACGCCCAGGAAGGGACGGAAGCTCACGATCAACTTGAATTGCTGGGGATTCTTGTTGATAAATACGAAGAGCAGCGTTTCCCGATAGCCGCACCCGACCCGGTTGAAGCCGTGCTGTTTTATATGGAACAGAACGGCATTGAGAGGGCGGAACTGGGCCGGGTTTTGGGCAGTCGGTCGCGGGCATCGGAATTTATCAATCGCAAGGCCGGGCTCTCGCTGAGGCAAATCCGTATTTTGCATGCAAACTGGAATATTCCGGCGGATATTTTAATTCAGCCGGTTGAGCAGACAGGGTGATGGTTCATGGGGCTGTTTCGCCCTTGCACCCCGGTTCGTTTGATTTTCGTTTTCCGGTTGGGTTTATGGGAGAGGAGATTTGTTGTTTCCCCGTTCCTGAATGAGGCGATACATGATCCTTAAAATCGAACCATAAATAACAACCGTCAGAACGAGTATGGCGAGAACTTCGTTTTGGGTCGTAAGGTCCCAGTTTTCATAGAGTTCAGACGAGACGCCCACCGTCACGGATATGGCGGTATTCAACATGATGAGAATGACGACAAGCCGGGGCAGAATGTGTTTATCAAACGCATAATCAAAAACCGCCAACACAATTAAGAAGTTGGTGATTACGGCATAACCGTTTTCCCAGATGCTGCCCTGGAAAAAGTCCTGACGCAGGGCGGGAGACAATTGGGTGGCAAATGTCCCGAGAAAAATAGTCAGCAGGATAAAGAAAAAATACGGGCGTAACGTTTGTTCATTTTAATACCAACTATCAGGTGGCAAATTGCCTTTGCTTTTTGTCACTATTTGTAAGTTGGAATATTTAGAATATCTTTTTGTGCAGATGTTATGGCAGCATGAAAATATTGTGAAAACGGGTTTTGATATGAGATTTCATTGCCCGGATGTTGCAGTTGCCCTAATGTGCAGCCATGAACGATCAAATCATTTACCGTGTACTTGGCAGCGACGAATGGGCGAAAGCCGTTGCGCTTGGCGAGTATAAAGGGGCGCCGCATGATATTGCGGATGGCTTTATCCATTTTTCCACCCGAGAGACACTGGCGGCAACACTGGCGCTGCATTATGCCGGGCGCGATCATTTGAAATTGTTGCATGTGCCTGTGGCCCCGCTGGAAGCGCATATCAAATGGGAACCGGCACGGGGCGGCACCCTGTTTCCGCATTTATATGCCACGCTGAAAGTTCAGGACGTGTTTCGTGTCGATGATGTGCGCCTGGATCAGGATGGCGTTCATATTTTGCCAGATGACGTTGGTTAGGCGGGGTATGACCCTGCCTTTCATAGGCTGTCGGTTTTTTGATAGACCCGGCCACCGTCTTTTTTGGTGCCGGTATCGGCCACACCGGGGAATTTTCCGGCCCTGACGGCATCGAGAAACTGATGCCCCAGTTTAACCTTGTCGCCGATATACAGGTCATCCCACCCGTTGCCGTAAATTTCAGGGAAATGAAATGTCTGTGCCGGGTGACGGGCGATGTTTTGGCGCAGGCGGCGAATGTCGTCTTCCGTCATGACAGGCTCCTGTGCGTTTTAGGGCAGACAACCTGAAACTACCCTGACAATGTGACAGGAAAATAGCCGGTAACAGAGTTTATGTCCGTTACCGGCCCGTTTTGCCGGATCAGACCAGTTCGGCCAGTGCGGCAGGGGTGAAGGTTTTTACCTTGTCGCCATTGCCCTGCTGCACTTTTTGTACCCAGTTAGGGTCACTGAGCAGGGCACGCCCCACGGCAACCAGGTCAAATTCGTTGCGTTCCATGCGGGTCAGCAGTTTTTCGATGCCGGCATTGCTGACTTCCTGGCCCGAGAACGAGCCGATGAAATCGCCCGAAAGCCCGACTGAGCCGACACTGATGGTGGCCGCCCCGGTAATTTTCTTGGCCCAACCGGCAAAGTTAAGGCCATCCTCGCCATCAATTTCGGGAAATTCCGATTCCCAAAAACGGCGTTGCGAACAATGGAAAATATCGACACCGGCATTGGCCAGCGGTGCCAGCCAGCTTTCCATTTCTGCCGGGCTGGTGGCAAGGCGGGCGGCGTAATCCTGCTGTTTCCACTGCGACAGACGAAGTATGATCGGGAAGTCGGGGCCAACGGCCTTGCGCACGGCGGCAACAACTTCAACAGCAAAGCGCGAACGCTCGGCAATGGTTTTGCCGCCATATTGATCATCACGGTGATTGGTGCCGTCCCAGAAGAACTGGTCAATCAGATAGCCATGTGCGCCGTGAATTTCCGCCACGTCAAAGCCCAGGCGTTTGGCATCGGCCGCGGCACGGGCAAAGGCGGCGATGGTATCGGCGATGTCTTCCGCGCTCATGGCCTGGCCGCGCGGTTTGTCCGGGGCGACAAGGCCGGACGGGCTTTCAACCGGGCTTTCAGGTTCCCAGCCGGACATCCCGGCCACTGACCCGGTATGCCAGATCTGCGGGCCCATTTTACCGCCTGCTTCATGCACGCCATCAATCACCTTTTTCCAGCCAGCCAGGGCCGCATCGCCATGAAAGAACGGAATGCCGGCTTCATTGCGCGATGCCGGACGGCTCACCACCGTACCTTCCGACAGGATAAGCCCGACCTTGCCTTCGGCACGGCGTTTGTAATAGGCGGCATTGGCATCGCCGGGAATGCCCGCCGGCGCCTTGGAGCGGGTCATGGGTGCCATGACGATGCGGTTGGCAAGCTCCAGTGATTTGATTTTAAAGGGTTTGAAGAGAATATCGGTCGAGGTCATCTGGTATCCTTTGGTAAAGATGTTTCTGCTTAGATATAAATTTTATACTTAAAGTCAATCTGGCGAATGTTGCTTTTGTGGGGCGTGCCGATCAGTTGATGTAGCTACCAGATTGTTGAGGATGGCAAAGCATCGTCTTTTTCGCTTGAGCTGCCTACTAAAATACCTGTGAAAACAACGGTAAAAATAGCGGTGAAAATGCCGGTATAAGGCGTTTTGGGATCACACATTACTTGCCCCCGCCGGTTCGTGCGCGTAAGAACAGGGGCAGGAACAAACACCAGAAATAAACACAGAGACGGAGCCAGACGGGTGGGGTGGTATCAATCTTTTGTTTTGCCGGTAATACGCTGGACGGACCCGGAATGGGCGCATGGTCTGGCGCTTTGGGCGTTAAAGCATAATCTGGTGCCCAAACCCGACGGGGCAAATGATGCCAGCCCGCTTTTACAATGCGAGGTGTTTGGGCGCAAATTCCCTAACCCGGTGGGACTTGCTGCCGGGTTTGATAAAAATGCCGAGGTTCCCAACCGGATGCTCGATCAGGGCTTTGGCTTTGTTGAAATCGGGTCCGTGACCCCCGAACCCCAGCCCGGCAACCGCAAACCCCGCCTGTTTCGCCTGTATTCCGACCGGGCGGTGATTAACCGCATGGGCTTTAACAATGAGGGGGCGGCGATTGTTGCCACCCGCCTGCGCAAACGCGCCCGGCGCGGCATTTTGGGGGCCAATCTGGGCAAAAACAAATATGCCGCCGATGCCACCGAAGATTACGTCAAAGGTGTTCGGGCCCTTGGCCCGTATTGCGATTATCTGGTGGTCAATGTGTCCTCGCCCAATACGCCGGGTCTGCGGGCCTTGCAGGGGCGTGATCCGCTGGTGGCTCTGTTGCGTGCGGTGATGGCTGAACGCGACGCGGCAGCACCGGGTATCCCGGTTTTATTAAAGGTCGCCCCGGACCTGACGGACGAGGACAAGGCCGATATTGCCAGTGTTGTCCTGGATTTGAAAATTGATGGCATGATTGTCTCTAATACCACCATTGATCGCCCGGTGGGCTTGAACAGCTATGACCAGTCCGAAACCGGTGGGCTTTCCGGCCCGCCCCTGATGGCCCCATCGACCAAGGTTCTGGCGGATTTTTACCAGCTAACCAAGGGGCAGGTGCCGTTAATTGGTGTGGGCGGAATTGCATCGGGCAAGGATGCCTATGAAAAGATTTTGAACGGTGCATCTTTGGTGCAGCTTTATACGGCACTGATTTACAAAGGACCGGGCCTGGCAGCGGAAATATGCGACGATCTGGAAAAACGCCTGCGCCAGGATGGTTTTGCCTCGGTCGCCGATGCGGTGGGGGCGGCTTTCCCGGAAATCAGTGGCAAGCATGCCGCGATTGATGAAGTGCAGGCTGCCAAACAATCTGTGGCGCAACCTGAGCAAAAAACGGAAGCTGCAATGCCTGAGGCTGTAACGCCCGACACTGCAAAATAAACCGCAACATCGGAAACAGCCCGGCAGGACTGAGCCGTTGGTATTACCATCTCAAATTTCCAGGAGAAAACCGATGCCGCAAACGCCCTATCAGATGATTAATGGCCTGTCCGAGGTGATTGGAAATTATGATGCGGTGATTCTGGATTTGTGGGGCGTTGTCCATGATGGCGTAACACCCTATCCCAATTCGATCTCGGCGATGAAGGCCCTGAAAGATGCCGGTATTCCGGTGGCGTTGCTGTCCAATGCGCCGCGCCGGTCCAGCGTGGTGATTGCCCGGATGGAAGAAATGGGTATTGACCGGGATTTGTATGGTCCGGCGGTGGCATCGGGCGAAATTGCCTATCACCAATTACGTGACCGGGTGGATGCCTGGTATGCCAAACTGGGGCGCAAGGTGTTTCGGGTGGGGCCGGTGCGCGATCATTCGATGTTTGAAGACCAGGATGTCGAGGTGGTGGACACGCTTGAAGAGGCCGACTGGATGCTTGTTACCGGCCCGGATGACGACCATGATCCGGTGTCAAAATATGAAGACATGCTGCATTTGGCCCTGTCGCGGGATTTGCCCATGCTGTGCCCGAACCCGGACCGTGAAGTGATCCGCGGGGGCGAGCGCATTATTTGCGCCGGGGCCATAGCCGGGCGGTATGAGGAACTGGGCGGTAATGTGTGCTGGGAAGGCAAGCCGCTGGCGAGTGCCTATGATTTCTGCCTTCAGGCCTTTGATATGGGGCCCGATGCCCGATTGCTGGTGGTGGGAGATTCCCTGTCGACCGATGTGGCTGGGTCCAATGCAGCGGGGTTGGATATCGCCTTTGTCACCGGTGGTATCCATGCCGAGGAACTGGACGCCCCGCGCGGTACCCTGCCGGAAAAGGCACGGCTGGACCAGTTACTGGAAGTGACCGGCCGCCATGTGACCTATGCAATGGGCGATTTTTGCTGGTAGTGTTTGCAAGAATATTGATCAAAAAAAACGCCGTCTGATTGATCGTCAGACGGCGTTTTTTGTTATGTGTATCGGGCCTTAGATGGCGGCCGCGCGATTGGCTTCGATATAGATTTCGCGCAGGCGTTTGGCAATCGGTCCGGGGACACCATCGCCGATTTTTGCGCCGTCAATTTCAATGACCGGATAGACGAAGGATGACGCCGAAGTAATGAAGGCTTCTTTTGCCTTTTGTGCTTCGGCAATGGTGAAGGCGCGTTCTTCAACCTTCAGGTCAAGTTCGGCAGCACACTGCAAAATTGCCTTGCGGGTAATGCCATGCAAAATGTCGTTGGACAGTTCGCGGGTGATGATGGTGTTGTTTTCATCAACAATATAGGCATTGTTCGATGAGCCTTCGGTCACTTTGCCATCGAGCACCAGCCAGGCATCGTCGGCCCCTTTTTTCGCGGCTTCGTTTTTGACCAGCGAAGAATAGAGCAACTGAACAGTTTTGATATCGCAGCGGCGCCAGCGCTGATCGGGGAAGCTGGCAACTTTCAGGCCGCGTTCGGCAGCGGCACTTTTGATCAGCGATTTGCTTTGCGTAAACAGAACAACAGTCGGTTTCACATCGGCGGACGGGAACATGAAATCGCGGTCGGCGGCGGCACCGCGCGAAACCTGAAGGTAGATCATGCCTTCATTGACATCGTTCTTGCGGATCAGTTCGCGATGAATTTCCAGCATGGCATCTTTATCGACCGGATAATTGATGCCCAGTTCCTTAAGCGACCGTTCCAGGCGGGCAATGTGCCCGTGATAGTCGATCAGTTTGCCATCCAGCACGGAGGTGACTTCATAAACACCGTCCGCAAACAGAAAGGCGCGGTCAAAGATTGAAACGGATGCTTCGTTTTCCGGCACGTAATTGCCGTTTACATAAACAGTACGCATTTTTAATTCCCTGTCGGTTCAGATCGGCGGTGGATCCCGAAAAGAAGTGGGCGTTTCCCGCGATGTGTGCCTGTCAATTCTGTTGTCATTCAGGCAGTGCAATTCTGCATATCAGATAGCACACCGCCGCCTCGATTGTCGCGAAGCGCATGAATTGTTGCGTGAAAAAGGTGGAATGTTGCTCTGTTGGTCCGCCGCTTGGCGTCAGGGTGGAGGATGAACGCGTTTTTTTAAGGAAATATCGCAGAATATTCCAATTTTCTGCCGCAGGGCGATTTTAATAGGTCATGATCAGGCCGTGCTTGTGAACCAACCGGGTGTATGTACCATCGGTTTTGATTTCGTGCAGGCCACGATTGAATTTTTCAAGCAGTATGCGGGTTTGCGGATAATTCTTTGACGTCATCAAAAACAACCCTTCGCCTGCGACCAGCGGTTTGTCCAGAGTGTAGAATTTGGCGACTTCTTCGGGGGGAAAAAGGTTTTCGATCACATACCAGCCCATCGTGGTTGCCGTTGTAAACAGATCAATACGGCCCCGTTGCAAAAGCTGGAAATTCTGCTCTTCTGAATGGGAATATTGAACATCCAGCCCGGCATTTTCAAACCACGGTTCGTAATAATAGCCCTGAATGCCGCCAATACGATAGGGACGCAAGTCTGTCAGGTCATTGAATGTGATGGGGGGCTTGGTGCCATCGGCGCTATAGGCAAAAAAATGCGAGTCTGCGAGATAAAGGGCATCGGAAAACAGGAATTTTTTTTCGCGGGATTCTGACTTGCGATAAGGGATCGTGCCCCAGGCTTTGCCCTCGGCAACCGCTTGTTCTCCGCGTTTCCAGGGATAAAACTGAAATTCAAAATCAATGCCGATACGCGCGCCAATTTCATGGAAAAGGTCGCCCAGAAAAGAGCTGTTTCTGTCGGCGGTGATGTAAGGCGGGTAGTTGTTGGTCACAATAGTAAGAGACTGACGCGCCTGTGATGCGGCGGTCATTAGAAAAAGGCTGATGGCAAAAAGCAGGATTTTGCCAGACATTCCCATGATATTGCTTCCGGTACTGTGTATTGCCGTGACGAAGAAACCGTCTTTTGGGGCGCTCCTGATTTTTATGTGGTGACGTGCATGAGAAGTGTGAAGAGGCTGACCTGCCCAAAGGCAAGAAAGGATAGCCTATCACATTTCCTTTTATTCTTTATGTTGGAAATTTGAAGAGATTGCCCCTTACAGCAGGGTAGCTGTTAACAAAGGCAATCTCATTCCATGTTTAAGCCTGTTGCGCGTCAACCGGTTCGGTTAGCGGGCGCAGACGCAGTTCGCTTTGGCGATCAAAGATATGGGTTTTGTTCATGTTAAAGGCGATTTGCACCTGACTGCCAATGGCAAGATCGGGCCGGGCCAGGGTGAAAATTTTAACCGGCTTGCCCGCCAGGGTGACATGCACCAGCGTTGACAGACCCATTGGTTCGATCAGTTCGACCGTTGAATTGACCGACGGGCTGGAGCCATCTTCGACAATGTCGATATGTTCGGGCCGTGCGCCAAGCGTGATATGCTTGCCGTTTTCGGCCTGGCCGGATGGCAAAACGGGAATGATGGTGCCATCATCAAGGGTAATGGCAGCACTGTCCCCCTCGGCCTGATAGAGGCCTTCCAGGAAATTCATCGCGGGCGAGCCAATGAAGGACGCAACAAAGATGTTGGCGGGCCGGTCATAAATCTCAAGCGGGGTGCCAACCTGTTGCACAATGCCGCTATACATGGCGACAATGCGGTCCGCCATTGTCATGGCTTCGATCTGGTCGTGGGTGACATAAACCGATGTGGCCCCCAGGCGACGGTGCAGTTTGCGGATTTCGGTGCGCATCTGTTCGCGCAGGCGGGCATCCAGGTTTGACAGCGGTTCGTCAAACAAAAAGGCCTGGGGCTGGCGAACAATGGCACGGCCCATTGCCACACGCTGGCGCTGCCCGCCCGACAGGGCCTTGGGGCGACGCTCCAACAGGGCATTCAGGCCCAGAATGCCAGCCACATTTTCAATGGCGCTGGCGACTTTTTCCTTTGCCGTTTTACGCAGGGTCAGGGCGTAGCTCATATTTTCGGCAACGGTCATGTGCGGGTACAGCGCATAGGACTGAAACACCATCGCAATGTCGCGGTCCTTGGGTTGCAGATCGTTAATAACAGTGCCGTCGATGCTGATGTCGCCCGAGGTGATTTCCTCCAGCCCGGCAATCATGCGCAAAAGGGTGGATTTGCCACAGCCCGACGGGCCAACCAGAACGATGAATTCGCCGTCCTGAATATCGAGATTGATGCCATGCAGCACATCGACGGCGCCATAGCTTTTGCGGGCATTGGTAATTTCAATTGAAGCCATTTTGTCCTCTTTTATCCTTTGACAGCACCAGCCGTCAGCCCCTGGACCAGATAACGCTGGATCAGCAGGAAGAAGGCACAGGCAGGGATCAGGGCCAGCACGCCGGCGGCCATCATTTGTCCGAAATCGACACCGAATTTTGAAACAAAACTGAGCAAGCCAACCGGGAAGGTAGAGGCCGATTCACTGCTGACCAGCATCAGGGCGAATAACAGTTCCGACCATGCCGCGGTAAAGACAAAGCCAAGGGTGGCGGCAATGCCAGGCAGGGTGAGGGGCAGGATGATGCGGCGGAAGGCCTCAAACCGGGTGTTGCCGTCTATCATGGCGGCTTCTTCCAGATCCTTGGGGATGCCATCAAAGAAGGATTGCATCAGAAAGGTGGCGAAGGGCACGTTAAAGGCGGTGTAAACAATGATCAGCCCGGTCAGGCTGTCGGTCAGACCCAGCGGGGCCAGAATGCGGAAAATTGGCGCGATCAGCATCACCAGCGGAAACATCTGCGTGATCAGCATCAGGGCAACGATGATGATTTTGCCGTTAAAGCGAAAACGCGAAAACGCATAGCCCGTGATGGCGGCAATGATGCAGGTAAACAGGGCGGTGCAGCCCGAAACAATCACTGAATTCATGAAGTAATGGGGGAAATGGCTTTGCGTCAGGACAAAGGTGTAATTGTCCCACGTCGTGCGTGACGGCCACATCCGCACCCCTTCGGTATACAGGATGTCGTTGGGTGTTACCGATACCTTCAAAAGCCAGTAAAGTGGAAAGAGCGCAAAAACGACAAAGGCGGCAATCATCAGGTAATGGGTGCCCCAGTAAACCGTTTTGCGAAGCACGGAGTTTCCCGGCGTTGACATGTCCGAATTCCTTTGGGGTTAACTATCAGCGTGGGTCATGGCACGGCGCAGCGCAATCACACCCAGCGCATAGGCCAGCAACAGCACAAGCAATACGGCCGCAATGGCCGAGGCATAACCAAAGTCCAGGCGGCGAAACGCCTGGGTGAAAATGTAGCTGGCAACGATCTGGGTTGAATCGGCCGGGCCACCTTTGGTCATCACCACAATCAAATCGGCGAAATTGGCAATCCATATGGTACGCAGCATCAACGTGATCGCGATGGTGGGCGCGAGGAAGGGAATGGTGATGCTGAAAAACTGCTGGCGGGTATTGGCCCCGTCGATGGATGCGGCCTCGTACAGCTCGCCGGGGATGGATTGCAGGGCGGCGAGCAGGGTAATGGCAAAAAACGGAATGCCAAACCAGATATTGGCAACAATCGGCCCCCACATCGCAAGGTCCGGGTCGGACAGGATGTTAAACGGTGTTTCCATAATGCCCAGGCTGACCATCCAGTGGGGCAGCGGGCCCACCACCGGGTTAAACATCCAGGCCCAGTTCAAACCTGAAAGGAATGTGGGTACCGCCCAAGGCAAAAATACCAGCGCCTGGACCAGACGACGGCCAACAAAATGGCGGTTCAGCAGCAAGGCCAATACCAGTCCCAGTGTAAATTGGAAAAACAGCGAGCCAAAAGTCCACCAGGCGGTATTGATCAGCGCGCCCAAAAAGGCGCTGTCGTGCATCAGGGTCTGGAAATGGGCCAAGCCCACAAACCCGCCACTAAACGGGTTGAGAATGCGGATATCGCGAAACGCATAGCTAAGGCCGAGGATAAGCGGCATCAGCATCACGGCAATAATCAGAACCAGGGCCGGCGAAACGTAATAATAGGGTTCGAGAATGCCGGAAACCCTGCGGGAAAAGACGCCCCGCCTTGCGGCGGGACGATTTCCGACATCAGTCATGGTATTCACGGCTTGCTCGCCATCCATTTCTGCTGGGCCGGGGTCAGGTAATCGGCCCACTGTTTACCCAGTTCTTCTGGCGTGATGCGGCCCAGAAGGGCTTCCTGACTGGTACGAATGACCAGGGAATCCTTAAAGAAGGCGAATTCTTCAAGATGGGTTGGCATCACGGTCGGATGAACATCGGGGTCGGACAGTTCGTCAAACCAGCCCTTGAACTGGTCAGAGGCAAAGAACGGATCTGATTCAGCGCCTTTGTAAATCGGCAGTGCGCCGATGCGCTTGTTCCAGGTCAGGTTGGAGCCCTTGCTTTCCAGATGCGCAATCAGTTTCCAGGCTTCATCTTTATGTTCACTGGAACTGAACATGGACCACCCGGCATAGCCAATGGTGGGAAATGCCTTGCCAGAGGGGCCTTTGGGCATGGTGGTGACACCAAAATCATCGGCTTTCATGCGGCTGGCAATCGCGATCAGAGCATCGGGGTCCTGATCAAGCATCGCACAGGTACCCGAATAGAAACCGGCGACAATTTCGTTAAAGCCCCAGTTCAGGCTGTCTTTGGGGGCCAGGCCGTCCTTGTAAAGATCGACGACAAATTTAAGGCCCTTGACCCAGCCATCGGAATCAAAGGTGCTTTCGCCGTCTTTGGTGAAAAATTCGTTGGAACCGGCCGCCGTTGCGCCGAACATCACCCAGCCATTCAACCCGCCGGGGCCACCGCGCAGGCAATAGCCATATTTGCCTGGCAGTGCCGAAACCTTTTTGGCCGCATCGCGAAAATCATCCAGCGTTTTGGGAACTTCAGTAACACCGGCTTCCTTGAACAGTTTTTTGTTATAAAACAGGGCGCGCAGATAAAAACCGTAGGGCAGCATATAGGCGGTATCGCCCGCAGCACGGCCAAATTCCAGGGTGCGTGAATTCAGGTTTTCGGTCGCGTCCCAGTCCTTGAGGTAGGGCTCCAGGCTTTCAAGCGCACCGTTATTGGCATAAAGGGTCAGCCAGGTATCGGGCATTTCAACCACATCGGGCGTTTGGCCGGCTGAAACCATTGTGGCGAATTTTTCAAATGCCTGCCCCCAAGGCAGTGACGTGATTTCCACAGTCACACCCGGATTGGCATCCTCATATTCCTTGACCAGGTTTTTAAGGGTCGCGGTGCGTTCCGGGCTGGTGATGACCTCTACCAGTTTTAGGGTGGTATCGGCGTAGGCATGGCTGGCGAGTGCAAGCGATGCTGCCCCTGCCAGGATTGTTGCTTTCCAGTTCATGTGAAGTTCCCTGATATGTGACGTTTTGTTATTTAAAGGGCGGCATCAATGGCGGCAGACAGGTCCGACCACAGATCGTCTGCATCCTCGAGGCCGACATGAAGGCGGACCAGGTTTTCCGGCACATTAAAACGCAGTGCCGAATTTGGACCGCCGATTTGGGCCCGCGTGATCAGGGCGGGCACCATCAGGCTTTCATGGCCGCCCCAACTGACCCCGATTTTAAAAAGGCCCGGGGCATCGCAAAAAAGCGGGATGTTGACGCGGGATGAAAATTCAAAAGAAAACAGGCCCGAAGCACCGGTTAACCCGTCGGGCATGTTGCGGCCTAGTGTTGGATGATGCACGGCGGTGACTTCGGGATGTTCGGCAAGCTTTTGCGCAATCGCCAGCCCGGAACGCTGATGTTCGCGCATGCGGGCGGGCAGGGTGCGCAACCCCCGCAATAACAGCCAGGCATCAAAGGCTGACAGCTTGCCGCCAAGGTAAGGCAAAATCTGACCGCGCAGGCGGCCAATGAAGTCAGCACTGCCAGCAACCACACCGGCCACCACATCGCTGTGACCGCCCAGATATTTTGAGGCCGAATGAATCACAACATCGCAGCCCAGTGTTGCGGGTTGCTGAAAAATTGGCGAGGCCCAGCTATTGTCGATCATGGAAACCGCGCCATTCTCGCGTGCGATGGCACACAGTTTGGCAATATCGTGAACATGGAAGGTCCAGGAGGTCGGGCTTTCAAGATAAAGCAGCTTTGCGCCCGGCATGGCCTTTGCCACGGCATCGGTATCGCGGCCATCGACGTAATCGACGCTGACATTCATGTCTTTGAGCATCATTTCAAAGAAACGATAGGCGTCGGGGTAAATATGGTCGACGGCGACAATCCGGTCGCCTGGTTTGACAACCGATAAAACCGACGAGGAAATGGCCGCCATGCCGCTGGCAAAGCCAAGGGCATCGTCGGTTTTTTCCAGCTTGGCGATTTTTTCCTCAAAGGCACGCACCGTGGGGTTCAGGCCACGGCTATAGACGGGGCGCACCTTTTTACCCGAATAGGTTGCTTCCATGTCGGCAAAGGATTCAAAGGTGAAAAGCGAGTTCTGGAAAATCGGTGGCACCACGGCATTGGCGAAATGGTGCTCGTCATGGGCTACGGTCGTCGATGGCGATGATGCGGTCATGGGGGACTTAGTGGTGTTCATTGGACATTCTCACGATGTCGTTCTCGACGACTTCAAGGATGGCGAGGGTATGCTTGCGCGCGCTTTCAGGGTCGCGCCGTTCGATGGCTTCAAACAGCATGCGGTGAAATTCAAAGGAATCCCGGGCAAAATCGGGTCGGTTAAACGGGGTACTGAAAAAGGAGACAAAGGCTTCGCGCATCTGGCTGAGCAACTGTTCAAATAACGGATTGCCCGATGCCTTGTAGATCGACAGGTGGAACACAAGGTCGGCCTCACCGGCTGTTCCCTCGCGCAGATGAACCGCTTCCATATGATCAAGGGCGGTGCGCATTGCCTCGATGTCTTCCGGGGTGGCGCGTTTGGCAGCCAAAACACTGGCTTCGCATTCCAGCCCGCGGCGGACTTCCAGGGTTTGTAATAACCCGTCGCGCTGGCTGGCAATGGCAAGGGGCATGTAAACGGTTTTTTCCGTAACCGCCCGTTTAAGGTAAGTGCCCGATCCGCGACGGATTTCCACAATCCCCAGGGCCTGCATATGGCCAATCGCCTCGCGGATGCTGGAGCGGCCAACCTGTAAACCGGCCATCAATTCGCGTTCCGGCGGCAGGCGGTCGCCCGGTTTAAGGCCCGCTTCGACAATAAAGCTGGTCAATGCTTCCAGAATGGCGTCCCGGCGCCCTGACGACGCAATCGGTGTAAAGCCGGTTTCTGATGTGATTGTCACACTGAAATCCCTGATCTGTGTTTGTGTGCCTTTTTCGCACATTCTGGTATGTCGTCTGACATCAGACGTCAGACCAATTTTGAGATATGGTGACCCTCTGTCAAGTTTTTATGAAATCTCAAAGGTGTTTTGGCTGTCTTTACGACAGAAAATTACCCAAGCAGGCGGTGGCGGATGGTGGCGTTAACCATCGGCGGTCTTTTGTCTTTAGCGGGGTGCGGCAGAATTTTGCTTAAAAATTCGCACGATGGGGGCGTCGCGGTGAAGTTCGTGCAGGTGTTTGGTGGTGCTGCTGGATCACTGATAAAAGGTCCGACTCCGGCTGGCCTTTTTGTGGCAATCCCAAAGGCGCAGGCGGTTCATCTGAAGGAACTTGAACGTAAAAACCGCAAGCCGGTAACTGCCAGCTTGCGGTTTGTTATGGGGGATTGTGCCAGTTTATGGGGCTGTTGCGTGTTGTGCGGGTATGATGCCGCGAAAGGTTTAACTGCCCGGACCGGTCATCACCGTTCGGCCATTTACGATAATGCGGCCATCTGCCCGCAATTGCAGTTTGTACTTGTCGGTTCCCTGTTTGCCAGGTGTGCCGGCGGCAAGGCCATCGACGGCGGGCGGGAACAACGCGCCCAAAATGGTCGGCTTTTTGGGGGTGCCCAGCAGTGTTTCCAACTGGTCGCGGCCAACAAGGTTTAAATCCAGCATGCCGCGAAAGCCGTAGGTGGCATTTTGCTGCGGGATAAATTCGCCGGTTCCAGCGGCTTCCAGATTGCGGCTTTCGACATAAAGGTCTTCAACCTCAATCGGTTTGCCAGTTTTAAGGGCCTCGTGCCAGAAGGCATTGGCAATCGTGTTGCGCACCTGTTCCGGGTTTTCACCCGCCAGCAGGCGGGTCAGGCCATCTTGCAGGAGGGGCCGGGTGTGCGACCATTTCACCCCGGTTGCATGGCCTTTCAGCCGGACAGTGCGGGGCTGAAACAGGCCGGGCATCCATAGGCCGTCATGGGAATAATCCAGCCGGGTGGTACCGTCGCGGTCGGGATAAAGCGACAGGCTGGCAGCCTTCATCGCGCCCTGTTTTTCCCGGTTGGGGCCGGTCCATTCGGCATTGTGCCAGTTAATATCGATTTTTTGTTTTAGCCATGTCACGGCAAGGCCGTTTAAGAACCAGTGCTGGCGCGAAACCGGTTCGTCTGCGCCGACAAAGGCGGCAAGGCCGGTAAAACCGTCCGGGCTGGATGTTTTGGTGTTCCAGCGCAGGGTGCCGTGCGCATCGTGCAGGGTCAGGTTGCGTTGATCGATGGTTTCCCTGGCATCAATCCGCCCCTGTTCTGGCAGGGCAATGTCAATGATCGCCAATTGCGGCGTGTCTGGGTCCTCTTTGACATCGATTTTCACATTGCTCATCACCAGGTCGCGATAACCATCATATGTGCCAAGTGGCACATGCACATCGTCAAACCGGAACTGCGCCACGCCATTCTGGCCGGTTGCGGTTTTTTCGGTGGCGGTAATGTCATGGCGGGCCATGACCTTTTGCACAATTGCACGGGCCTGTGCCACGTCCATTGCCTGGGCGGCATGGGGCAGGGCAAACAGCCCCGCACCCAGCCCGGCAAGGACGGTCAGGCGCGATATAAAGGTTCCGGGACGGGAGATGCGGGCGGCCAAGCTCATTTAATATGGTCTCGCTGGTCGTGAAGTGAGCATGCCAATTTAACGGATGATTTTGGTGAAGATGGGGCAGAAACGCGATTTCCATTAAAGGCTGTTTCAATGCCTTGATATGGGAGCGCGATATATGGGGGGGGGTGATCACAGGGGAACATTTTGTGTTTTTTTTGCAATGCAGCGTGACTTTGCCCGCCATGACGGGCGACCTGGCAGGTACGGATGCGCAATCGTACCTGCTGGCGCGACCGGATTTGCCCGAACGGACGCCATGCGGGACCGCGCCATATATGTCATGGTTTTGCTGCTGCCCACAAAACTGCCAGTGAACTGTGTGTTGACGGCGATAATAAGGACTCATGCGCAGGTGATGGATGGATGGCCCGAAACGATGAGAGCGGGAATGGTTGATGAGACGGTCATAAAGATAATCAAGTTTTGCATTGCAAAACAATCGCGGGTGATAGACCCTTAAAGTTGCAAGGCGTGATGATTGTATCTGGGGGTTATGCGGTGCGGGGTAAGACACCGTTCAACACAAGATCGACCAGCTGCTTTGCCCGTTGTGCGATTTCCTCTTGCGTGGGTTTATAGGGCGGCATGGTTTCGACCAGGATGTCGCGCCATTGTCCGTGAATCATGGTAAGAAGCATGCGGGCGGTAAAATCCGGGTCAACGACATTCAGCGTACCATTTTCAGTATGATTTGCGAAAAAATCGGTGACGCGTTGGGTGATGATATCAGGGCCGTTTTTCAAGAAGGTTTCTCGAATTTCGGGAAACTGTTGCATTTCGATTTGAAGGAAATTCATGATCCGTAAGGATTCGTCATCCATGCCTTTTTCGGTCATGATAATTGTGAAATTCAGCAGGGCCTCATGCGCGGGTCGATCTGACCGCAGCGAGGTTTGCAGTGTTTCACAAAACTCCTGACACTTTTCTGTCAGGACGGATGCGATAAGACCGTCTTTGCCACCAAACGCCTCGTAAAGAGTCGTGCGGGATCCACCGGAACGGGAGATAACATCATTGAGCGTTACTGCCGCAAAACCCTTCTCCGAAAGGATTTGCCAGGTGGCGTCAAGCATCGCTCGCCTGCGGGCTTCACCACGGGAGTTGTGTTTCGACACAGGCTGTTGGGGCTCGTTCATGTTTTTTCCAAGGCTTCGGGTTTTTGGGGCTTGCTTCGGCGCTGCACAATATGTACTGTACAGTACAGTATCATTAAAAGCAATGGCAAGACCGCAGTAATGGTTTTGTTTTTCGGGACTGGAAGGAAGAAAATTTTGTCCGTTCGTTCGTGTCTGAAGGCTGCCAGTCTGGCGGCACTGGTGGTTTTTGTTGCCGGTTGCGATTCGCAGAAAGACGGCGACAATGCCGCTGCACAGCAACAGCAGGCACCCGCCACCCAAGTTGATTTTGTCGAGGTTCAGCCGCAAACCATTGGTTTGGTGGCCGAATTGCCAGGACGTACCGTTGCGTTCCGCCGGGCGGATGTGCGCCCGCAGGTCGATGGTATTATCAAGGAGCGCAACTTCACCGAAGGGGCGACCGTCAAGGCAGGCCAGCAGCTTTATCAAATTGACCAGAGCGTTTACCTGGCCAATCTTGATGCCGCCCAGGCCGAGCTGGCCCGTGCGCGTGCCACCCTGGACCAGGCGACCAAAACCCGTGCCCGCTATGACAAGCTGATTAAAACCCAGGCGGTCAGCGAGCAGACCCGCGATGATGCCATTGCTGCCGAGGCCCAGGCCAAAGCCAGTGTTGCCGCCGCCCGTGCCCAGGTAGATAGCGCGCGCATCAATTTGCAATATACCACCGTGACGGCCCCGATTCCCGGTAAAATCGGGGCCTCGACGGTAACGGAAGGTGCATTGGTAACCGCCAATCAGGAAAACGCACTGGCGACCATTACCCAGCTTGACCCGATCTATGTTGACGTGACCCAGGCGGGTGGCCGTCTGATGCGCATCAAACAGGGGATTGATTCTGGCAAGATCAAAGGGGCTGCCGATGGTGACGGGGTTGATGTTCGCCTGATGATCGATTCTACCAGCGACCAGTATTCCCATGTTGGCAAATTGCAGTTTTCCGATGTCACGGTGAACGAAACCACCGGCACCGTGCGCCTGCGTGCGGTGTTTGATAACCCCGACCAGGTTTTGCTGCCGGGCATGTTCGTGCGCGCATTTGTCAATCAGGGTGAGGTTGAAAACGCCTATCTCGTTCCGCAGCGCGCCGTGATGCGCCGTCAGGATGGATCGGCCTATGTTTATACCGTCTCGTCTGACAATAAAGTTGAATCCAAGGAGCTGACCATCGAACAGTCGAAGGGTGAAGACTGGATTGTGACCAAGGGTCTGAACCCCGGAGATCGCATTATTGTCGATGGCCTGCAGCTTGTTGGCCCGGGTAAACCGGTATCGCCGGTTGCCGCAAAGGGTAACGACGACGCAAAGCCGGCATCCCGATAAGGATAGTATCTGATGGCAAAGTTTTTCATTGATCGCCCGGTATTTGCCTGGGTGATTGCCCTCGTAATCATGTTGGCGGGGGGGCTGTCGATTCTGCAATTGCCGATCGAACAGTATCCGTCGATTGCGCCGCCGTCGGTGCAGATATCGGCAAACTATCCGGGTGCGTCGGCCCAAACCGTTGAAAATACCGTTACCCAGGTGATCGAGCAGCAGATGAACGGCCTCGATAATCTGCGTTACATGTCTTCGACCAGTGACTCGACCGGTAGTGCCGAAGTAACTCTTACCTTCAATTCCGGGACCAACCCGGACATTGCCCAGGTTCAGGTGCAGAACAAATTGCAGGCGGCAATGTCCATTCTGCCCAGCCAGGTGCAGCAGCAGGGCATTAACGTCACCAAATCCAGCGGGTCTTTCCTGATGGTGGTGGGTTTCGTGTCCTCGGACGGGAATATCGGTGCCCACGACCTGGCCGACTTTATTGCCAATACCATCAAAGACCCGATTTCACGGGTCAACGGTGTGGGCAGTGTGCAGGTTTTTGGTGCACAGCACGCCATGCGCGTGTGGCTGGACCCGTTCAAGCTGATCAGCTATGGCCTGACGGTTTCCGATGTTCGCAGCGCCATCGAGGCCCAGAATACCGAAGTTTCCGCTGGTCAGATTGGCGGGGCACCGTCGGTTGACGGCCAGCAGATCAATGCGACCATCACCGCGCAAAGCCGCCTTCAGACCCCTGAAGAGTTCTCCAACATTCTTTTGCGGGTGAATACCGATGGCTCCCAGGTGCGCCTGGGCGATGTGGCGCGTGTTGAAATCGGTGCAGAAAGCTACAACATCGTTGCCCGCTATAATGGCAAGGATTCCGTTGGTATCGGGATTAACCTGGCAACAGGTGCGAACGCACTTGATACCGCCGAAGCCGTTAAAAACCGGGTAAACGAACTTAAGGCCTATATGCCGGCCGGTGTCGAAATCGTTTATCCTTACGATACGACCCCGTTTGTGAAAATCTCGATCGAGGAAGTGGTTCATACGCTGGTTGAAGCGGTTGTTCTGGTGTTCCTCGTGATGTTCCTGTTCTTGCAAAACTGGCGCGCCACCCTGATCCCGACCATCGCCGTGCCGGTGGTGTTGCTGGGGACATTTGGCGTGCTGGCCGCATTTGGCTTTTCCATTAACACCCTGACCATGTTTGGCATGGTGCTGGCGATCGGCCTTCTGGTGGACGACGCCATCGTGGTGGTGGAAAACGTCGAACGTGTGATGTTTGAAGACGGTCTGTCCCCGCGTGATGCGACACGCAAGTCAATGGAACAGATCACCGGGGCGCTGATCGGTATTGCCCTTGTGCTCTCCGCGGTGTTTATCCCGATGGCCTTTTTCTCCGGCTCGACCGGGGCAATTTACCGCCAGTTCTCGATCACCATCGTATCTGCGATGATTTTGTCGGTGGTTGTCGCCATCGTGCTGACACCTGCCCTTTGTGCGACATTGCTGAAAAACTCCCATCACGACCCTTACACCCGCAAAGGTTTCTTTGGGCTGTTTAACCGGGGTTTTGATAAAACCAACTCGTTTTATCAGGGCAGTGTCGGCCATGTGGTACAGCGTAAATGGCGGTATCTGGCCGTGTATGTTGTGCTGGTGGGCGGTCTTGCCTTTTTGTTCACCCGGCTTCCGTCATCCTTTTTGCCTGACGAAGACCAGGGCATCCTGTTTTCGATGGTCCAGCTGCCAGCCGGGTCATCGCAGGAACGCACGGTTAACGTTCTTAAAAAGGTCGAAGGCCACTTCCTTAATGACGAAAAAGACAATGTGAATGGCATCTTTACCGTTGCGGGCTTCAGTTTCGCCGGTAGCGGCCAGAATGCCGGTATTGCCTTTGTCAGCCTGAAAGACTGGTCAAAACGTTCCGAACCCCAGCAGTCGGTTCAGGCGATTGTCGGCCGTGCCTATGGCTTCTTTGCGACAATCAAGGAAGCAATGGCCTTTGCCTTTACCCCGCCTGCCATTGTGGAACTGGGGACGGCAAACGGTTTTGACATGCAGTTGGTTGACCGTGGTGCATTGGGCCACGAGGCCCTGATTGCAGCCCGGAACCAGTTGCTGGGCATGGCATCCCAAAGCCCTGCCGTCCAGGGTGTCCGCCCGAACGGCCTGAATGATATGCCGCAGTTTGAGGTGAATATCGATCAGGAAAAAGCCAAGGCGCTGGGTGTTTCGATTGCGGATGTCAATGACACGCTGTCAACCGCCTGGGGGTCGAGCTATGTAAACGACTTCATGGAAAATGGCCGGGTTAAAAAGGTCTATGTCCAGGCGGATGCCAAATTCCGCATGATGCCCAAGGATATGGAAAACTGGTATGTCCGTAACAACCAGGGCCAAATGGTGCCGATTTCGGCCTTTGCCACGATGTCCTGGGGGTATGGTTCGCCGCGTCTGGAACGCTTTAGCGGTTTGCCTTCTGTCAATATTCAGGGGCAGGCAGCACCGGGTGTCAGTTCGGGTGATGCCATGAATGCAATGGCGGAAATGGTTTCCAAGCTGCCCAAGGGCATTGGTCTGGAATGGACGGGCCTGTCCTACGAAGAACGCGCTGCGGGCGATCAGGCTCCGGCCCTGTATGGTCTGTCGGTGATCGTGGTGTTCCTGTGCCTCGCCGCCCTTTACGAAAGCTGGTCGATCCCGGTTTCCGTGATGCTGGTGGTGCCACTGGGCGTTTTGGGGGCGGTTGCGGCGGCATTGCTGCGCGGCCTGCCTGACGACGTTTACTTCCAGGTCGCCCTGCTCACCACGATTGGTCTGTCGGCAAAGAACGCCATCCTGATTGTCGAGTTCGCCCGCGATCTTTACGAAGACGGGATGGGGCTGCTTGAGGCAACACTCGAGGCAGCACGGCAGCGTCTGCGACCGATCATCATGACCTCGATGGCCTTTACCCTTGGTGTTCTGCCCCTTGCGATCAGTACCGGTGCAGGTGCGGCAGCGCGTATTGCTGTGGGTACCGGTGTGATGGGCGGTATGATTGCGGCAACGGTTCTGGCGATTTTCTTCGTCCCGCTGTTCTTTATGGTGATCGTCGGTACCTTTGGCCGCAAGACCGCCAAGAACAAGGAAAAGCCGGTCGTCGATGACAGCCCGTCGCTGTAACAACGATCTCGGGGCAGGCGGATAACCGCCTGCTCCCATAACAAAAGCCGGTCCGTGACCGGACCGGCTTTGTTCCCGCGCTCTCGACGGTCTGCAGAGCAATCTGCAAGTCCCCCGACCCCGCCGTCGGATGCGCGTGACAGGGAGCCGGTGCAAAAGCACCGGCTCTTTTGTTTTGAGCCAAATGTGGGGGAGGCGTCAAGTTCCGATATACCTCATGCGACCGTATAGGATGATTTTCCCGTTCGATAAGGTGGACGCAGTGCGGAAAAACATCCTTTTGCTGGTTGACCGCCCAAGGGGTGGAACCGGCGGACTTGTGCGGCGTTATAATGGCAAATGGCCGGTTTCGCACCGCACACGGTTTTGTGTGCAATGGCAGGGCGTTTTCTTATCCTATTGTCGCTGACCGAACTGGCAGGACGACACTTTCCGACACATATCCTTTGGGGACGCGCTGACCTGCACTGCCGAAACCGCGCCCGGAACGTTATTTTTTTGCCTGTCAAAGGAGACGTCATGTCGCGCACCATTGCAGAAACCATTGTCGATATGCTGGCCGATGCCGGGGTCAAGCGCCTTTATGCCGTAACGGGTGACAGCCTTAATCTTCTCAATGATGCCATTCGCCGTGACGGGCGAATTGACTGGATCCATGTGCGCCACGAAGAAGCCGGGGCCTATGCGGCAATGGCCGAAGGGGTACTGGGCGGGCTTGGCTGTTGCGCTGGAAGCTCCGGCCCGGGTCATGTTCATTTGATCAACGGCCTTTATGATGCGCACCGCTGGGGCGCGCCGGTGATTGCCCTGCCATCCACCATTGATCGTGCTGATTATGGCATGGAATCGTTTCAGGAAACCGATCTTGGCATGTTCGATGGCTGTAGCTGGTATAATGAACTGGCGCAAATCCCTGAACAGGCCCCCAGAATGCTGCAACAGGCGCTGCAAAACGCCATTACCCGCAAGGGGGTGGGCGTGTTTGGCTATAGTGGCGATATTCTGCCGCTGGATCTGCCTGAAACCGCCATTGCCTCCCCGGTTTATCGTCCGGGCACTGTGCTGCGCCCCGATGATGGGGCGCTGGATGATCTGGCAAAAATGCTGACCGGGGCCAAGCGCCCGTTCATTTATGGCGGTATGGGGTGTGATGCGGCGCGCGATCAGGTCCGTGAACTTGCCCGTCGTTTGAATGCGCCGGTCGGCTGGACGCTCAAGGGGAAAATGGCGCTGGAACATGACAATCCCAATGGGGTGGGCATGACCGGCTTTATTGGTGGCAAGGCCTGTGCCGATGCGATTGCCAGGGCCGATGTGGTGTTGCTGCTGGGAACGGATTTTCCGTGGAAGGATTTCCTGCAAACCGATGCCCGCATTGCCCAGGTGTTAACGCATGGTGAACGGTTGGGCCGTCGCACCCATGTGAAAATGGGGCTGGTGGGCGATGTTCGCGCAACGCTGGATGCCCTGTTGCCCCGCCTTGAAACCCGCGCGGATGACAGCTTCCTGCAGGACCGGTTGAAGGCGGTAAAATCCGACCGGGACAATATGGTCCATCATGCGCAAAAACCGGGCAAAAAAGGCGAGATCAGCCCGGAATATCTGACCACCGCGATTAGCCGCCTGGCCGATGACGATGCCATTTTCACCGCCGATACCGGTATGACGACCGTATGGGCGGCACGCTATATTGAAAGCACCGGCAAGCGCAGTTTTATGGGCTCTTTCTCGCATGGCTCGATGGCCAATGCCATGCCCCAGGCCATCGGCGCTGCGTTGGCCGGAAATGGCCGCCAGACCATTGCGCTATGTGGCGATGGTGGCATTTCCATGTTGCTGGGCGACTTGGCAACCATCGGGCAATATCAGTTGCCGGTGAAAATGGTGGTCTATAACAATTCCAGCCTCGGCATGGTGGAAATTGAAATGCAGCTGGCCGGGATTCCCAATTTCCAGACGGAAATGGTCAACCCGGATTTCGCCGCCATTGCCGAGGCCTGTGGTATTCGCGGTGTGCAGGTTGAAGACCCGGAAAAACTGGATGATGCCCTGGAAATGGCGATGAACCATGAAGGCCCGGTGTTACTGGATGTGAAAACCGACCGTTATGCCGTTGCCATGCCGCCCCATACCAGCCCCGAACAGCTTGGCAAATATGCGTTAAGCGAGGCCAAAATGGTGCTGAACGGACGTGGCACCGAAGTGATCGAGCAGTTGAAAACCAACTTTAAATATCTGCGCGATCTTTAATGTCTTTCGCGCACCGGGGCAGGGCCGTTTGCTGTGTTCCGGTGCGGTTTGTTCTCTCCCTGCTTTGCCTTTTGCGCCCCCTTCGGTATTGGTGTTTTTTTCTTTATCCCGTGCTTTTCCCGCGACATGTTTTGCTGACCAGAACTGGAACCCCGATGACTAAAAAAGAAACGGTATTTTCCGCCTTTACTGGTGCGAATGGTCTGGTGCGGGCGATTTTGCCTTTGCTGGCGATTGCGGGGACGGTTTTTTGTCTGATTGCGGCGTTTTTTGCCGCGTCATGGCTGTGGGGGCTGGTGATTTGTCTGCCCATTCTCGCACTGGCGATCCATGATGTCTCCCAGCGCGATTATGCCATTTTGCGCAATTACCCGGTTCTGGGCTGGGCACGGTATCTGTTTCAGGATCTACGGCCTTACCTGCGGTCTTACATTGTCGAGGGTGATCTCGAAGGCCGCCCCTTTAACCAGGATCAGCGCCGCCTGGTCTATGAACGCGCACGGGATGAAGAGGATAATCACCCCTTCGGGACCGAGCTTGATGTTTACGCCCACGAATATCGCTGGATCAGCCATTCCATCGCTGCGACCGATGTGCCCGATACGGACCCGCGTATTACCATTGGCGGCCCGCAATGCAGCAAGCCCTATAATGCCTCGATCCTTAATATCTCCGCCATGAGCTTTGGCTCCCTTTCTGCCCGCGCGATCGAGGCACTGAATACCGGGGCGAAAATGGGTAATTTCGCCCATGATACCGGCGAAGGCTCGATCAGCCCTTATCACCGCAAGGGCGGTGGAGATTTGATCTGGGAGCTTGGCTCGGGCTATTTTGGCTGCCGGACGGAGGATGGCAATTTTGACGAAGACCTGTTTGTCAAAGCCGCCTGCACCGATCAGGTCAAGATGATTGAAATAAAACTCAGCCAGGGGGCAAAGCCCGGTCATGGCGGGGTGTTGCCTGCGGCCAAGGTCTCGCCGGAAATTGCCGAAACCCGCAAGGTGCCGCAGGGGCAGGATTGCGTTTCCCCCGCCGCGCACAAGGCCTTTTCCACCCCGCGCCAAATGCTGGAATTTGCTGCCCGCCTGCGCGACCTTTCCGGTGGCAAGCCTGTCGGCATCAAGCTGTGCGTGGGGCACCCGCACGAACCCTTTGCCATCGCCAAGGCAATGCTGGAAACCGGGATATATCTGGATTTTATCGTTGTGGACGGGGCCGAAGGCGGCACCGGGGCCGCCCCGATAGAGCTTTCAAACCATGTCGGCCAGCCGCTTTATGACGGGCTGGTGATCATGCGCAATGCGCTGGTGGGAACCGGCCTTAAAAAACATGTCCGCCTGGGTGCGAGTGGCAAGGTTCATTCCGGCAGCGGCATTGCGCACGCCATTGCGCTGGGCGCGGACTGGGTCAATGCCGCCCGCGCCTTTATGTTTTCGATTGGCTGTATTCAGTCAATGAATTGTCATAAGGGCAACTGCCCGGTGGGTGTTGCCACCCAGGACCCGCACCGCCAGCGCGGCCTTGTGGTCGAAGACAAAGCCGAACAGGTCGAACGCTTCCACCGCAAAACCGTGCGCGCCGCCCTGCAAATCTCCTGCGCAGCGGGCCTTGAAAGCATCCACGACCTCGAACCCCACCACCTCTTCCACCGCATCAGCCCCACCGAAGCCCGCACAGCCGACCAGATTTACCCGTTTGTCGCGGAGAACCAGTTGATCGAGGCCCCGGAGGATACGCCGTATGATCTTTGGTGGAAAGCAGCGTCAGCGGATAGCTTCAATGTCGCCAAACAAGTGGGAGAGGAGCATAAGGCGAAGTCGATGTGTGGATAAAAAGCAAGATTTTATGATGCTGTCATCGTTCAATCTTTTGCAGCCACGATAATATTCTAATTAATGTGCTTCCTGGGTTGTTATTGAAATAGAGTTGATGAAAATCACCTCTTTGTACCATTGCGCTCTTTTCGTGTTCGCTGGCGAGGTCAAATTTCACTAAAGAAATCATGTATTCTAATGTTGAAGATTTTTGTTTTTTCGTTATTTTGTCGATTCCGATTGATGTAATTATATCTCCAGTTTCTATTTTGCTTGTGTCTTTTATTGTTTCATGTTTGCAAGCCTTGATGTAGCAAGCTATTGCTGAAAGTAGTTGATAATCTTCGTCTAATCCACGCTCATCGCTCATGTTGTTTATGATTGCGTAGTATGCTAATATTCTTTCTATCTCACGATAAGATGGCTGGTTTATTTTGATGATTTCTGTTAATGCGGCTATGGTTGTCGGGTAGGCTATCTTTTCATTTTCCTCCGTCATCATATTAACGGCGTAATTTATAAAATTTTCTCCATCGTCTTTATTGTCATCGCTGCGTGTTCTTGGAAGAGATAACCAGATGTTTACAAATTTGTGTAAATAATTTTTTGCATTAATGTTTGGTCCGTACCTGAATCTTATTGACTCCTCTAATTGCTCGCGATTTGTTATCAAAATGAATATAATGCCATTTGCAGAAAACAAATGCTTTGTTTGTTCTAATAGGTCTAGCGCAAAATCTGGTCTGCATCTATCAAGTTCATCGATTATAAATATAATAGGCGCACCATTTCCTTCGTCTTCTGAAAATTTTTCAAGTTCTTTTTTGAAATCAGAAATTGCTTTTTTGTCGCTTTTGATGTTTTTAAGTTTTTCGCCAACGATTTCATCAACCTGATCTGATAGCAGGTTGGAGATACCATCCTCTGCTTTATCGATCATTGATCCACTAATTATTCCGGAAGTGGCAAGTTGAACGCCAAGCTTTATCGATCCTCTAGTTAGCGATTTTGCTGTTTTTGAAGCAATTCTTAAAAATTCCTTCTTTCTCTCCACGTTCTCACCAGATATTTTTGCATAAATCTCAGACGTAACGGCTAAAAAAGCATCTTTTTGATGGTCATTTTCAAATGCGTCAAAATAGATTGATTTTAATTTCTTTTCTCTTTGGTGTTCAATGTAGCCTCTCCACATTTTGATGAAGGTACTTTTTCCTTCACCCCAAGCGGAATCGATGGCAATGACCGGGCTGTCTGTAGCATTCTCAACAAGGTTTGCCAGTCTTTCGCCGAAACTCTTTCTTTTGAATATATCTAAATCTGGGTCAAATCCCATTTTTTCTGAGATTTCGATTTCTGGTATTTTGATTTTCATTTTGAAAAATTCTCTGCTGCGGTGCTTATTCAGTCGTCAGTATAGTTTCCTTTTTTAAAAAGAAAAAGCCGCCAAATTAAAAGTTGGCGGCTTGGTGTTATGGTATTGCCATTTGTTTATGCTGAAATAACCCTAACCAACTTATCCAAAAACACCTCACACCTTACCAACTGATCGAGTGCGATAAACTCGTCGGGTTTATGCGCCTGCTCGATGCTGCCGGGGCCGCAGACGACGGTGGGGATGTCGCCCAGTTCGGCGAAGATGCCGGCTTCGGTGCCGAAGCTGACTTTGCCGGTGGTGTTGGCCCCGGTCAGTTCCATGACAAGGCGGGTGACGTCATCGTCATCGCCGGTGGCAAGGCCGGCCACATCTGACATGGTTTCAATTTCGATGCCAACATCATCGTAGGTTTCGCGCATTTCCGGGTGCAGGACAGTGTCGATATAGTCCTGAATGGTCTGGCGGATTTCAGCACGGTCATGCAGGGGCAGGTTGCGATATTCAAAATCGAACCAGCAATTTTGCGGAATGATATTAAGCTGCGTACCGCCCTGGATCAGCCCGGTATGGACGGTGGTGTGGTTGGGGACAAAATCATTGTCGTGCGGGCCTTCGGTGCGGAATTTTTTGCCAAGCTGTTTTAAAAACACAATCAGCTCGGCCGCATATTCAATGGCATTGACCCCTTCGCCCGGCAGGGACGAATGGCCCGAACGGCCCGTCACATGGGCGCGGCCGGAAAACTTGCCTTTATGCTGGGTAATCACCTGCATGCTGGTCGGTTCGCCAACAATGCACATGGCCGGTTTACAATTCAGATCATTGATCATTTCCACCAGGCGCGGCGCACCGATGCAGCCCACTTCCTCGTCATAGGTAAAGGCGATATGGATGGGAACACGCAGATTTGCCTTGGCAAAATCCTCTGCCCGGCCCATCAGGCAGGCCAAAAAACCCTTCATGTCGCATGATCCGCGGCCATAAAGTTTGTCGCCGCGAATTTCGGTGGTGAAAGGGTCACTTTGCCAGACCTGGCCTTCCACCGGTACCACATCGCTATGCCCTGAAAGGATCACGCCGCCGGGCACATCGGGGCCGATGGAAGCATAAAGGTTGGCTTTGCCGTGATCATCGTCAAACACGGTGTGGCACCGATAGCCCAGACCTTTAAGGAAGTCCTGCGCCTGGTTGATCAGGGCAAGGTTGGAATCAAGGCTGGTGGTTTTGTGCGCAATCAGTTTCGCCAGCCAGTCCAGGGTCTTTTCGCTTGGTTGGGTGCTCATTCGACAAACTGTTCCTTCAGGATGCGTTCTTCAAGATTGTGTTCCGGGTCAAACAACAGGCGGATATCCATGCTGGAATCCTCGCGGATGATGACCTTGGAGACATCGCGAACTTCGGTATAATCGGCCACGGCGGAAACCGGGCGTTTTTCGGGTTCGAGAACTTCAAATATCACCTGTGCCTTTTCAGGCAGCAGTGCGCCACGCCAGCGGCGCGGGCGAAACGGGCTGATCGGGGTGAGGGCCAAAAGGCCGCTTCCCATTGGCAGGATCGGCCCGTGCGCCGAAAGGTTATAGGCGGTGCTGCCCGCCGGTGTGCAGACCAGAGCGCCATCGCACACCAGTTCGGGCAGGCGCTCCACGCCATCAATTTTAATGCGCAGTTTGGCCGCCTGGCGGGTTTCACGCAAAAGAGAGACCTCGTTAATCGCAAGCGCACACATGGAGCCGCCATCCTTGGTATGGGCTTCCATTTGCAAGGGATGAAGCTTGACGGTCTGGGCCTCCTGAATGCGCTCAGGCAGGTCGATTTCGCGAAATTCGTTCATCAAAAAGCCGACAGTGCCGCGATTCATGCCGTAAATCGGCACCTTGCGGCCCATATAACGGTGCAGGGTTTCCAGCATGAAACCATCCCCGCCAAGGGCGACAATGACTTCGGCCTTGTCGGGCGAAACATGGCCATAACGGTGCTTGAGCCGATACATGGCATCCTGGGCGATTTTTGTTTCGGCGGCGACAAAGGCAATTGAATGAATGTACATTTTTTATCCGTCGGGGCGAGGATGGCCACACGCACCTGACATGATCATTTCACTCTCATCGTCAGGCCCGTGCAATGCGCCTGCAAATAGAGCCCGATTGACAATGAATTGCAAGGGGCAGGGCGAAAAACAGCACTTGCAGCAGTGTCGGGAATAATTTGCGGCGGATTGAAGGTAAAAGTCTTTAGGTCGTATTGACGTGCGCGGTAAAAGAGGTAACGCTTTGCCCGGTTTGAGGAAGATATGGCGCATCAAATACCATGAATGATAGCAAAGACCTCGCTCCGCTGGTTTTGGGCGATGAAGACGAAAGCGGTGAAGGCTGGCGTCGTGATGCAAAACGGGGGACCGGGCGCGAGGTTCGGGCGCGCTTGACGCGCGATCCGAATGGCACCCGCCAGAAATTGCTCGATGCCGGTTTTGCCGAAATCCGCCGTGCCGGGATCGAGGCGGCCTCGATTGCCAATATCATTGATCTGGCCGGGGTGACAAAAGGCGCGCTGTATCATCATTTCCGCAGCAAATCGCAGCTTGCCAACGCCGTGATCGAGGAATGCCTGCCCGCCTATGTCGATGATATCTGGCTGGACCCCTTGGCCTTTGAAGAGGACGTTTTACCCGCCCTGATGGCGCAGGTGGACCGGCTGGGCACCGATGATACCCCGGAAATTTTGGCGCATGGCTGCCCGCTGGCGCGCCTGGCATCAAGTGCGGATGACATGGATGATGCAACCCGTAAGCGTATTGACGGGGTGTATCGGTATTGGCGGCGTGGCCTGGCCGGGCATATCAGCCGGTCGCAATTTGCCAAATATGTGCGCACCGATGTGCAGGCTTCGGCCGTGGCGGAATTTATCATGGCGACCCTGCATGGCTATCTGAGCCGCCCGCCGGTTTTGCGCGGGGCGGAAGTACACGCCGCCTTTGCCGGGGAATATGCCCGCTATTTAAGCGGTTTGCGTCCCTGAAGGTTATTGCCTTTAAAAAGATTCCCGTTTTTTCGGATAGATGCCGTGTGCCGGGGCAGGGCGGGTTGCGCGGAACGATGTGTTGTCCTTAATTTTTGCCACCATTAACAACATTAATTTTGTGTTGTTGTAAATTATTTGACGAAAGGATGTTGGGAAATATATAAGAACTACAAATTCGCATATTCTTTTGGAGGGTGCAAACAATGCGTTCCCGTATTTTGGCAGGAATTGCTGCCGTCGTGATGATGATGGGGGCCGGTGCGGCCCAGGCCGAACGCCTGACGGAAAAGCCGCTGGTGGATGCCGGTTGGCTGGCGGATAATCTTGGCAATGATTCTTTGGTGGTTGTTGACATTCGTTCGCCGGGCAAATCGGGCAATCCCTATGATGCCGGGCATATCCCCGGTGCGGTTGATGCGCCTTATGGCAAGTTTGGCTGGCGCGCCAAGGTTGGCGATGTTGTCGGCATGCTGCCGCCGGTGGATGTGATTGCACAGCGTATCGGCAGCCTGGGCATTGATAATGACAAACAGGTCGTCATCGTGCCGGCCGGGGAAAATTCCAGCGACTTTGGCGCTGCCACCCGTGTTTATTGGACGTTTAAAGTGCTGGGCCATGATGCCGTCACCATCTTGGATGGCGGGCAGCGGGCCTGGGTCGCTGCAAAGGGTGACATTTCAACAGAGGCAGTCAAGCCCGAGCAGGTGGCCTTTACCGCCCATTTCCGCCCCGAGCTGATTGCGACAGCCGACGAGGTTGCCGCAGCAAAATCAAAGGGCGTCGCCCTGATTGATGCCCGCCCTGAAGCGCAGTTTGCCGGGCAGAGCAAAAGCCCGGTTGTGGCCCGTTTTGGGGCCATTCCTGGTGCTGTGAATATTTCGCAGTCGCAATTCTATGACGCCAAAGACGGTAAGTTTGTTGCGGCCGACGTGATTGAACAGCTTGCCGGGAAGGCGGGTGTGTCGGAAAACAGCAAGGAAATTACCTATTGCAACACCGGCCATTGGGCCTCTGTGGCGTGGTTTGGCCTGTCCGAAGTGATGGGTAACAAAAACACCAAAATGTATGATGGTTCGATGGCCGAATGGGCCGCTGATCCGTCGCGCGATGTGGTGAAAACCCGGTAATCTGCCGCTTGGCAGGTTTATATGGAATTGGAAATGCCCCGGCCTGGCCGAATGCGGGTTTTGCCGGGGCTGATTTCCACCGGATTTGATAACGACGTGGTGAATCACTGCGCCTTGCCGGGACCAAGTCAGACGGGCAACGACGGAAAAGTTGCCCCAACGGTCGGCGCAATCCGGCCGGTTTGTTGTTGGTCTTATGCCTCGGCGGCTCATCCGGGTTGCTCATAACGGCCTTTGGCCGATAACGAAGTTTCAGGATCACTCATGGCTGATACAAGCGGGGCAAGCGCGCGTGCACAGGCTGCACCCATGCTTCCCTTTACCTTTGATCGTGGACCGGCTGCCATTTGCGCCGTCATTTTTGCGGCGGTGGCACTGGTCATTGCCCAGGCTGTCAGCCTGCATCAGATGATTGTTTATCTGATTGGCGGGGTGTTGGGCCTGGCCCTTTATCACGCATCGTTTGGCTTTACCGGCGGCTGGCGTCGCATGGTGGTGGAACGGCGCGGGCGGGCCATGCGCGCCCAGCTTTTGATGGTCGGTGTTGCCGCCATTGCCTTCATTCCGTTGCTGGCCTTTGGCTCCCCCTTTGGCGGATCGCTTGTCGGGGCGCTGGCACCGGTTGGGGTATCGGTTCTGGTCGGCGCGCTGATCTTTGGTTTTGGCATGCAGCTTGGCGGCGGCTGTGGCTCCGGCACGTTGTTTACCGCTGGTGGCGGATCGGCCCGGATGCTGGTGACGCTGGCGTTTTTTGTGGTCGGCGCGTTGCTGGGTACGGCGCATTTGCCCATGTGGCTAACTTTACCATCCTTGCCGCCCGTTGGGCTGGGCAGTGTTTTTGGTCCGGTTGGCGGTATCGTTGTCACATTGGTCGCCCTTGCAGGTGTGGCTTTGCTTACGGTGATTGTTGAACGCCGCGCACATGGTGCGCTTGAGCAGGTGTCGCCCCCGTCGCGTCACGGCATCGCGCGGTTTTTGCATGGGCCGTGGCCGTTGGTCGGCACGGGCTTGCTGCTGGCGCTGATGAATGTCCTGACCCTTCTGGTCACGGGGCATCCGTGGTCGATCACATTCGGCTTTGGTGTGTGGGGGGCGAAAATCGCCCAGGTGTTCGGCGTGGGGGTTGAAAACTGGGCCTTTTGGAACTGGCCCGGCCCGGCCCGCGCACTTCATAACTCCGTGCTGGCCGATGATACCTCGGTCATGAATTTTGGCATTCTGATTGGGGCGGCGCTGGCATCGGCGCTGGCTGGCAAATTTGCCCCGCGTGTGCGCGTGCCGCTGGCATCGCTTGTCGCGGCTGCGATTGGCGGGGTTTTGATGGGCTATGGGGCGCGGCTGGCCTTTGGCTGCAATATCGGTGCGCTTTTTAGCGGCATTGCCTCGGGCAGTTTGCATGGCTGGTTGTGGTTTGCGGCCGCCTTTGTGGGCAGTGCGCTGGGTATTGCCGTTCGTCCGGTTTTTGGTCTCGATGGATTTAAAAAGAAATGACCGATCGTAATTATCTGCTTTATGGCGCGGTTTTTCTGGCCGCCACGGGTGCCATTGCCGCGGACCATTTCAGTCATGCGGGGGCGAATCCCCCTGCTATGTCCCGCCCGGCGACTCCGGCGGCTGCATCTGGATCATCTTCTGGCGGGAACCCGTGTGCCGCGGCCAACCCCTGTGCCGCTGCCAGCCCGTGCATGGCAAACCCGTGCGGCGCTGCGGGCGTGGATGGCAACCCGTGCGCCGGGTTTAACCCCTGTGCGGCAGAAAACCCGTGCGCGGCTTATAACCCTTGTGCAGCGGGCAATCCGTGTGCAGTGGCGAATCCCTGTGCAGCCATGAATCCCTGTGCCGCGATGAACCCCTGTGCTGCCGGGGCAAATCCTTGTGGGGCCTATAACCCTTGCGGCGCGGGTAATCCCTGCGCGCCCGCCGTGGCTAATCCGTGTGCTGCGGTTAATCCCTGTGCTGCAAGCAACCCGTGTGCGGCATATAATCCCTGTGGTGCGATGGGGCAGTGATCTGCCTAAGCTAATGTAAATAAATACCTTTCAAAGTTTGTAGGTTTTGGTTGTAATATCAAAATCGATGGCGAAGGGGTGGTGCTAAATGGCTGGGCGGCGATGGAGCGAATCGGAACTTTTGGTTGCTCTTAATATCTATTTTGAATTGGAGTTTGGCCAATTCCATCAATATCAACCGCGGATCATTGAGATTGCAAAGCTTTTGGATCGAACGGCAAGCTCGCTGGCGATGAAGCTTTGCAATTTTGCAAGCCTTGACCCTGCTATGAATGGAAAGGGCCTCTCTGGTGCCAGTAAGGCAGATCGCGAAATCATGCGATCGTTTATTGATGATACAGAAAATACAATTGCGCGCGCTCAAATCGCTCTAGAAGACTTGATGGCTCATCACGATAGTGATGTTACCGTCAATCAAGATAGAGTTCGGCGAGATCAATTCAGTGAAGGAGCGATGTCATTTTCAGGCCAAGTGCCTAGAATGACTGAATCTGTTGCGATGCGGAAAACGCGCATTGGACAGCCCTTTTTTCGCACTGCTGTATTGGCGGGTTATCGACATCGTTGCGGTGTTTGTGCGCTCAATATTCCTGAGTTGCTTGTTGCTTCGCACATTATTCCGTGGAGTCAGGTGCCTCATTTGCGTTTGCGACCGGACAACGGTATTTCATTATGTTCAATTCACGATAAAGCATTTGATCTTGGTTTTTGGTCGCTTGACCATCAGTTGCGTATCGTGCTCAGTCGTCGTTTGGTGCAATTAGGTGGTGAGGCTGAGGCCTTGTTTTTTGGTAAATTTGAAGGGAAAGGGTTGATTTTGCCGGATCGTTTTGTGCCCAAAATAGAATTTATCGAGTGGCACAGGAGCAATGTCTTTTTAGACGGAAAACTCTAAGTTTGGCGGCTTTATGACGAAGGCTTTGAGAGATAACGAAAATATCCTGTTTGACAATCGCTTCAAACTCTGCGCATCTTACCTGCGTCATTTGATTGCTCCAGTAGCGTAGAGGGAACGTTAACCTGTTCCAGCCTGTAGAGTGGTTACGGAAGAACAGCATGGAACTGCCCTGCTACGCGGGTAATTCGGAAGAGATGCAAGGCGCAGACCTGTATAAGAAACATATCAAGGGCCGATTCCCTTTGTCTGCTGCCGCAAACCTAAGAGAACTATTTATTTGACCCAGTTTTCGGATCTCGGCTTGGCCGAGCCCGTACTTCGAGCTTTAACGCACGAAGGTTACGCTACGCCGACGCCGATCCAGGCACAGGCGATTCCTTCCTTGTTGGAAGGGAAAGATCTTCTGGGTATTGCCCAGACCGGTACCGGCAAGACTGCTGCTTTTGCATTGCCTACCCTTGACCGTCTTTCCAAATCCGATAAACGGACCGCACCGCGCCATTGTCGTGTATTGGTGTTGGCCCCCACGCGAGAACTTGCCGCCCAGATCGGCGAGAGCTTCCGCGCCTATGGCCGCTTTACCAAAACCAGCGTTGCCGTTGTTGTTGGTGGTGTGGCCCACGGACCGCAGATCAAGGCGTTGACCCCGGGTGTGGATGTGCTGGTGGCAACGCCAGGCCGTCTGCTTGATCATGTTGATGCGGGCAAGGTCAATCTTTCCCAGGTTGAAGTTGTTGTGCTTGACGAGGCCGATCATATGCTGGATCTCGGCTTTTTGCCGCCGATCCGTCGTATCGTCAAAATGCTGCCGAAGAAGCGTCAGAACCTGTTTTTCTCGGCCACCATGCCGACCCAGATTGGTCAGCTTGCTGGTGACATGCTTCATGATCCGATCAAGGTTTCTGTCACCCCGGTTGCCACGACGGCAGAACGGGTTGATCAGTCGGTTTATCTGATCGAGGCCTCGCGCAAGCGTGCGCTTCTGGCAGAATTGCTTGATAATCCCGCCTTTGTCCGTACCCTGGTTTTCACCCGCACCAAACGCGGAGCAGACCGGGTGGCAAAGCATCTGGAAGCCAATAAAATCAGCGCATCCGCCATTCACGGCAATAAAAGCCAGAATCAGCGCGAACGTGCCCTGGCCGCCTTTAAGGATGGACAGGTGCAGGTGCTGGTCGCAACCGATATTGCCGCACGCGGCATTGACGTTGATGGCGTTTCCCATGTCGTGAATTTTGAATTGCCCAACGTGCCGGAAAGCTATGTGCATCGCATTGGCCGGACCGCGCGTGGCGGTGCCGCTGGCAAGGCAATTGCCTTTTGTGCCGATGATGAGCGCGGGCTTCTGCGTGATATCGAACGCACCACCCGTCAATCCATTCCCGTTATTGATCGTCGCGATGCCGAGGCCGCTGCAAAAAGCGAAGCCGAGGCAGCCGCCAATCGTCCGGCGCAAGGGGCGCGTCGCGGTTCGCGCGGTGCTTCTGCCGGGAATGGTGGAAATGCCGGTCGTTCCGGTTCGGGTCGGGGGCGGGCGGATGCCGGAGGCCGTCGTGCTGCGGGCAATCGCAATGATCGTTCTGGCAATAATTCACCCGAGGCGGCAAAGCCCGGTCAGGGGCGCTATAAAGGGGGCCGTAAACCGGCTTCCGATGCGCAGGGCCGTGATGAGGGCGCTGTTTCTTATGCCGCAAATGGCGGTGAAGACCGTGCCAGCCAGCCAGTAAAGACCGGTTTTGTTGCCCGCGACAGCCGCGAAGGTGCGCCAGCGCGCGCACGACGCGACGGTGGTGCAGGTGGCAATGGTGGGGCTGTGCGTGGCAATGCGCAGCGGAACAATCGCAATAATGGCAATGGCCGTTCGGCTGGCGAGAGTGCCGACCAGAACCGTATTGCCTCAAGTGTTGCGTTTTTGGGCAAATCAGCATCTGAAAAATCTGGCGCGACGGGTCATAGCGGCGCGAAAGCAGATGCAGGACGCCCCAATCGCAATTCAAAGAATTCCGGTCCGGCAAAAGGGGCGCGTCGTGTCCCTGATCAAGGCCGGTCAAAAACAGGAAATCGCCCGCGGCGCTCGGTCGCCTAGGTGATTTCCGGGAAGATGGACGGAACCCACGCGGGGTTCTGTCTGACAGTTTGTGCCAACATATACTCATAGGAGAGACTAAAATGGCAACTGGTACCGTTAAATGGTTCAACGCAACCAAAGGCTTTGGCTTCATTCAGCCGGACGAAGGCGGAAATGACGTATTCCTGCACATCAGCGCTGTTGAACGTGCTGGCCTGCGTCACCCGCAGGAAGGCGACAAGATCAACTACGAACTGCGTACCGACTCACGTTCGGGCCGCGTTTCGGCTGACGATCTGACCGCTGCCTAATTCGGCTTGCCCTCCTCTGGGATGGCGCTGAAATGACAATCCCCGCATGGGCAACCGTGCGGGGATTGTTTTGTTTGAATATGTGCCTTCCTGCAACTTTCAAGGGCTCAAATGGCCTATGGGCGCAGAAAGGCGATATTGGCCCGTGTCGCCGCGCTAAGCACATGAAAGTGCATGGCATCGCGGGCGCGGGATGGGTTTCGGTCGCGTACAAACTGCAATACCTGTTCATGCTCTTGTAACGGGGCCTGGATGGCGGCGGCATTGGCAAAAGGCAGCATCTGGTTTTCATGAATGCTTTGCGCCGTAGGGTGCATTGCCTTGGCAAAAAGCGGGTTATCTGTTGCCTGAAGCAGAATGTTATGAAATTCGGTGTCGGCCTTTGCCGCGTGAAGCAGGTTATCTTCCAGCAGGGATTGGCGCATTTCTTCAATGCTGTTTTGTAGGGCCGTTAAATGCGCATTGGTGCGCGCCTGTGCCGCCAATCCGGCAACATAAGGTTCAATCGCCAGGCGAAATTGATAAACCTGCGCTGCGTGGCGTGTTGATTGCGCATCTCGTGGCGTGTTCCCGTGTGGATCGGTAACATACACCCCTTTTCCGGCCGCGATTCTGATCAGCCCAATGGCCTCGAGTGTGGCCAGGGCCTCGCGCAGGCTGGCGCGGCTGATATTAAGCTCTTCGGCGAGAATGCGTTGTGACGGCAACGAGTCTCCGGTTTGCAATTGTCTGGTTTTGATCAGTTTTCTGATGTCCTGTACGGCACGTTCGGGAGCGCGTTGGTGTCTTATCATCATTTTTCCCGTGTCTGGTCTGACCAGTTGGTATCTTCAGTTAGGTCAATTTCCCGTTGTTTTTCAATTGATTTTGCAAAACTTGCAGAAAAAATTATGTGTGTTTCAAAATTTTGCATAGACATTAGCATAAAAAATATGCACGAATTAATCATGATTAAAAAATGAACTTTCACCAAATAAAAATCGGAGAGGCAGATGAAAAAGTTCCTGAAAGTCACCATTGCCGCGATGGCGATGATGGCAGCCCCCCTGGCTGGGGCATCGGCAAAGGGTGCGCTTGAGGCAATCAAGGAAGCGGGTGTGATCAAAATTGCCGTGCCGCAGGATTTTCCGCCGTTTGGCACGGTTGGGACGGATATGCAGCCGCAGGGCTATGATATTGATATGGCAAAACTGATTGCCCATGATTTGGGCGTGAAGCTGGAAATGGTGCCGGTCACGACCAATAACCGCATTCCGTATCTGACCACCGGCAAGGTTGACCTGGTGATTTCCACCCTGGGCAAAAACCCGGACCGTGAAAAAGTCATCGATTTTACCGACCCGTATGCTCCGTTTTATAATGGCGTTTTTGGTCCGGCTGACATCACCATCAAAGGTCCGGCGGATTTGAGCGGCCATACACTGGGGGTTACGCGCGCCACCATCGAAGATATGGAATTGCAGAAAATCGCGCCCAAGGACGTGGACATCAAACGGTATGAAGACAATAACGCCACCATTTCCGCGTTTTTGTCAGGCCAGGTGGAAGTGATTGCCACGGGTAACGTCACGGCAGCGGCCATCATCAAACGTAACCCGCCGCGTAAACCGGAACCGAAATTCCTGATCAAAAATTCACCCTGCTATGTCGGCCTGAACAAAGACGAGCCGGAACTGAAAGCCAAGGTCAATGAGATCATTGCAGCCTCGCTCAAGGATGGCCGTTTGAATGCCATTTCCGAACAGTGGCTGGGCAATCCGTTGCCGGAAAAATTCTAAGCTATTTTGATCTGATATGAGACTGACAACCAGGTGACTGCGTTTTAATGGCTTATCAATTTGATTTTGGCGCAATTCTTCCGCACTGGAAATTGCTGCTGGACGGGGTGATCCTGACCACCGAACTGGCAGCCATTGGCGCAGTGGCCGGGGTTGGACTGGGCATTTTGGGGGCGTGGGCGCGAACCGCCCGCACCCCGTTTATCAGCCAGCTTGTCGGGGTATATGTTGAACTGATCCGCAATACCCCCTTTCTGGTGCAGTTGTTTTTCATCTTTTTCGGCTTGCCTGCACTGGGCGTGAAACTGACCGAATTTCAGGCCGCCGCGCTGGCGATGATTGTCAATCTGGGTGCCTATTCAACCGAAATTGTCCGGGCAGGTATTCAGGCGATCCCGGCAGGGCAGATCGAGGCGGCCCAAAGCCTGGCGATGAACCGGGTGCAGATTTTCCGCTACATCATCATTCGCCCGGCCCTGAAAAAAATCTGGCCCGCACTTTCAAGCCAGGTGGTGATTGTGATGCTGGGTTCATCGGTGTGCTCGCAAATCGCGGCCGAGGAATTGACCTTTGCCGCCAATTACATCCAGGGCATGAATTTCCGCGCATTCGAGGTCTATTTCGTCACCACGGGCCTTTATCTCGTGATGTCGATCCTGCTGCGCCAGATCCTCAAAGTCTTTGGCAACTTCCTGTTTGAACGGCGGAACCATGCCTGAATTTACCTTATGGGACATTGTCCATAATCTGCTGCTGGCCGCACGCTGGACGGTTCTTCTCTCAATCGTTGCCTTTGTGCTGGGCAGTATTGTCGGTTTGGTGCTGCTTTTGGTGCGGACAGCAGGCAATCGCTGGGCGGTGCGTTTTGTGCGCTGTTATGTCGAACTGTTTCAGGGCACACCGCTTTTGATGCAGCTTTTTATTGTTTTCTTTGGCTTGCCGCTGCTTGGCGTGGATGTGTCGCCCTGGATCGCGGCGACATTCGGGTTAACGCTGTTTACCAGCGCGTTTTTAACCGAAATCTGGCGCGGCTGTGTTGAATCGGTCGCCAAGGGGCAGTGGGAAGCCTCGAACGCGCTGGGTATGAATTTCACTCAACAGATGCGCTATGTCATCCTGCCCCAGGCGCTGCGCATTGCCGTGCCGCCCACGGTTGGTTTTTCCGTGCAGGTGGTCAAGGGCACGGCTGTCACCTCGATCATTGGTTTTATCGAACTGACCAAGGCCGGCACCATGATTACCAACGCCACCTATGCACCCTTCACGGTTTATGGCTGTGTCGCCGTTTTATATTTTTTGATCTGCTATCCCCTGTCGCTTTATGCCCGCTACCTGGAAGGAAAGTTCCGCCATGTCACTCGTTGAGCTTCATGCCATTCATAAAAGTTTTGGCGCGTTACAGGTTCTCAAGGGCATTGATCTGAAAATTGACGAAGGGCAGGTGATTGCCCTGATCGGCAAAAGCGGGTCGGGCAAAAGCACCCTGTTGCGCACGATTAACGGCCTTGAAACCATTGATGACGGCACCATCATGGTGGCAGGCAAAAAGGTGGGCGATCATGATACCGATCTTTTGCAGCTTCGCCTTAATGTCGGCATGGTGTTTCAGCAGTTCAACCTGTTTCCGCATTATACTGCGTTGGAAAATGTCATGCTTTCGCCCCAGGTGGTGAAAAAGCAATCCAAGGCCGAAGCCCGCGAAATTGCCGAGGAAATGCTGGCAAAGGTCGGCCTGTCGGACAAGATGATGCACTATCCTGACCAGCTTTCGGGCGGGCAGCAACAGCGCGTTGCCATTGCCCGCGCCCTGGCGATGAAACCACGGGTGTTGCTGTGTGACGAGGTGACATCCGCCCTTGACCCCGAATTGGTCAACGAGGTTTTGGCTGTTGTGCGCCAGCTTGCCGAAGAAGGCATGACGCTGGTGATGGTGACGCACGAAATGCGCTTTGCCCGCGAAGTCTGCGATAGTCTGGTTTTCATGCATCAGGGCCGCATTCATGAAAGTGGCAATCCCGAACATGTTTTTGCCAGCCCCAAAACCCCTGAACTGGCAAGTTTTGTCGGTGGCTTGGCAGGGTAAACATCCCAGGCGTTATCATTGCCAAAATGTGACAATTCCCGTTTCGGGTGTTTTGCCAGTATCCCAAAGCCCCCTTTGTTTCTAAGACTGATTGCACCGTTTGATCAGGCAGAAGCAGGGGCGGGATACGGTGGCACCACAAACAGATGCAGCGTCAAAACCGGTCCTGTCAGGGGCGATGGCCTTTCTGGACCGGTATCCCTTTCTGGTGCTGGGTGTTGTGTTGCTTGGTGCCTTTTCATCCTCGACCTCGGCCCCGTTGGGCGGGTTGTTTGTTGTCGATGGTTTGGGCGAAGCCCCCTGGAAAATCAGCCTGGCGGCGATTATCAAGGTGGTCGTAACACTTCTGACCAACCGTTATTACGGCCATGCCATTGATCGTGGTGTGCCTGTACGCTGGCTTTTACTCTCCAGTATCGTCTGCTTTGTGGCAGGCATGGTCGTGATCGGCACGTTTCAGGTTTATTGGGTGTATGCGCTTATTGGCTCGGTCCTGATCGGGGTGGGGTCCGGGGCGCTATCGGTTGTGTATTCCTTTGGTCGCCTGTTTGCCGAACAGACGGGCCGGAATGTCAAAAAATTCAATTCGCTGTTACGGATGCAAACCTCGCTGGGCTGGATGGTGGGGCCTGCGGTGTCGCTATCGGCTTATGACGCGTTTGGCTTTACCTTCATTTATTTTGCCATCGCCATTTTGGGTGCAGTCTGGCTGGTATTCTGTTTGTTGGTGGTGCCGACACATTTTAAAACCCACCATGCAGGCACGCATACCGGCGAGATGATCCCGAAAATGAACCGGGCGCTGCTGGTGGCCTGTATTCCGGTCTTTTTGATCTCCACTGGGCATGTGGTGTTTTTAACCGTGATGCCGCTTTATTTTACCGCATCGCTCGGCCTGGCCCCGTCTGCGGCGGGGTTCGAGCTAACGATGAAATGCTTTGTCGAGGTGGGGGCGATTTATGCCTCGGTCGGGATCATTCAGCGGATCGGCGAACGCCGGGGGCTGATGATCGCAGCCTTTTGTGGCGTCCTGTTTTATGGCCTGATTTATCAGGCGCAATATTTGTGGCATGTGCTGGTATTGGGCGCGCTGGACGGGCTTTATTATGGGTTGTTTGCCGCCATTGGCATGACCTTTGTGCAAAACTTTGCCCGCAACCGCCCCGGCATGGCAACCAGCTATTATGTCAGCACGCTTTTTGTTGGTGGTTTATGTGGCAATTTGCTGATGGGGCTGGTGGCGAATTACTTTTCCTATCACACCACGGTGGCGGTTTCGGCCCTGTTTGTTGCTTTGGGTGGTTTAACCCTGCTTCTGATTGCTGATGCCCCGCCGGAAGAAGAAAGTATGGTTGCCAAGCCTGTATCCTCTGCTTGACTTTGGCGCGTCGCACGCGATGATCACGGCATGACAGAAGAACAGTTAAACCCGCAAAAACAACCGCCCCGCCTGTTTGTCGATGCCGATGCCTGCCCGGTAAAGGCCGAATGTGAACGGGTGGCCGAACGCCACCAGATGCAAATGTTTCTGGTTTCAAACGGGGGTATTCGCCCGTCGCGCAACCCGTTGATCAAGTCCATTTTTGTCCCGCCTGAACCTGATGCCGCCGATAACTGGATTGCCGAAAACGCGCAGGCCAATGACATTATCATCACGGCCGACATTCCGCTGGCGTCACGCGGGCTGGAAATTGGCGCGCATGTCTTAGGCCCAACCGGCAAGGCCTTTACCGAGGCCAATATTGCCAATGCCCTTGCCGGGCGTGAAATTGCCGCGCATATGCGCGAAGTCACCGGCGAGCAGGGCCGCAATGCCGGTTTCACGCAAAAGGACCGCTCGCGTTTTTCCAGTGCGCTGGAAGTCGTGGTGCAAGCCGCACGCCGGTCATGACATTGAACTTTTCCTGAAAAACAGCAACGGCCCGCAGGAATAAATCTGCAGGCCGTTGTGTCAAATTCCTATATGTGAAGTCTGATTTTTAAAATGGATAGTGGCGCTTGCCATGCTGGATCGTGATCCAGCGGGTTTCGGTGAATGCGTCAATCGCGGCCTTGCTGCCAAACCGGCCATAGCCACTGGATTTGACACCGCCAAACGGCATTTGCGCTTCGTCATGCACGGTTGGACCATTAATGTGGCAAATACCACTTTCGATCTGGCGGGCGACATCCATTGCCCGGGTGATGTTTTGCGAGAATACGGCGGATGACAGGCCATATTCGCTGTCATTGGCGATGCGGATGGCTTCATCGTCATCCTGGGCCCGGATGATGCACACCACCGGACCAAAACTTTCCTCGCGGTAAATCCGCATCGATGATGTGACATGATCGAGCAGGGTGGCATCCATCAATGCCCCATTGGCCGTGCCCGATCCTGCAATCAGCTTGGCTCCCTTGGCAACGGCATCCTCGACCAGTTCCTCGATACGGTGGGTTGCCTCGGCCGTCACAACGCCGCCTAACACATGTTTGCCTTCTGCCGGATCGCCTGCCGTCAGGGTTTTGGCCTTGGCGGCCAGTTTGGCGGCAAAATCATCGCCGACGGCATTATCAACGATCAGGCGTTCCGTTGACATGCAAATTTGCCCCTGATTCATATAGGCGCCAAAGGCGGCGGCGTTGACGGCTTCGTCCAGATCGGCGTCATCGAGCACCAAAAACGGGGCCTTGCCGCCCAGTTCCAGCAAAACCGGTTTCAGGTGGCGGGCGGCCAGCTCGGCAATGATGCGGCCGACACGGGTGGAGCCAGTGAAATTGATGCGGCGAATGGCGGGGTGTGCAATCAGGGCTTCGACAATTTCCGGGGCATCTTCAGGCGCGTTGGTAATGACATTGACCACACCTTCGGGCGCACCGGCCTCGCGCAGGCATTCACCAATCAAACGATGGATGGCGGGGCAAAGCTCGGATGCCTTTAAAATTACCGTGTTTCCGCAGGCAAGCGGCATGGCAATGGCGCGGGTGCCCAAAATCACCGGTGCATTCCACGGCGCAATGCCCAACACCACGCCGGCAGGCTGGCGGATGCCCATCGCAAAGCTGCCTGGCACGTCAGACGGAATCACATCACCGGTGATTTGGGTGGTCATGGCGGCCGCCTCGCGCAGCATATTGGCCGCCAGATGGGCGTTAAAGCCACCCCACATGGCAGTGCTGCCGGTTTCGGCCAGCACGCGGCGGCCAAATTCCTCGCCCTTGCTTTCCATGATTTCGGCAGCCTTTTGCAAAATCGCCCGGCGCGCCCCCGGCCCGGTTTTTGACCATGCCGGAAAGGCGTTGGCGGCGGCGTCGGCGGCGCGAATGGCATCTTCCTTGCTGGCCGCGGCGGCCTTTGTCGCAATCTCGCCCGTGATCGGGTTTTTACGCGCAAAGGTGCGGTTTTGGCTGGCGGGGCTGTCGGTGTTATTGATCAATAGGTTGATGTCATACATGGAAACGTGATCCTCACTGTTGCAGGCGGGGCCTGATGGTTGTGGTTATCGCAATCTGATGTTGCGTTTTCTGTTATCAGTAAGCCGTCGATTAGGGGGAATGTAAAGACAAGTGGATTGACCTTTTTAAACAAAAAATTGCATAATTTTACCCATTCCAAATGGTTATATTTAAGGGCGAAAAAGGCATGTTTCGCGCGGGATTAGCCAGAAAAAAACGGCGGAAAAATGGGCAGAAAATCCGGTCCTGAAGCCAGTGCGATCCCCGATGGGGTGGCGGGTAAAATCCATGCCCGCATTGACCGTTTTGAACCAGCCCTGTCACCGCGCAAATGGGGGCTGGAGGGCGTGGTGCAAAATGCGTGCTGCCATGCCGTGTTGCTGGAAAATGGCGATGCGCATATCAGCCTGCGGCATGGTGTCATCGGGCTTGCCGGGCCCGCCCTGATCTGGCTGCCAGCAGGCGAAGGGCGCGTGTGCGACATTGAGGCCGGGGCACGGGGATATGTGATGTCCGTTCCCGATGATGTGGTGGCACGCAGCCTGAGCGGGCATTTTCCGCCCGATCAGGCCAGGCAGGGTGCCGGGCATTTTCGGGGGCTTCGGTTTGTTGCCGATACAGTGCATGGTAGTCATCTGACGGATCATAAACAGGATTTTGAACAGACCCGTTTGATCTTTGCCGTGATGGCGAGCGAGATTTGGGCCAACCGCCATATGGGTGAAACCGTTTTTAGCGCACAATTGATCGCCCTGTTGGCCATTCTGGCCCGCCTTGCCGAGGACTGGATGACACAGGGTTTGCAAGAGGGCACCGGGTCCGGCGTCGGCTCTGTCACGCTGCACCGGTTTTTACAGGTGCTGGAAATTCATTTTCGTGATCATTGGAATGTCGGTGATTATGCCCGTGCGCTGGGTACGAGCGAAAGGCGGCTGGCGCTGGCAACCGTGCGGGCCACCGGCAAACCGCCCTTGCAATTGATCCATGACCGGGTGTTGCACGAGGCTTGCCTGCGTCTTGAACAATCGCCCCAGGCGGTGGCACAGGTGGCTTATGGCTTGGGGTTTCGCGACCCGGCCTATTTTAACCGCTTTTTTAAACGCTATTTGGGGGTGGCGCCCGGGGCATGGCGGCGGCAAAAACGCGCCGGGCAGATCCGCGATGATACCAGCTTTGCCGCCTGGCCGTGATTTCGCGTGGTCTGATTGGCATATATTCGCCGTATAATAGCAATAGTGTGAAGTTGATTATTGCCATAACCGGCCAATGACCGTTCTTTGATGGCATTGCGCGGTAGGCTATTGCATGCAGGGCCTTTGGTACGGGCCCATTCATAAACAGGGACGAGTTATTTGAAACGCAGAACAACGGTGATGCTGGGCTTGATCCTGGTGTTGGTCTTACCCTTCGGGATCAGCCTGGCCGAAAATCCGCCGGGCGAGAAGCCCAATGAAACCTGGCGCACGGCGCCGCGCCATTCCGCCGGGATTGCACCCGATCCGGCTGCCAATGCAGATACGGCCATTGTGCAGGTTTATGCAGCCTCCACCTATAGCTGGCGGGGCTATTTTGCCGTGCATACCTGGATTATTGTCAAGCATAGCGGCGAGACGGCCTTTACCCGTTATGACGTGGTGGGCTGGGGTGGTGGCAATGTCGTGCGCACCAACTATGCCGTGCCCGATGGTTTGTGGTTTGGGGCGGAACCGGAAATTCTGCTCGATTTGCGCGGCGAGGGTGTGGATGCCATTATTGACGATGTGCAAAAGGCGGTAAAAACCTACCCCTACCCGCAGGAATATCGCAGCTATCCCGGCCCCAACAGCAATACCTTTATCGCCCATATTGGCCGCGAGGTGCCGGCCCTGGATCTTGATATGCCCGCCAATGCAATTGGCAAGGATTACCGGCCCATTACCAACCCGGTCGGCCTGTCACCGTCGGGGACCGGGGTGCAGGCCAATCTTTATGGCATGCTTGGCTTTACCGCCGGGCTGGAAGAGGGGCTGGAGCTTAATCTTCTCGGCCTGAATTTCGGTATCGATTTTAACCGCCCTGCCATTCGTGTGCCCTCCATCGGTCGTTTGGGGTTACCCAATACTGGCTCGTTAGCCGCAGAGGAAAGCAAGCTCTGATGGTGTGATTGGCGAAGGTGCCTTGATAAAAAACAGCCAAAGCGGGCGTGCTTTGGCTGTTTTGTGCTGTTATTCGGGGTTCTTGGTGTTTAGGCGGTTAGTTTGACCAGCATTTTGCCGGTATTTTTGCCGTCAAACAGGCCAATAAAGGCATCAGGGGCTTTATCCAGGCCCTCAAACACGGTTTCCTGCCATGTTAGCGACCCGGCGCGGACCAGATCAATGCCTTCGCGGACAAAGTCGGGATAGGATGTCCAGTGGTCGGAAACAATGAAACCTTCCATCCGCGCGCGCTGGGTGGTCAGGCGAAACAGGTTGGACGGCCCTGGTGTTTTGCTGCGGTCATTATACATTGAAATCATGCCGCATACGGCAATGCGGCCATTGACGTTAATGTGGTCCAGTGCAGCCTCAAGGTGGGCGCCGCCGACATTTTCGTAATAAACATCAATGCCTTGCGGGGCTGCCTCGCCCAGGCTTGCCGAAAGATCATCGGTGTCGCGATAATTGATGACCGCGTCCACACCCAGTTTTTCCTTAAGCCAGCGTGCCTTGTCCGGGCTGCCGGTGCTGCCGATAACGCGGCAGTTTTTGGCTTTTGCCAACTGACATACGACCGATCCCACGGCCCCGGCGGCAGCCGAAACAAACACCGTTTCGCCGGGCTGGCACTGCGCGATTTTGTTAAGGCCAACCCAGGCCGTCATGCCGGGCATGCCCAATGGCCCCAAAAAGGCCTGTTCTGGAATATCAGGCGCATCGGGCAGCGGGTGGACATAATCGCGTTCAAGCAAGGCATGGCTGCGCCAGCCCGTCATGGAGGTCACAAGGTCGCCTTCGACAAAGCGATTGTCGCGCGAGGCAATAACGCGGCCCACCGCGTGGCCCTCCAGCGGGGCATTCAGGGCAAAAGGCGGGACATAGCTTTTGCGCTGGGTCATGCGACCGCGCATATAAGGGTCAACCGACATCCAGGTGTTTTCGACCAGCACTTCACCGTCAAGCGGCTTGAGAACAGGCACATCGACAATCGCGAAATCGTCGCGCTTGGGCATCCCGTCGGGATAGCGCAGCAGATGGACTTCCTGGGCAGTCTCGGGAATTTTATGGAGTGGAGTGGTGTCGGTCATGGGGCCTCGGCAATTGTGCACGGTTTGACGGGGGCCGAACGTGAACCGTCATTCGACCTGCCCCGGACCTAGGAAATTTGCCACCGATGTGCAACCGTTTTCGGGCCGATTTTTGGGGGAAAAGCAGGTTTTATCCGTTCATCCACCAGATTGCGGCATTGAGCAGGGTGGCATACCCAACCCACACGGCATAAGGCACCATCATCCATGACGCAATGCGATCCACCCTGGCAAAAACCACAATATTGGCGATGATCAGGGCCAGAAGCGGCACAATGTCGATCAGCCCGGCCAGGGGCGATTCCGCGCCAAAAAACAGAAAAGACCAGAACAGATTAAGGGTGAGTTGCGCACCATAAATGATGAATATGCGCCGACCGCCGGTTTGAGGCAGCAACCCGGTTTTGCACCAGACGCGCCAGCCGGAAATCGCGATCAGGGCGTAAATGATGCTCCAGGCCGGGCCAAACAGCCAGTTGGGTGGGGTAAAAAACGGCTTTGCCAATGTTGGGTACCAGTCCGTGACACTGGTTGACGTGACAGCGGCCGAGGCCGTTGAAATGATCACGCACAGCACCAGAAAGGCAATCAGGGCAAAAAACCGGGTGCGATGATTGGGCGAAAACGTGTCTGGTTGCATGGTCGTATTTGCCTTGCCATTGGGGGCCGTGGCCGGTTTTGTTTCTGTTCGCACATATGCAAACAGCGACCCGAAATATTCCGGGTCGCTGTTGATTATAGGACAAAATTCTGCTGTCGGATCAGAAATTTATCGGGTTTTGTCACCGGCAATGCCAGTGAAGCGGTGGGCGCGTTATGCGACCGCCTGTTTGGGGGCATCTTCCATCAGGTCAAAGGCGACGATGGCCGCCATGATGTCTTCATACATGTGCAAATGACGGATGGCGCCATTTTCGATGACCAGATGAAAGGCAACATCGTGAATTTTGCGTTTGGATGTCGCGGTTGGTTTTTCACTGATCTGACCAAACAGGGCGACCTGACGGTCGCTGATCATAAGGCGGGTTCCCATTGCCCGACTTTCGGCCGGTGAATTTTTGGGCCATAGATGGCTAAACAGTGCAGAACGGGCAATATCCCTATTGGTCGGTTCTTTATGGTCATAGCTGTTGTCGCCGGGCAGGTTCCACTGCATGTCAGCCGCAAAAAGGTCTGCGACGGTGGTGTCATGGGCGGCAAGCCGGTCAAAAAATGTTTCAGCAATTTGCTTCGCGTTCAACATGGCAGCCTCTTGACGCATTAAAAATTGTGACAGTCGTTTTATGCACTCTAATCATGGAGAAAAGATGGTGATAGCGGGCAATATCATGACAAAGCGTTCCACGCGTGGAACGCTTTGAACATCTTAAGGTTTCATCATGAATTTTCTGGCCTCGCGGGGATGGTCAGGCAGCATTACCCCATTTGGGAAACGGATCGGGCAGAGCGGCAAAGGGCCGTGCATTGAAGCGGTCGCCATAAGGGTCATCAGGATCGTTTGTCGGGTGGACTGCAGTTCCAATGTCGTCATCGTCAATCAGGCAGGCATCAAGGCGTGCGCGGATATCTGCTTCGTTCATGTTCGTGCCGATAAACACGATTTCCTGGCGGCGGTCGCCAAAAACCGGATGCCATATTTTACGCAACATGCTTTCCCATTCCGGCCCCGAGGGCCAGCGATCCTGCGGGACCGACACCCACCAGTTGCCCAGTGCCTCGTGCTGAACAGCGGCACCGGCCTGGCTAAGCTCGCCCACCCAATTGGGGCGGGTGGCAATCCAGAAATGGCCTTTGGCACGAATGACGCCGGGCCATTCGGAATGGAGAAAATCGTAAAAACGTTGCGGATGAAACGGTAACGCACAGCGATAGGTAAAGCTGGTAATGCCATATTCCTCGGTTTCGGGGATATGGTCGGTGAAACCATACAGTTCCTTGGCCCATAGCGGGTGTTCATGGGCGCGGTCAAAATTGAACAGGCCGGTCGCCAGAATTTTATCTGGTGAAATTTGCCCCCGGGTGGTTTGGATGATTTCGGCATCCAGGTTCAGAGCGCGGATGATATGGCGCACGGTTTCAAGTTCGGACGGGCTGACAAGATCGGTTTTGTTGAGGATGATGACATCGGCAAACTCGATCTGATCGACGAGCAGGTTAACAATGGTGCGTTCATCCTCTTTGCCGAGTGATTCCCCGCGATCCCGCAGAAAATCCTGCGAACTGTAATCGCTGATCAGGCGGGCGGCATCCACCACGGTTGCCATTGTATCAAGGCGGGCAACATCGCTTAGGGATTCACCGTAAGCATCGCGGAAATCAAAGGTGGCGGCAACGGGCAGGGGCTCGGCAATGCCCGTTGATTCAATCAGCAAATAGTCAAACCGCTTTTCATCGGCCAGCTTGCGCACCTCGGCCAGCAGGTCATCGCGCAATGTGCAGCAAATGCAACCATTGCTCATTTCCACCAGCTTTTCATCTAGCCGGGACAGGCCCGCCCCGCCATTGCGTACCAGGTCAGCATCAATATTGACCTCGCTCATGTCATTGACAATCACGGCCACCCGCAGGCCATCGCGGTTGTTTAGTACATGATTCAAAACCGTGGTTTTGCCAGCCCCAAGAAAGCCGGACAGGACGGTAACAGGCAGCTTGTTCATGGTGGAGGACTCTTGTGGTTATGTAATGTTATAACATAACAATATCGGGAAGTGTTCATTATGGCAAGGGGCGAGCTGAGACAGCAAAAACACAAATTTGTATCAAAATGTTGTTCGATGATTGCGATTGACCCGCTAGCCTGCGCGCACGTTGAATAATCATTCAATGTGCTTAACCCGAGATGACCTGGTTCGTCAGATATGGAAAGATCATCGTGATGAAGGGCAACGAAACGATAACAGGCGCATGAAGGCCAGCATAGAGGATGAAACACACAAATCTAACTGGCTGTTTGAAAAAGCCTTTGATCAATTGGGCGGGGGACGACCTTTGTTGTTATTGCGACAACATCATTATTTGAACAGGAATGGTGTATCTGTGATGCTCCGGGATGGGGAACTAACCTGCACACGGAAACAACGATGCCCGAGGATGTGCTTAAAGGTATTAATGACAGCATTGAACCGGTTCGGCGCGAAATTGACTGGTTTAATGGGTTATCGCCACTCGATCAGGTTCGGGTGTTGCAGCGCGCTTTCGGAGGGCCGTAGGTGAATGAAAACAATACTGCCGCGTGTCTTGCGATGGACCCTCTATATCATAGGCGCCATTTTAGGTGCTGCAATCATACTGCTGTATTCTCTGTCTGTCTGGAGAAATTCTATGACACCTGATGATCTGCGGCTTTTCCCCGAACCCAGCTTGTCTTCATTTATTACGGGTGGGTATGAGTTTGACGCGCAGGCAACGGTTGATCATTATAATCATTTGTTTGCTGGGCAAAGTGCGACGGAAATTGTGCATTTTCTTGAAGAAAACAATTATCATGTCTTTTTGGATGCGCCCGATGAGATAAGTTTTATTGTTTCCAAAAACGTTATGGTTTTTGAATATAGCGCAACAATAATACTAAAATTCAACAATGGAATTTTCCGTGAATCAGATGTAACAGCATGGGGGGTAAAGTAGGAAGATTTCCGTTTTTCGGTTCAAATGGTGAACTGCGGAGCGATGTTTCGCTGCGATGCAAATGCTGGTTTGCAGGCTTCTGACGGCTTTTTTTGATCAGTCGAGTGTTGACAGGGTTACATCAACAAAATCGCGCATGGTGGCTTCGTCGGCGGCGCGTCGTGCCATGAGTTGCAGGCCCTGAGCCGACCCGGCGAGAAAGCGGGCCAGTGCGCGGGTGTTTTTGCCTTCACTAATGTTTTTTTGCGCCTGGGCACGCACCAGGGCATCAACGAATAAAAGCTCAATGCGTTTAAAGGATTGGCGGGCAAGGGTGGCGGTGTCCGCATCGTGCGGGGCTAGTTCCATGCCGGAATTGACCATCAGGCAGCCCTTGTTGCGCCCGTCGGTCAGGCCGCTTTTGATCATATCGTGAAAGGTTTCGCAAATTGCCTGGCGCCCATCGGGCATTTCGATCAGCTTGGCAAAGCGCACGGCAGAAATTTTCAGGGTGTAATGGTCCAGAACCCGTAGAAACAATGCTTTTTTATCGCCAAAACTGGCATACATGCTGGCCCGGTTCAGCCCGGTTTCATCGACCAGATCCTGAACCGAGGTTCCTTCAAACCCCTTGTGCCAGAATACGTTCATTGCGTTATCAAGAACGCTTTCTTCGTCAAAGGCGCGGGGACGTGCCATTTAGCAATGCTCACATTCACGGGTTATTGTGATTAAGAACACACCTTAGATAGCCATCAGAAAGGGATCAAGTTTTCGGAACCGATTCCAGGACCTGATCACGCGATTTTGTCCAAGGTGACAAAGCTGAACGCCGGACCGTTTTCAGTATTTTGATGATTTTCACGCCAAACTTCCTGCCATTCGGCTTTCGGCAGGGGAGGTAAAAACGTATCTGCCTCGACGGTGGCATGAACTTCGGTAATTTCATAGCGTGTGGTATAGGGCAGGGCGAGGCGATATATTTGTGCACCGCCAGCGATGATAACGTCGTTCACACCGTCACGCCGGGCAATGCCGTCGGCCACCTTGATGGCGCTTTCCATATCGTGGCAGACAATGACGCGCTTATGATCAAACGTCCAATCCCTGTCGCGTGTCACCACAATCGAGGTGCGACCGGGGAGTGGTTTGCCAATCGATTCAAATGTAACGCGGCCCATGATCATGGGCTTGCCCGATGTCAGCGCCTTGAAGCGTTTCAGGTCTTGGGGGATATCCCAAGGCATCCAGCCATCGCGGCCAATGGCGTGGTTCTCCGAAATGGCAACAACAGCAGTTCGTGTTATCTTCTGGTCGGGCATCAGACAGCGACCTTGGCGGCAATATGCGGGTGCGGGTCATAGCCCGTTAAGGTGAAGTCGTCATATTTGAAATCAAAAATCGACGTCATATCGGGGTTGATCTGCATGTGCGGCAGCGGGCGCGGATCGCGCGCAAGCTGCGTTTCCACTTGGTCAAGGTGGTTGGTGTAAAGATGCGCATCGCCCAGCGTATGAACAAAATCACCCGGTTTAAGGTCGCATACCTGGGCAACCATCAGGGTTAACAAGGCATAGGATGCGATATTGAACGGTACGCCCAGGAAAATATCGGCACTGCGCTGGTAAAGCTGGCAGGACAGTTTGCCATCGGCGACATAAAACTGGAACAGGCAGTGGCAGGGCGGCAGGGCCATATGGGGTACATCGGCGACATTCCAGGCCGACACCATCAGACGGCGGGAATCGGGCGTGGTTTTGATCTGGTCAATAACGGTGCTGATCTGGTCAATCGTTTCGCCATTTGCCCCGCGCCAGGACCGCCACTGGCCGCCATAAACCGGGCCAAGATCGCCATTTTCATCGGCCCATTCATTCCAGATACGGACACCATTATCCTGCAGATATTTGACATTGGTGTCACCCGACAAAAACCACAGCAATTCGTGAATGATGGATTTCAGGTGCAGTTTCTTGGTTGTGACCATCGGAAAACCTTCGGCCAGGTCAAAGCGCATCTGATGGCCGAAAATCGAAATCGTGCCCGTGCCGGTGCGGTCTTCCTTGCGGGTGCCGGTGTCGCGCACCAGACGCATCAGATCAAGATATTGCTGCATGCCGTGTTCGTCCTGGGAATCTGAATTTGGGGAATCTGTTTTGCCGCAGGATAGACAGGTGCGGCGTTGCACGCAACGACTGATCGGAACTTGCCTTTGGGGGAATTGTTCCCGTGATGTTGCAAAAAGATTTCCCTTAAACCCCCTTGTGAAACAGGGGGGAATTCCCCTATATAGGGACTGCCGGGGTAACCCGGTTATGGCACTAAACTGCGTGGCAGAATAGGCTTTACGGACCCGGGGGCGGTACCCGGCGGCTCCACCATATCCACACATCGTTTAACTCGGGCGATGATCGTGGGGCCGAAATAGGATCGACGTGAGTAGTAAAAGCCAATGTGGGTGCTCGGCATGGTACCACCGATATCGGGCCAATGTTTGTAAACGCAAACGACAACAATGCTCCGGTTGCTGTTGCCGCCTAAGCGGTACTAGCACCAAAGCGAAATTCCGGTTGCCGGGAGCGGTAATCGGTGGGGGGTGAGGCACCTAGCAACAGAACGCCTCATTATTCCCCGTTAAAATCCGGTTACAGAATGCGACGAAGTGATGGTCGCACTCTTGTAATTCTCTCACGCTTGTTTATGAATAGAAACTGACAAATGCGCCATTGGGGATAGTGGCGTATAGGAGTGACGGGTTCCGCCCGCCAGATACAGGATTTTCGATGCACGAACCGGAAGAATTCCGATACGATCTGATGGTCGATCAGGCGCTGCGCGGCGTGGTAAAGCAAATTTTGACTCGCGTGGCCAAAGAGGGCCTTTTCGGCGAGCATCATTACTATGTCACGTTTCAAACCAACCATCCCGGCGTTGAGTTGCCCGATGCGCAGCGCAAGGCACATCCCGATAATATCACGGTTGTGGTGCAGCACCGCTTTTGGGACATGAAGGTCACGGACGAGTATTTCTCGGTCGGTATGAGCTTTGACAATATGCCGACAACGGTTGTGGTTCCGTTTGATGCCATGCTGGCCTTTGTCGATCCGTCCGCCAACTTCATGCTGACTTTCAGTGTTGAAGAAGAAATGGATGACGACGATTTTGAGGATGAAGACGTAGAACCGGCCCAGCTGACGACCGATCCCGCGTCGCGGGCCAAACCGGCGGCCGAGTCTGGTGAAGGGGGCGAAGTGATCGCCCTGGATGCCTTCCGCAAAAAATGATTGATGGCATATTGCCAGGTAAAATGAAAACGGACGGTATATTGGGTACCGTCCGTTTTGCTGTTTAAAGGGCTTCTTCAATGAAACCTTTGACTTCGTCATAAAGGCCTTCGGAATGCCCCGATAGATTTTCGGAATATTCCGATAGGAGGGTTCCTTGTTCGGCGGTTTTTTCGGCCAGCCCGTCTAGTCGGGCGAGATCGGTTGTAATCGTGTTAATGCCATTGGCCACGGCCAGGATATTATCGGCAATATCGCGCGAGGCCGCGTGTTGCTGTTCGACGACCGTCCCAAGATTCTCGGCAATTTCCTCGTTGGTTTCGATCACTTTGCGTGTATCGGTTAGTTCAGTCACCACGCGTACCGTGTTTTCGCGAATGGCGGAGATCCTGTCGGTAATGTCCTTGGTGGATTTCGCCGTTTGTGTCGCCAGGGATTTGACTTCACCGGCCACAACGGCAAATCCCTTGCCAGCTTCACCTGCACGGGCGGCTTCGATGGTGGCATTTAGCGCCAAAAGATTGGTCTGCGAGGCAATGTCCTGAATGATTTTGACGACGGTGCCAATTTCTTCTACTGCTTCTGACAGGTTGTTCATTACCTCGCCGGTATCGTTCATTTCCGCGACGGCCCGGTTGGCCACTTCGGTCAGGCGCTCGATCTGCGATGAAATCTCGCTAATTGACTGGGTCATTTGTTCGGCGGTGCTGGAAACATGGTTGGCCTGTTGGGCGGTGGTGTCGCCAGCCTCGCGGATTTTGCCCGCCAGGTCCGATCCTTCGGTCGAATTTTCCGAAAGGTCATTTGACAGGGTATTAAGTTTGTCTGCTGCTTCCTGCACCTTTTGCGACAGATTGACACAGGTGCGCCCCATCTTGACCTGGTCGGTGATAATTTCCCCGCTCATGATAAAACCGGTTTCCGTCCCTGTTTCGTCCCGCAGGGGAGTAACGGTGATCATCAGGGTTTGATCGTCCAGCCGAACGCGCTGGTAAATCGGCATTTCCGCAAGCCTGCTGCCAAGGTTATGGAACTGCTTACGGTCAAAGATTTTGTTCAGCTGGGCGATGGGCAGGTCAATCAACTTGGAAAAATCGATATTGTCTGTCTGCAAGAGAGTTTGCGCGAACTCTCGGGAAATAAAGCGAATTTTTCCCGATAAATCACATGTCACAATATTGTATGGAATGGAATTAATTACATCTTTATAAAATGAATTCAGTCGGGAGAATTCGCGGTCGGATTGTAAATCTGACTTTATTTTCTGGTTGTCCCGTGTCGATTTACGTTTGAATATTTGCATGATCTGTTACCCCAAATAAAGATCTTATGGTTGAGATCGGGGATATCAGGTTACGACTTGAGTCGATTCAAGGTAAATATTCACTATTGGTTCCTTTTTTGAAATATATTCAGCGATCATCTAGTATCTTTATACAACTGAATATTGTATAAATGTTGCTATTGTATACGCCAGCATAAGCAGGCGATGTGATCTGATACTGGTCCTTGTCATTTATTGGGCGAATCGGCCTCGATGGTGGGAAGTGGTCAATGGTCTTTCTTTAAAGGCGTGGTATTTTGCGGCGTCTGGCGTTATGTTCCCGTCAAGCAAAGCCAAGAAACACCCCACCTTGTTTTGAGAGAGACGGAAGCCTTCCATGAGTGATTTTGTCTATAAAGCCATGTTCGAGCAGGGCAAGGATGCCACGCCATATCGCAAGATTGGTGACGAAGGTATCGAAACCATTGAAGTTAATGGTGAAACCTTTTTGAAGGTTGCGCCTGAAGCCATCGAAAAACTGACCCTTCAGGCGTTTTTCGACTGCTCGCATTTGTTGCGTCCCGGCCATCTGGAACAGTTGCGCAAAATCCTGGATGACCCGGAAGCAACGGCGAATGACAAATTTGTCGCGATGGACCTTTTGAAAAACGCCAATATCGCTTCGGGCGGTGTGCTGCCGATGTGCCAGGATACGGGCACGGCGATTGTCATGGGCAAGCGCGGTGGCCGTGTGATTACCGATGGCAGCGACGAAGAAGCCGTTTCCAAGGGCATCTGGCGCGCCTATCAGGAATATAACCTGCGTTATTCGCAGGTTTCCCCGCTCAATATGTTTGAAGAAAAAAACACAGGGTCCAACTTGCCTGCCCAGATTGATCTGTATGCAACGCCGGGTTCCGAATACAAATTCATGTTCATGGCAAAGGGCGGTGGGTCGGCGAACAAAACCTTCCTGTTCCAGCAGACCAAGGCGCTGTTGAACCCTGAAAGCCTGCGCAAGTTTCTGGATGAAAAGATCCGCACGCTGGGCACGTCGGCCTGCCCGCCTTATCATCTTGCCATCGTTATTGGCGGGACTTCGGCGGAAGCTACGCTGAAAACCGTTAAAATGGCCTCGGCGCGGTATTACGATAACCTGCCGACCGAAGGTGGTGATCATGGACAGGCCTACCGTGACCTTGAATGGGAACAGAAGGTTTTGGAAATGACTCGCGAAATGGGCATTGGTGCGCAGTTTGGCGGCAAATATTTCTGTCATGACGTGCGTGTCATTCGCCTGCCGCGCCACGGTGCAAGCTGCCCGGTGGGTATTGGGGTGTCATGCTCGGCGGACCGTCAGGTGTTGGGTAAAATTACCAAGGACGGCATCTTTATCGAGGATCTGGAACATAACCCGGCGAAATACCTGCCGGAGGTTTCCGATGAGCATCTGGATGATGAAGTCGTCAAGGTTGACCTGAACCAGCCGATGGATGACATCCGCAGGCAATTGTCGCAATATCCGGTCAAAACCCGCCTGGCCCTGACGGGCAAGGTGATTGTGGCCCGTGACATTGCACATGCCAAAATCAAGGAACGCCTTGATGCGGGTGAAGGCATGCCCGAATACATGAAAAATCATCCGGTTTATTATGCGGGCCCGGCAAAAACGCCGGATGGCATGGCATCGGGGTCGTTTGGGCCGACGACGGCGGGTCGTATGGACGCCTATGTGGAGCAATTCCAGGCCGCCGGCGGCTCGTTTGTCATGCTGGCAAAGGGCAACCGTTCCAAACAGGTCAAGGATGCGTGCCAGAAATATGGTGGTTTCTATCTTGGTTCCATCGGCGGGCCGGCCGCCCGTTTGGCGCAGGATTGCATCAAGAAGGTCGAGGTTCTGGAATATCCCGAACTGGGCATGGAAGCCGTCTGGCAGATCGATGTTGAAGATTTCCCGGCTTTCATCGTGATTGATGACAAGGGTAACGACTTCTTTGCCGAATTTGGCATCTGATCGTTCCTGATCATATATATCGTTTTAAACGGGGCAGAAGCATTTTCTGCCCCGTTTTGTTTTGGTATTTCGTGCTGGTGAATCGGCAGCAAAAGAATAGTCAGAGCCTTGATGGCAAACCTTGATTTGGGCGATGCAGCATGGTCTTTTGGCGTCTGATTTTCATCGTCAGGATATGATTAATGTCGCGCCCCTCCGCCTCCTCGTCTTCCGCAAATTTGGTTGAAAATCGCCTTTTGGGCACATTATGTGCCGTTTTGACCGTGACCATCTGGGCATCATGGATCATTGCGACCCGCTATGCGGTAACAACGCGGTTTAATGCGGTGGATCTCGGCTTGATCCGTTTTGTGGTGCCGTTTGTCCTGCTCTCGCCAATTTGGTGGAAACGCGGTATCTGGCCGCGCGGCCTGCCGGTTGGTTTGGGATTGATGATTGTCGTTGGCTCGGGTGTGGCCTATTCGCTGGTTGTGGCAACGGCCCTTAAATTTGCCCCCGCATCGCATGTTGGCACCCTGTTGCCGGGGGTAATGTCGATTTGGGCGGTATTGATTGGTGTTGCCGTGTTTGGCGAAAGGCCCAACGTGATCCGCTGGGTGGGCTATGGGGTGATTGCCGTCGGCATTATTATTTTGACCGCCTTGCAACCCGACCAGGCCGACGGGGATACGGTGATTGTTGGGTATGCCCTGCTGTTCTGTGCAGCTTTAATGTGGGCCAGTTATACGCATGCCCTGCGTCGGTCGGGGCTTCAGGCCATTGACGCCGCAGCCTTCACGGGTTTTTGGTCCTTTGTCAGCTTTGCCGTGATTGCCCTGTTTGTTGGGACCAATATTGTTGATGCACCGCTCAATGATGTGCTGGTTCAGTTATTGTTTCAGGGGCTTTTGTCCGGGGTGATTGCGGTTGTGACTTATGGCATTGCCGTTCGCAATATCGGGTCAACCGGGGCGGCGGCTTTTGGGGCGTTAACACCGGCCTTTTCCGCCCTTGGGGGGGTGTTTTTGCTGGGGGAAGCGGGCAGCATCAGCCTGATATTGGCGGTCGCACTGGTAATTATTGGTGTGATGATTGCATCGGGTGCGGCGGCTAAACTTTTACGCCGATAAGCTGCTGGTCTTTACGTGACATGGCGGGCATCACGGCCCGCCATGTGATAACGGGGTCGGTTGATATACCCTTGTTAACTTTGCGGCGTAAAACGGGCCACGGCCTTTGCCAGGGGTGGGCCGATCAGCAATACCATAAAAAACCGGGCCGATTGCATGACCAGGATGAAGGGCAAATCGACATGGGTGCTGGCCGCGATAATGGCAACGGAATCAAGCCCGCCGGGGCTGGTTGCCAGATAGGCGGTTAACGGGTCCACATCCAGGAAATGGACCAGCAAAACCGAAATACCGGCACAAAAGCCAATCAGCACGACAATGGAGAGTAGTATTTTGGGCAGAGCACTTGCCGCATGATGCAACACGGCAGGGGTAAATTTAAGGCCGATGGTCCAGCCAATAATGGCGTAGGTCAGGCCCAAAAACCATTCCGGCAGTTCCACATCCAGCCAGCCATTAATGTGAAGCACCATCACCGTGATGATGGGCAATAGCAGTGCGCCGGACGGGATGCGCAGCGCGACTCCCAGCACGGCCGATGCCCCGGCAACCAGCAGGGTGAGGCCAAAATTGGTAAGGTCAAAGGCGGGAAACCAGTCTTGCACCGGTATTTCGGTGCCAGCGGGCAGGGTGCTGGAAACCCAGAAATTTGCTACCAGTGATGCGACTGTGACCACACAAACCACCCGTACATATTGCATGAAGGCCACCAGCCGTGCATCGGCGCCAAACGCTTCTGCCATGATAACCATTGCCGAGGCGGCACCGGGCGAAGACCCCCAAATGCCCACTGTGCCGGGCAAGACCCGGCGAATGCACAAAAGCCAGCCTAAAAAGCTGCTGGCGAGAAGCGTGATAAAGGTGATGCCAATCACCAGAGGCCAGTCATTGACAAAGGATGTAATGATGGCTGCTGTCATCGACCCGCCGATCATGGCCCCCAAAACCGATTGGGCCGCGACAAAGCCAACACGGGGAATGCGAATGGAGGCGCTGTTGGTGCCCATGACAATGCCGACAATCATGGGGCCGAGCAGCAATGCAGCGGGAACATTAAAATGATGCAGCACGATCCCCAGCAGGACAGAACTGCCAAGCAACAGGGCCCATTGCAGCAATTCGGGCAGGTTTCCCAACCGGCGCGCGGGGGAGATGTCGGCGAATGGAGGTGTGTTTTGTAAAGGGGGAGAGCCATCTGCCGGGATGCTGGCATTGGCCTGAGGGGGGACGGCGGGACGGTCTGGTTTTGTGGGCGTGTGGGGCAACGTCATGTTCCGTTTTGGTGCGTTTGGCGTGGTCGCACTTTTTGGGGGTTGTGGCGTATAGAATAGGTGGCTGGCATATCGACACGGATGCCGTAACCCTGATTATAACGGCATTGGCTTGGTGGCGCGCTTTGCCATTACAAGAGGGGGGCGTTGCCGATTTTGGTTTCGCACTGCAAAATTATTATAAGATAAAGAACAAAAAGGAGAAAGCGGGTTGCCAGGGTTTTGGCTGAGGGGGCGTGAAATTTCTCCTTGCCGGATCAAACGGATGGCCCGGCAAGGGCACATGTTGATATTAGGTTTGGCCCTTAAGCGACCGGGCTGTGACAGACCGTCTCGATATTGTTGCCATCGGGGTCAATGACGAAGGCCCCATAATAGTTTTCGTGATAATGCGGGCGCAGGCCGGGCGCGCCATTATCCCTGGCACCCGCAGCAAGGGCCGCGTTGTAAAACGCATCGACAAGGTCGCGCGTGGTGGCGGTAAAGGCAATGTGGATGCCGGGCGGTGGCGTGGTGCCTTTATCGCATTCGGAAATCCAGAAAAATGGTTTGCCATGATTGCCAAAGCCGGTATGGGCCTTGTCTCCGGTTTGCTCTGCGGTGACTTCCATAACGATGGAAATATCAAGCGGGGCAAGTGCTGTACAATAAAAATCGCGGGCTTTGGTGTGGTCGGTAACAGGAATGCCCAAATGGTCGATCATGATTTCCTCCGGTTCTGTTCAGGTGCTACATGACGATATACCATACCCCTCCTGACAGGAGCTTGTCAGGAGGGGTATGGTAGCATGCCTGGAGTTGAAAAAACCGGAAAAGCGATATGAGACGTGCTGACAGACTGTTCCGCCTGGTCCAGATTTTGCGCCGCCGCAAACTGAGTCGAGCCCGTGAACTGGCCGAGGAACTGGAAGTTTCCGAACGGACAATCTATCGTGATATTCGCGATCTGGCAGCGTCGGGCGTTCCGGTCGAAGGCGAAGCCGGAGTGGGCTATATCCTGCGCGATGGATATGATCTGCCGCCGTTAATGTTTGATGCCGAGGAAATCGAGGCGCTGGTGGTGGGCGCGCGCATGGTTCAAAGCTGGACCGATCCGCAAATGGCACGGGCCGCCAGTGATGCGTTATCGAAAATCGAGGCGGTGGTGCCCGAACGGTTGCGCGGCCTGATTGGCGGTATTCCCATTGCCGTGGCTGATATTGCCCAGGAACCGATTGTCGTTTCGATGCCGGATTTGCGCCAGGCCATTCGGGACCGCAGTATTTTGAACCTGGATTATACCGATGTGAACGGGGTGCGCACGCAGCGCCGGGTGTGGCCGTTAGGCATGCTGTTTTTCGGGGCGGTGTGGTTGTTGGCGGGATGGTGCGAATTGCGCAATGCCTTTCGCGTTTTTCGGGCGGACCGTATTGTGACGATGGAGGTTTTGGGCGAACGGTATCGTCCTACGCCGGGGCGTTCGATGCGCGATTACATGATTTCCGAAGGGGTAGAGGGGGAAATTTTAAATGGCCTTGGGCGTTAGCGGGCAGCAGGCCGCGCATAAACGGAACGAATTTGTCGTCATGCTGACAGATCTGTTTGCCCCGATGGGGCATATTACCGCACGGCGGATGTTTGGCGGCTGGGGGATTTATTGTGACGGTACGGTTTTTGGCCTGGTTGCCCAGGATGTTCTGTTTTTAAAAGCCGACGATGCCTGCCGCGACGTTTTTGAGGCCCGCGATCTTGATATGTTTTACCCGTATGGGCCGGATGGCATTTGTATTTCCTATTATGAAATCCCCGGCGACTGGCTGGAGGGTGAAGATGATATTTTACCTTATTCCCGGATTGCTCTTGAAGCCGGATTGCGCGCCAGCAGAAACAAAAAAACAAAAAAGAAAAAACCGACGCGTTAAAAATACTCCCTGCTTGTTGTCTTGATGATACGCCATGTCCCATTATCAGGCATGGGGCGAGGTTTTTTGACTAAAAATTTATTATTTTCAGTGGTTTGATGTGGATGGGGTTGCTCGGAGGTTTCCGTCTGTTCGTTACCCTATCCTGTGCGGATAGGGTAATATTACCGTCTGAAGGTATAATCCTTTGCCGGGGTTATCTTTAATCTTTATATTGTGAATATATCAAAGATTAAGAACCTTCTATCGGTGCCTGGCCAGACAATTGGCGCCCCGATTAGGAATGAGCAACCCCCGCAGAAAAGCGCCCCGCTGTCTGCTATCTGATCGAGAGTTAATTTGTGTTTTTAACGAAGCAGTTTGAGAGCTTTGTTGATCTGTTCCGGTTGCATTACGAGCGCCCGGAACTGATGCGTGCGCAGGTTGAAGGCCTGACGCGGCAAATACCCATGATGTATTTGTTGTTGACCATCAATTCTCTGGGCCTGAGCTATACGCATTATGATCAGGCACCAATTCTTTTGACGGTGCTTTTTCCCGGATGTTTGACGGTATTTTGCCTTTTTCGGTCACTTGTCTGGATCAGGACAAAGTCGGTTCTGGACGATATCGCGACGGTTTTGCATATGCTCAGGCATATTCGCGTTATGTCGGTGTTCGTCAGTGTTTTATTTACGGGGTGGGTGATTGCACTTTATTTTTATGGTGACGAACTGCACCGCGTACATGTGGCCTATTTTATCTCGGTTACGGTCGTAGGGTGCGTTTTTTGCCTGTTCCAGTTTCCGGCAGTGGCGATTTCGGTTGTTACTGTGGTTTTTGGCGGTTGTATTGTCGCGTTCTCCTTTAACGGGACGCCGATTTTTCACGCTATTTTATTCAATATGCTGACGGTATTTTTGGTCGTCATCTATTTCATCCGTAACTATTACCTGTCGTTTGCCGACCTGTTGCAGTCACGAAAGGTATTACAGGAAAAGCATCAGCAGACTCTGGAACTTAGCGCACAAAATGAAAAGCTGGCCTATTGTGACGCGCTGACCGGTCTTGCCAATCGCCGTGACTATTTCAACATCCTGAATGCCAAGATTGCCCATGCCCTGCAACATGGTTCGGACGGAAGTCGCATTGCTCCAAGTGAACAATTCGCTGTTATTTTGGTCGATCTGGACGGATTTAAACCGGTTAATGACGTTTACGGGCATTTGGCCGGTGACGAAATACTGATTAGTGCCGGTAAACGTATTTGTGATGTTGTCGGCGAAGAGGGGTATGTTGCCCGATTGGGCGGGGATGAATTTGCTGCCATTGTGGATGAGTATAATACTGTCATACTTGACGAGATCTCCGAGAAAATTTGTGTCGTTCTGAAACAGCCATTTGAGTGCGCTGGTGGATCTGTGCAGTTATCGGCAACGGTGGGGATCGCGATTTTTCCGTTTGCCGCACGAACAGCGATTGGTTTATTCGAGCGGGCTGACTTTGCGCTTTATCACGCCAAACGTAATGATCGCGGTACAACCATGCTGTTTGCCGCCTGTCATGAAACCATCATTCGCCAGGAATCACGGATCGCGCAGAGCTTGCGGCAGGCCGATCTGGCGCAGGAATTGTCGCTGGTGTTTCAGCCGGTTTATGATCTCAATACTGGAAAAATCTATTCGGTCGAGGCCTTGGCTCGCTGGTATAATCCGGAGCTGGGGCCCGTTGCGCCCGATGTGTTTTTTCCAATGGCTGAAAAAACCAACCGGGTGAATGATTTGACCCGGACCCTGTTTAACAAGTTATTGTACGAAGTCGAAAACTGGCCGGCCGATATCAGGTTTTCATTTAATCTTTCGGCGCGTGATCTCGTTGTTTTGGAAATGACGGACTGGTTGATTGCGCGGATTGAACAGTCAAATATTGAACCGCGCCGCATTACGTTTGAAGTTACCGAAACCGCAATCCTGCGTGATTTTGATGCAGCCCGCGATCATATCGAACGGTTACGCGGTTGCGGCGCGCGCGTGGCTCTGGATGATTTTGGTATTGGCTTTTCCAGCCTGCGCTACGTCCACGAGCTCGAAATCGATTGTCTTAAAATTGATCGCAGTTTCGTCACGCCGATTGTCAGCAATCCGCGCAGTCAGCGGATCGTCAAAACCGTTTTTGATATGTGCGAGAATTTTGGCATTGATTGTGTGGTCGAGGGTGTTGAAACCGCCGAACAATGCACAATGCTACGGTATTTGGGGGGGCGTTATGCCCAGGGATATTTGCTCGGCCGCCCGGCAGAGACTGTTTCATTTGAGCCGTTGACCTCTGTTCCTTGTACATCTGCCATAACCGGGGACTGACCCGTTGCGATGTTACGAGGGCTGGTAAATGGCCTTTGGGCAAAAGGTGGCAAAGCCGTGTTGGTAGATGAAGTTGTCTTGTTTGATAATGTATTGAATTTAAAAGTAAATTTTAATTAATCCGATTTTTGCCCGATAAATTTTCCGCGTCGTTTCGGCTTTGGCCCGTGTGCAGTCGATGACCGCACTGTAAGTCATTGATGCGACTCGCAAAATTTTTCATCATTGCCTGATTCTTGCCGAGTCGCTACCATCGCCCAACTTTATTCGCACGCAGGGTGCTGGCACAATGGCGCAACCGCAGCCGGTTATTTACATGGCATCATCGCCAAACGGGGAAAAGACGGAACTGGCCCCCGAAACGCGCGTGCGATTGCGCCAGTTGATAGACTGTCTTCCCGATATCCCGGCCCGCCTGCGGGTGATGGGGCATGGCCTGCTGGATTTGGGGCTGGCTGATCTGGCGCTGGAATGTTTTGGGCGTGCCTTGCTGGCCGATGATCTGGATGATGCGACCCATTTGGGGCTGGTTCGGACGTACTTACAAAAGGGTAATCGTCATCAGGCAGTGGCGCATTTGGAAATTGCCATCAGCCTGCGCCCTGAAATGCGCGATTTGCGCGTTATTTTGGCCGATCTTTTATGTAACAGTCAGCATTTGCGCGGGGCTCTTGATCAATTGGCCCAGGTTTTGGCGGACGAGCCATCGCATGCCGGGGCCCGGCGCGGGCTTGCCAATATTTTGCAGGTTTTTGTTGCCCGATCTGCTTCACACCCCGATGTGAACGTTACGCAAACTGCGCCTGTTACGGCACCCCCGATGTCTCTTGTCCCGGTAGAGGCCGAACCGATACCCAAGGGCGGCATAATGGTGTGGCAAAATCATCCCGCCAGCCAGGTCGAGGTGAAAAGGAACAACAGCCCCGCCCATGCCTGGTATTGGAGCGAACCGGACCATCCGGCCATTCGATCCTGAATGCAGGGGCAGGCGGGGGCTGCCTGTTTATGGTCGGGGCGGGCTTGCTTATGTTTGCGCTTGTGGCTGCAGGGTGATCAGGGTGAAATCGTCGCTTAGGTCGCGGGGGGTATGGTCGTAAAAATAGTCCGTGACCTGGGACGCAAGGTCGCTGCCACCACCGGGCCGGTGCATGATATGGTACAAAACATCGTGCAGGCGTTCCGGGTCGAGCATATTGCCGTTAGTAAGCGGTGTTTCGATCAGGGCGTCGCTATAGAGCATCAGGAAAGAATCATCGCCAAACGGGGTTTCGCGGGTTTCGTATCGGGCATCATTGGTGATACCCAGCGGCACGCCCGACCCGTCAAGAAAACGGATATCCCGACCGTTGTTTTTACCAATGATCGGCGATGTTGATGCCGCACAGGCATATTTGAACTGGGCCTTTTTGCGGTCGATGATGCCATAAAGCATGGTGGCATATTGCCCCACCGGCAACAGTCGTTTGAGCTGCAGATTAAGAGATTCGAGGTAACGGCCCGGATCATGCAAATCCTCGCCCTCTGACCACATCAGTGAATGCAAACGAAAGGTGTTAAGGGCTGCACCAATACCGTGGCCGGCGAAATCGACCAGATAAATCGCCAGTCTGTCGCTATCAAGTGGTGCCAGCCCCCATATGTCGCCGCCAAGTTCGGAAGACATTTGGAAGGTGGCACTGATGGACAGCCCGTAATCGCGCCCGACAATACGGTAATAGTCCGGTCGCGGCACCAGCATGGCCTGCATATCATGCGCGAGCACCAGTTCGGACTGGGTTCTGTCGCGATAGGCGCGCAATTGCTTGACCAGAATGCGGTGTTCCAGATGGATGCGAACCCGTGCCAACAGTTCCGATTTGTTGAGCGGTTTGAGAATAAGGTCGGTTGCGCCATCCTCGAAAATGCGGGTGCGGCCTTCATTTTCCTCAAGGGCGGTTTGCGCAATGATCGGCACTTCAAAATAGTCGGGATCGGCACGGATTTGTTTGCAGACATCATAGCCATCCATACCGGGCATAATGATGTCCAGAATGATCAGGTCGGGCTGGTTTTGTCGCACCTGTTCAAGGGCATCGTTGCCGTCACGCGCAAAAACCAGATTGGTGAACCCTTCGGCCCGCAAATAGGAGGCGACAATCTCGCGCGAGATCAGGGTGTCATCGGCAATCAGGATGCAGGCCTGATAAAGCTCGGATGGGTTTTGTTCTTCGCCGGTAAAGCTGTGTTGTGACGGGACATGCCCTGCAGTGCCGTCGGGATGGGGCAGGTTTTTGGGGGTTGATGGCCCGGCTGGGAACCGGCTGCGTTGTCTGGATTGTGGAGCTGTGGCGAAAAGACGGGATGCAGAAGGGGCAATGTTTGCCAAATCCGCTTTGCCGGTACCATCTTCGGTGATCGGCTGGCTGGAAAATCGCATGCGGATTGTCCGGCCATCCCGGTCAAAATTCAAATTGCTGCACAGTGTTTTGATCAGTGACAGGCCGCGGCCAAATGTGGATTCACTGCCTGGCATGGCGCGAAGATCGCTATTTTGCGGCGGAGCAAAGCCACGCCCCTGATCATGAATGAAAATTTCAACGCCTTGTGTTTCGACCAGTTGCCGTGCAGCCAGAATAATGGCGCGATGGCCAAATTCGGGATCGGCAAGGCGCTCGCGCGTGGTTTGTTCCAGTGCATTGAACTTTTCCATCGATAGATGGCCGGTGGTGTCAATTTCCATGTTGCCATGCAAAAGCGAGTTGGAAAACGCTTCCTGGACGGCAATTTCAAGGGTTGGCGCAATTTTATCATGCAACACGCCACGTCGGCGCAGGGCGGTCACAAATTTGCGGGCAATCGGTAAATGATAGGCACTTTGGGTGGAAAGGCAGACCAGCAGGTCCCATTGAGGGCCGGGAAACGGGCGGCGCAGCGGGCTTAGATCGCCAAGCTGCAGCCCTTCATAGGCTTCGATAAAGTAATTGCAGTTTAGCCGCGGTAGCGCGCCGAGCCAGTCCGGTGTGACCAGATTGGGCAAAAAACACACCTGAAACCGGGTTTCCCGGGGAAAATCTTCAATGCCGCTGCCGTGAAAAAAGCGGGTATCGGACACATCTGCGGCAACAAAAAGATCCTCCTTGAAAATCAGCCGATTGGCTGTTTCAAGGCTCGCATTTCCGGCGATGGCGACACGATGTGTCATCGGGGCGATAGTCGGCTGATCGCTGCCAGCAGACATTGTTAGTCTTCCATCTGGAAAAGCGTATCGAAACGGGCAACCTCCAGCATGCGCTTTACCTGGCCTTTTGCTCCGCGCAGAATAATGGTGGCCTGGTTTTTTTCGGCTTCATCGCGGGCAAGTAGCAGCATGCCCAAGCCAGCTGAATCAATAAATTCGATACCGGAGAGGTCAAAGATCCGGGTTAAAGAATTCAGGCCTGAAAGTTCGTCGATCAGTTTGCGGAATACGGTATGGTCGCTAAATGTAAAGCGTTCGGACATTTCTATGATAACTGCTGTATCATTTTGCTGCGTTTTGTAAATCACGCTGTCTTCCTCCTGGTCGACGGGGCCGCCATTCAAAAATATTTCAATTGTCAGGATATATTTTAGCCGAAATTTTCATCTTCGCCTATATTCACTCGTGTGACGTTTTGCGCACAGCCAATTCGATAGCATAGCCCGGATTGCCAGACGACAGGATATCCATATATATGATTTCTAACACTGTTTGCGCTAAAAACCTCTGGCAAAATTCCGGCAGGTGACAATGCCGTTGATGCCCTTGTCAGACGAAGGATGTAGTTGACCAGCATGGCCGTTTCCGACGCCCGTATTCTGATTATTGAAGATACCCTGTCGCTGGCACGGGTTTATCAGGATTACTTGCGCGTTGATGGGTATTACATCGCCCATGTTGGGCTCGGGCGCGAGGCGATCAGCCTGTTGCGGGAAAGCCGGTTTGATGTGGTGGTGCTGGATTTGCTGTTGCCCGATATGGACGGGCGCGATGTGTTGCGCATGGCCCACGAGGTTTCACCCGCAACCCAGATTATCGTGATTACGGCACATGGGTCGGTCAATGTTGCGGTCGAGGCGATGCGCGACGGGGCTTATGATTTTTTGTTAAAACCTTTTACGGCTGAAAAATTGCGCGCGACCGTTTCGGCAGCCCTTGCAGGCAAAGCGCAGCGCGAGGAGGCCAAATTGTCCGTCCCCTTTCAGGCAAGGGCTGACGGTGCCGAAAGAAAAGATCAGGATGTTGCCGTCGCCGAAGAGGATAAATATTTCGATTTTATCGGTGCGTCCGATACGATGCGCAGTATTTACCGCATCATTGATTCCGCTGCACCCAGCCGGGCGACAGTATTTATTACTGGCGAAAGTGGGACAGGCAAGGAACTGGCGGCAGAAGCCATTCATCGCCGGAGCGAGCGCTCAAACGCTCCCTTCATTCCCCTGAACTGCGGTGCGATCCCCAAGGATTTGATGGAAAGCGAGATTTTCGGTCATGTCAAAGGGGCCTTTACCGGTGCGGTGGTGGACCGCGAGGGGGCGGCACATCGGGCGGCGAATGGGACGCTGTTTCTTGATGAAATTTGTGAAATGGACCTGGAACTGCAAACCAAGCTTTTGCGCTTTATTCAGACAGGGACCTTTCAGAAAGTTGGCGGCAGTTCGCTTGAAACGGTGGATGTGCGGTTTGTCTGTGCGACCAACCGGGATCCGCTTGAAGAAGTCCGCGCCGGGCGCTTTCGCGAGGATTTGTATTATCGCCTGCATGTCATTCCGTTGCATATGCCGCCTTTGCGGGATCGCGGGCATGACGTATTACGCATCGCCAATTTTTACCTGCAGCGGTTTTCCCAGGAAGAGGGGCGGGATTTCAAACACTTTTCGCCTGATGTGGCGGACCTGTTTTCGCGCTATTCCTGGCCGGGAAATATTCGCCAGTTGCAAAATATTATTCGCAATATTGTGGTGTTGAATAACGGGCCTGCGGTTGAAATGTCGATGGTGCCGCGTCCGGTCAGCAATTTTGGTCTTGAAGGCTCGCTGGTAAATGGCTCGATCGAGGCACCGCCGCCGCATCCTGTTGTGTCACCCAATCGGGGTGAAGATGGTCGCATGTGGATGGATGACCATGAAGCCCTGGCCTTTTTATCGGGCACCCCGTCGCATCCGGTACCAAGTAGTGGTTTGGGTATTTTTGCCGCCCGGCCGGTGCATGCGCGCAAGAAAAATGACGATGCCACACAGGGAATAGAGGCGATCCGCCCGTTATGGATGGTGGAAAAAGACGCCATCGAAGATGCGATTAACCGGTGTGACGGCTCCATTCCGCGTGCAGCCGAGGCATTGGGGGTTAGTCCCTCGACCATTTATCGCAAAAAACAGGCCTGGGAAGAAATCGGTTAGGCTTGATTGGTGTCGCTCGGGCTGTCTGTTGTTGAGAATGTTATGATGCGGCTTGCTTGCCAAAGCCAGACAGGGCGGCAGACAGGCGATCCATATTGGCGGGGGTGCCGGGCAAACCCAATCTTAGCCAGGTTGGTGCACTGGCAAACCCGCGCACCCAAATGCCCTGTTTTGCCAGATGATCCTGCAGGGCGGGCAAATTTTCACCTTCATACAGACGCATCAGGTTGGTTCCTCCAATGCACTTGCTTCCCGTGGCATTGATAATTTGCTCATCCAGCCAGCCTGCCTGTTGATGCAGGGTTTTGCGGGTATGTTGATGCCAGGTTTTGTCGGTCAGTGCCTGGGTGGCAATATGCAGGGCCGGGCCCGGCACGGACCAGGGGCCAAGGCGGTCTGATAATTGGGTGACTATATCGGGTGTGGCGAGGGCAAAGCCAACGCGCACCCCGGCGAGGCCAAAGAACTTGCCAAAGGATCGCAGGATGACCGTATTTTCAAGGCCGTCGATCTGGCGGCACAGCGAGGTTTCCGGGCTGGTATCTGCAAAGGCCTCGTCGATGATCAGATATTTGCCATGTGCGCCAAGATAACGGGCAAAGTCGCCTAGTGTGGTGGCGTCGATCACGCCTCCATCGGGGTTGTTGGGATTGACGATGACAAAAACATCATGTTCCGCGACCAGGCGGGAAAAATCGATATCATCCTGCTTGCCGCGCCAGCCTGTGGCATGAAGGTTGGCAGATAGGGTGCATGATGGTGGTGCGCCAAATTTGTGTGACAGGATGTGCCGGCGGTCCGTGGCAGTTGTCTGGATTTCGGTTGTATCGACCCCGGCACGTTTCCATGCCGGGGCATGTTCGCCATAGGTTGGGCCCAGAACAGCAACTTTTTTGATGGGTGACTTTTGTGCCAGAACAAAGGGCAACAGCTGGATCAGGGCCTGTGTGCCTGGCGCGCACACAAGATGGCCGGGGACGGGAACGTTATAATATTCTTCTGCGGCTTTGATCAGCCGGGCCAAATCGTGGGCCAAAGGCAGCCTGTGCCAGTATTGCAGGGGAATATCCCCAACACGATAGGGAAGCGGGTTGATCCCGGTTGAAAGGTCCAGCCATTGATCAAGGGGGATGCCATATCGCTGTGCTGCCAAATCAATCGCGCCACCATGATGGAAAATGTCATCCTTCATTTTATCGGCAGCTCCATTGTCGGGCAGTTGGGAGGGCAGGGTGTGTTTGCTTGTTCCTGCCTAGCGTGCCTTGATCATCAAGGCAAGAGTGGTGCGGCGAAGGTATGAAGATAAGGCGTAATGATTGCTGTCGATCGTGTGGTGTTTTGCGTATGGCAGACACGCCCGTCCGGGGCTTGCGCGGGTAGGAAAACGGCCATATCGTCTGGCGCGATTTTGGCGGCAAGATAGGGTGTTTTATAAATGATAACGATAAAACAGGCACAAAACGCCAGTTACTGGCGCGACTTGAACCCTGGCTTGCATATTTGCGGTTTGGCCAGGGCAAATGATGCTATGTTGCCTGAAAGTACCGATGACGTCAGTAACATATATCATCCCCAGTGCAGGCAAGGCGGTGAAAAGGATGACTTGTTTGCCGGGTTTGATTTTTCGGCCCTGTCGGATCGATTTTGGGATGAAGGGTATTTCCTGCTGCATGATCTTTTGCCCCGCGACCTGCTGGCAGGGCTGCGCGATGCGATAGAACGACTTGTTGCCAAAGGCCTGCCGCCAGCGATGATTTATTTATATGACGAGGCCTGGCAGGTTTTTGCTGTCCTGCGCCCGTTATTGACCCATTTTTTGGGCGATAAGATTGCGCTTTTACCCCATTTTTGGGCCTGGCATGTCGATCCGCGAGATCAGGGCCGGGGCTGGCCACCGCACCGGGATTATCAGGGGGAAAGCGCAATTGGCGATGACATGCTGATCAGCCTTTCGTTGTGGGTGCCACTGTCGGATGCAACGCCCGAGAATGGCTGTATGTATGTATTGCCGCGCAGTTTTGAGAGGTGGTATGATTTCCCCGTTATTAAACCGCAGGACGTTGAACTACAGGATGTAAGGGCCTTGCCAGCCGGGCCGGGTGCAGTGATGGGATGGCGTCAGGATGTGTATCACTGGGGGAGCCGGGCATCGCGGCACGCATCTTTCCCGCGGATCAGCCTGTCGCTGGAATTTCAGAATGCAGCCTTTGACCCGTTGGGGGATCCGCTTCTTGATCTCGAAACGCCCCCATCCTTTCACGATAGGCTTTTGCTGATTGCCCGGCAGTTTGAAAAATACCGGCATATGCAAAAGATGAATGATGACATACTGGCCTTGAGCCGCGCTATCCTTGCGGATTGATGCTGTTATGGTACCGCGCAAGGATGGGCTCTGCACCTGTGCGGGCAGCGCAAATGGAACTTCTGCTGGCGGATAGAAATAAACAGTATGAAAACAGTATGAAGCGGGTGGGGAGACCGGGGGATCAATGCTTCTATTAGCGGCCATTTGTTTGGTGGTGTTTTCCTTTATTGCGGCTATTTATTTCACGGTTCCCGTTTTTATCGGGGCACCGGGCAGGGAACTGCTATTTGCCATTGCCTTTGTTGTGGAGTTTATGGCGCTGTTTTCGGTTGCGATTGGCCTTGTCATTTATGACACTACCGGCCGACGACAACTGCTTTATGTCGCACTGGGCATGGTGGCGCAATTTGTTGGTGACGGGGTGAACCTGGTCGCCCCGGTTATATTGGCGCATTTAGAGCCAGGCTGGTTATGGGCTTTGTTTTCGGATGTGTCGTGGCTTGTCCTGTCCAGCCGTGTTGTCGCCAATATTTTTTTTCTGATCAGTGTGCTGCGTGCCAATGCTAGCGACAATATCTGTCGCAGCGAACAACTGTGGACCGGCATACCCGTGATTTTGGTGTGCGTGGTTGCGGTGCAACTGGTGCTTTCGTTGCTCTCTCCGAATTTTGCTTATGATGCGTCGCATATTATTTCGCATATTCTGATCTTACCACTGCTGGTGAGCACCGTGTTGGCCATGATGGTGCTGTCAGGATATTTGATGCGGGTGGTTCGTCGGCCATCGGCCTTCGAGGTTCTGTTTACGATCTTCCTGATGAATTCGATGTATCATCATATGGCGTTTATTCTGTTTGATGATACCGGGCGCGATCTGACCGCTGCTTATTTAATGCCTTCGCGCCTGTTTAGTTATGGTTTCGTGCTTGTTGCGATGGTGGCAGCATTGCGCGATCTTTATCGCAGTGCGTCGCAGGCCAGTTCGGCAAAAAGCGCCTTCCTCGCCACCATGAGCCATGAAATTCGCACCCCGCTTAATGGTGTTCTGGGCATGGCGCAGCTGTTGCGCCAGACAAATTTGAACCAGATCCAGCGCGAGAGAGTGAATGCCATTTTGTCATCCGGTCGGGCCTTGATGTCCCTGCTGAATGATATTTTGGATATGAGCAAGATCGAGGCTGGTCATGCCGATATCGAGATACGACCGTTTCGCCCTTATGATGTAACCTGTGATTTATCCAGTGCGATCCTTGCCTTGACACAGGAAAAAAACCTGAAGCTGGTTTGGGATGACAAAATATTGCGCAACCGTATTTTCATGGGCGATGAAGTGCGGTTTCGCCAGGTGTTGTGGAACCTGCTATCTAATGCGGTGAAATTTACCCAAAAGGGCACCATACAACTGGTTGTCGAATATGATCCCAGTCGTGCGGGCGGGCGCATTCAGGGCAGCCTGCCGAGCGAGGTTTATCGTTTTTCAGTCAGTGATACCGGTATTGGTATTGCCCCGGAGCGTCAGGAAAGGATTTTTCAGGCATTTACCCAGGGGGATAGTTCAACCATGCGCCAGTTTGGCGGGACCGGGCTGGGATTATCCATTTCGCAAAATCTGATTCGGATGATGGGCGGGCATATCGGTTTACACAGTGTACCGGGCCAGGGCACACGGTTTGACTGTTGGTTGCCCTTTGATGTGCATAATGTCGCCCAGGATGAGGCAGAGCACAGTAAAACCGGTGTTGAGGAAAACCCGATTGCCCTTTTGGCCGACAAGCGCATTTTGGTGGCCGAGGATAACGAAATTAATGCCAATGTGATGGCGGCCTTTTTGGAACGTATGGGTCTTAAGGTCGATATTGCCGGGAATGGTCGCCTGGCAGTACAGGCCTTTCAGAAAAACAAATATGATGCCATTTTGATGGATGCGCATATGCCGGTTCTCGATGGCGAGGGGGCAGCCCGACATATTCGCGAAATAGAGCGGGAAATTGGCGGCGGGCGCATTCCGATAATTGGTGTCACGGCCGATGTTTTTGCTGACCGACAGCGGGATTTTCTTGCGGCCGGGATGGATGAAGTTCTGACCAAACCGATCGAGGAACGGCGTCTTTATGCCAGTCTGATCCATCATCTGCGTGGGCGTGGTGATTTGTTGGACCTCGCCGAGATTGGCTCTTTGATGACGGCTGGTAGGGTCGAGACAAATCCGGTTCGGTTGGCCGATATTCCCTGGCAGACTCTTGCCGAAATTCGTGCTGCCGCACGTTTGACGACGTCCCCGGAGATTGTCAGCGAAGATGTGGTAAAGGAAAATGCCAAGGCAGCCCGGTGGCCCGAAACGGTGATCAGCCAGGATTTGCCGCCCAAGCAGGATTTACCCCCGCCAGCCCAGCAATATTCCGCACGCCGGATAGTGCGCGATCCGGATGATTTATTGCAAAAGGGTATTGCAACGTCAGATCCGGCTGAAGCCGAGGAGATGGTTGCCATAGAAGAGGTTGCGTCTGTGAAGGATCAGCCAGAGACAGCGGGTACATCAGATAAAGACCGCATGGATGACCCCGATACGGAAAACGAGGTTGTTCTGGTTAATCGGGGCCGTATGCAGGAAATGCTCGATGCTCTGGGCCGTGATCAGATGATCACGCTGATCAATATGTTGCCTGAAGCCTTTCATGAGGAATGCGAGCGCATGACCGGCGCGATTGCGACGAACGATAGGGTGACGTTCCAACGGGCCGCACATTCAATCAAAGGAATGGCGGGCAATCTTGCCGCCGATGAAGTTGCCCGCCGCGCGCGTGACCTTGAATATTACGATGGGCCTTTAGATCAGATACCGTCCATGATCGATGATTTGGAAGGTATTTTGCAGGAAACCATGCAAAAGCTGCTGGATGTGACGGAAGAATAACCCGTTTTTATGGGCTTTTTGTAATGTGGGCAAAGTTTTGCCAGCAGATGTCCGCTAGGCGGTATTCAGGGATAAAGCAGAAAAACGCCGCTTTGTTTCTTCCAGTCTTTTAAAGACAAATCTAGGGCGGGGGCCTTGTTGCCCGCAATCGATATGCAACGGGCAACAAGGCGGGTGATGCGTACCATCTTGATTTTTAGCGGGTCACAAGTTCCAGTGAATGGCGCGATACCGGGTCATTTCCCTTATCGGTGACAATAACGGAATGGCCGGGGCACATGGCAAAACCGCTGTCGCTATCCATCAGGATCATATGCAGGAAAAACACCATGCCCGGTTCCGCGATGACCGGGTTGGCATGATAAAACATTGGCCAGTCCATCCAGTTCGGGGCAAAGGTCGTGCCCATTGAATAGCCACAGGCATTCAGGCGGTGGGGTTTCATGCCGTGTTGGTCGCAGATGCGCGCATAGGCATCAAAAACATTGCCAATCGGTTCGCCCGGTTTCAGGGCTTCACGGCAGGCTTCCATTGCCGCGCAGGCAACCTTGTGCATTTCAACATGGCGCGGATGGGCCGAGCCAACCGGGACAGTGCGCATCATCGCGGCGTGATAGCGGCGGTAAGCCCCTGCCCATTCCAGTGTGATCTGGTCGGTTTCGGCCAGATGTTTGCGCCCGGAAAAATAGCGACACAACAAAGCATCCTGGCCCGCACCAATGATAAATTCATTGCCGGGATAATCACCACCCCCCGCAAAAACCGCCCCCTGCATGGCTGCCAGAATATCGCCTTCAAAGGCACCCGCACGCACATTTGTCAGGGCGGCGTCCCAGGCATCATCGGCCAGTTCGCCAGCACGGCGGATATAGGCGAGTTCTGCCGGGCTTTTGACCACCCGCAATTCCGATACCAGCCGGGAAGCATCGCTAAGGGTGCAAAACCCCTCAAGGGCAGCGTCGAGTTTTTTGCCATTTGCTGCCGTTAAACCATAGGCGTCATATTCAACACCCAGTTTTTTGCCCGCAGCGCCAAACTCGGCCAGCATGTCGCGCAATTGCAGGGCCGGGTTGATATCGGGGCCATCAACCCAGATGCGGATATCTTCGATATCCGATGTGTGGCGAGCCTGGCGCAGGTCTGGTGCACGGGTGATCAAGGCGACCCGGCCATCACAGCCCAGATAAAGGCATTGGAAAAACACGTAACCAAAGGTGTCATAACCAGTCAGGTAAAACATGCTTTCCTGGCGAAACATCAAAAGACCGTCAAGACCGGCTTGTTCGAGTTTTTTGATGGTTGCAGCACGGCGTTGGGCAAGTTCGCTACGGTCGAAATGCAAGGCCATTGTGATATTCCCGTTGGCAATTGATGGCGTTAGGCTATTAGAACGCTATCAATTTTCGATACAAGAGGCACAGGATATTTTGCAACCCTGTTGCAATAAGGGCGGTCAGCGAGGGGCCTGTAAGGTCATGGCGGTTTTAAACGTCTTTTAAGGAACCGATCACGGGGCAGTTCGTTAAATTGATACGACAATAATTGATGGAGGCTATCTTGGTGAAGGATCACGGGCCATCGATCAAGGATGACGAAACCTATCAGCGTTTGCGTGACGAGGGGGCAAGCAAGGAAAAAGCCGCCCGCATCGCCAATGCCGGTGCCGCGGCCAGCAAAAAGGGCGGTAAACATCCGCCTTACGAGGAATGGAACCGCGATGACCTTTATGCTCAGGCCCAAAAGGTTGGTATTGAGGGCCGTTCGCAGATGACCAAGGATGAATTGATCCAGGCTCTACGCAATCATTAGGGTGTGTTAAGGCCCTAAGATGCTGTTTTTATATAATATAATTAAGCAATTGCGTCTGCGGCATGGCTGTCAGGCGCATTTTCCTGTTGATTGATCCGGCCCGATGGGGTGGAATTTTGCAGATATGTTATTACGTAAATAATTCAGTCCTGTGAACCGGGGATCACAGGCTGTTTTTTTTATTGCCTGAATTTGATATCCACAACGCTTGACAGGAGCAGGAAAATGGCTAGCTACACCAATCTCAAGGGCAATTCAGTGTCCCCCAATGATGGTAAAAGAACCGGTCCGCGATATGAAAAATGGAATCGTGATGATCTGTATCATCTGGCCAAAATGCGCGGCATCGAAGAACGTGCCCAGATGTCGACCGACGAACTGATCCAGGCTCTGCGCATGCAGCCGTAACGGGTCTGTTTGCTTTTTCACAGGCAAGACAAAAATTCTCAGACGGTTTGTGCCCTGACGGTGCTCAGGGTTAATCCTGGCAAGGCAGGCAAGCGGCTATAAGGCCCTTTTATTGCCTGCTGCCGGGCTTTTTTTTGGGGATTTTCGTTATTTTTCAATTGGTCCAACTGTGGCTTGAACCGCACGAAAGGGTACGGAAAGGTCGCTTTGGTGAATAATTTGGATTTATTAAATTCTGGATGATGGCGATATGCCAAGCTTTTCAGCCATATAATAAAATATGTCAGAATTATTCAAGAGCTATGGGGATGAAAATCGGCAAAAGTGATTTTTGTATAACGTACAACAGGATAGTACAAAAAGAACTGCTGATATATTTACCCTGGAGATTGACTTGATTATGGTCTTGAGCGCGGTTTATTAGGGTAACTTAATTTTCCGGATATGCCGGACTTTAAAGGCGGGGCCGTAAAGTTGAAAGTAATGCACATATTTGGGTCACTGGCGATGGGGGGGCTCGTTTCGTTCAGCGGATTATCTGCGTGGGCTGGCGCATCCGAGACGCCGCGCGTTGCTTTCATTAATCCCGGTTATGGCGATAGGGGCTTCTGGAAAGATGTCAGTGATGTCATGCATGTTGCGGCACATCAGTTCGGACTGGAGATCGTCGAGTTCGACAGTAATCGGCAGTGGCCGTTGATGGCAGAAAATGCGAGCCGCGTTTTTGCAATGGACCCGCCGCCAGATTTTATTGTTGCCTCGAACGAACATCAGCAGGGAGGGCGCATTATCCTGGAGGCCAATGCCCGGAAAATTCCGCTTTTTATGATTCTCAATGATTTGACCGATGCGCAGAAAAGCCGTTTGGGACATGCTGGAAAAAAACTGCCCTATTGGATTGCGACCCTGATACCTGATAATCGTAAGGCGGGGTACGAGATCGCCCAATCCCTGGTCCTGGCGGATCAAAAACAGCACGCCGATGAAGCGCAGCACGATATTTGCCTTCTGTCGCTGGCAGGAGACTGGAACACGCCAGCATCGTTGGCACGGCTTGACGGGTTGGACCGGGCTTTGGCGGAATTTCCGCACCTTAAGGAAAAACGCCGGCTATATGCCAACTGGTCCTATGAGGAGGGGTATAACCGTACCGCTGACTGGCTTCCCGAGGGATGTCTGGATGCGGTTTGGGCGGCAAATGATGATATTGCCCGAGGCGCAATTGCTGCGGTAGAGGATGCAGGCCGGGTTCCCGGTAAAGATGTTGTGGTTGGGGGCTTGAACTGGTCGACGGACGGCCTGAAATTGGTAAAGGCGGGCAAAATGACCATGACACATGGTGGTCATTTCCTGGCTGGCGCGTGGGTTATGGTAATGGTGAATGATTACCGGCACGGTATTGACATACAGAAGATGGGGCCGGACTTTTTCTTTCCCATGCAGGCAATTACGCGTGACAATGTTGATATGTTTGAAGAAAAATTTGCCAACCGCGACTGGAATATCGTCGACTTTTCATCATTTTCGCTTTCTGGAAAGGACGGCGAGGATACATCCTATCATTTTGATCTCGCACATCTTCTCGGCGCGATAAAAACTGACCACTGAGAAAGACAAAAGGATAGTCTTTTTTGCGAGCATCATCTGACCGAAGCGATACGGACGATTTGAAAAAACTGAAACCGGGCAGTTCCATTTTTGCACGCCAATTGCGGTGCGGGCTGCTTGTGGCTTCTTTGTTGGGTGTTCTGATTATTTTGTATCAGGGTATCGCCGATTATTTATCCCTGCGCGAGGATTATGAGTCAACCAATGCGCGCGTGATCAACGAGATTCGCGCCGTGTCAAAGACGATGCTTGTTGAAAAGAATGCGGAACTTGCCAGGACGGTTGCCAATAGCGCGATGTTCGAGCGGTCCGTAATGTCGGTTCGGTTGATTGATCTTGATGGCAACGTGATTGCCGCGCAGCACCGCGACGAGACGATTTTATCACAAAGCATATGGTCGGAACTGCTGTTTGATGGTGTCGTCAGCCATAGTTTACCGATTTATGCACCTGCTGTTGGCATGACCAAGGGACCCATTGTTGGGCAGCTGCAAATCTCGTTTTCGCCGCAGGTTTATATTTCCCTGCTTTATGACCGGATTAAAGCATCCTTTATCGGTGTTTTGATCTTTGCGGTCGCAATGACGTTTGCCGCCGTCGGCGTTACATATTTCATTGTCACCAAGCCCCTGCTGGAATTGATCACCTATATGGTGCGCGTTAACCCGGCAGATGCCAGCAAACCCCTGCCGCTACCTCCTCCGCACCGGCATGATGATGAAATTCAGATGCTCGGCTCCTCGCTGATTGGCCTGCTTGCCCTGATCCGCAGCAAGGTACACCGGATCGCCAATGTTACCGAGGAACTCAAAGCCGCCAACCTGACCCTGGAAACCCGTGTCGAGCAACGTACCCGGGAACTCAATAGCGCGATTGAGAAGCTCGAACGTCTGGCCGCCACGGACCCGCTAACGGGCATTGCCAACCGGCGTACTCTTATGGGGCGGTTGAAAAATGCCATCGCGGTTTGGAAACGTCGTGGCACGCGTGTTGGGTTGATCATTGTGGATCTCGACCATTTCAAGGTTTTGAACGACACTTACGGTCATCAGATCGGCGATACGGTTTTAAAGTCTATCACAGCGGTATTTAACCGCGTTTTACGCGAGACGGACCTGGTGGCCCGGCTTGGCGGCGAGGAATTTGCCGTTCTGCTCAGCGACGAGGACGAAAAAGGTGCTCTGGTTGTTGCTGAACGCCTGCGCGCGGAAATCTCCCGGGACGTCGTTCATGTAGACGACATGACGATTAGCTACACCGCCAGCCTTGGGATCGCCTGCCTGCCCGCGCGGGATGATTTTGACAAGGGGGATGGCGAGGGCATGGAAGGGGTTTTGCGCCAGGCGCGCGAAGTTGAAAACATTATTGACGCCCTGTATTCCCTGGCGGACAAGGCTTTGTATCAGGCCAAGGAAAAAGGCAGAAACCGTTGTGAGTTGATGGTTCCCTCGGCCGACTTTCTGCACGGAACCGATTAGGGCCTTAGGGCCGGATATCCGCTGATCGGCAAAAATCGCAGTATTTTCGATTATTCTTAAGCGAAAAAATCAGTTTGGAACAGTTCCTGTTTACAGAGCGTGTCTGCATGCTTCAAAACAAACAAAGTTTTGCGTTGCAACAGCGTTTTGCCGCAAAGACCCGTTTGAAGCCAGTGCGATGCGGCAAAGAGGATATGTTACGATGACCAATATCAGCTCTGATAAGGGCGTGTCTGATCCTTTGCGGAATATTCTGCTGAATGTTGATAGTTACAAGGCCAGTCACCCCTATCAGTACCCGCCCGACACCACCCATATTTATAGCTATATCGAAAGTCGGGGTGGTAAGTGGGATAGCGCGGTGTTCTTTGGTTTGCAGATGTTTTTAAAGGAATATCTGACCCGGCCGATTACGCAGGCGATGATCGATGAAGCGGAAAGTTTCTGGCAGGGGCATGGGGAACCATTTTACCGCGAGGGCTGGCAGCATATCCTGGATGCCCATGATGGTTATTTGCCGGTTAAAATCTGTGCGGTGCCGGAAGGCAGCATTATCCCCAATCACAATGTGCTGTTAAGCATCATTAATACTGACCCCAAATGCTTTTGGCTGACCTCGGCCCTGGAAACGGCATTGTTGCGGGCGGTGTGGTATCCGACCACGGTGGCAACCAATTCCTGGCACTGCAAACAGGTGATTTTGAAATATTTGCACCAGACATCCGAAGATGTCGGGCAGATCGGCTTCAAGCTGCATGATTTTGGTGCACGCGGTGTTTCCAGCCTGGAAAGTGCTGCCATCGGCGGTGTCGCCCATTTGGTGAACTTCCTTGGTACCGACACGGTTAGCGGCGTTCTGGCGGCGCGTAAATATTATAACGAGGATATGGCTGGTTTTTCCATTCCTGCGGCTGAGCATTCGACCATGACCGCCTGGGAACGCGACCACGAAGTGGATGCCTATCGCAATATGATCCGCCAGTTTGGCGGGGCGGGCAAGCTGGTGGCCGTGGTGTCGGACAGTTATGATCTGTATCACGCGGTTGATCATATCTGGGGCGAGGCCTTGCGCCAGGAAGTAATCGATAGCGGAGCGACCATTGTGGTCCGGCCCGATTCCGGCGATCCGACGACGGTACCGGTCGATTGTGTCATCCGCCTGGGCGAGAAATTTGGCTATAGCGTGAATGCCAAGGGCTACAAGGTGCTGGCACCGTGTGTGCGGGTCATTCAGGGCGACGGCATTAATATCAACTCAATAGAGGCGATTTTGCAAAACCTGGCCGATCAGGGCTGGGCGGCAGATAACATCGCCTTTGGCATGGGCGGTGGTCTGCTCCAGCAGCTTAATCGCGATACGCTGAAATTCGCCATGAAATGCTCTGCCGCACAGATTGGCGGGCGCTGGATTGACGTTTACAAGGACCCGGTCACAGACCACGGCAAACACAGCAAACGGGGTCGTCTGGCTCTTGTGCGGCGCGATGGCGCCTATCAAACCGTTCCGGAAGACGAAGCCGGAAATGACAATTTGCTGGAGCCGGTATTTTGTGACGGGAAATTGCTGCGAGATTGCAGCTTTGCCGACATTCGTGCGCGTGCTGACGGGGTGAAATAGGCCCAACAGGGATTTGCGTTTTATAAGGGCAGGCTGAGGCTTGCCCTTTTTGCTTCTGAATGACATCGGAAAAAACAAAACCCCGGAAAACGCGAACGTTTTCAGGGGTTTGATTGGTGGGCGCACGGGGACTCGAACCCAGGACCCGCTGATTAAGAGTTACCGATAAACTGTGTGTTTTCAAAGGTGTTTGGCAAATTTTGGCAGATTTGACCCCTAGGGTAACTGCCGCATCCCAAACACAGTGCCAAACATTTTCCTTCGGATTTTTTTGCTATTTTGGGTGGTGTCAATATTATTCTTGCTCGTTTAAAGCGGTGATGCCACACCATAGCGAGGGACCTTGAATGGTTTCCCTGTTTGCCGCATGGACCGAACCGCGCAACAAATTCCATTTTGCCAATAGGTTTTTGCGCACCTTCCTCTGTTTAGGCGTCAACTTTTGATAGCCGTTAAGCAGTATCAGAATAGCGTTACCGACCAAAAATAGCGGTTGGCCGGGGGCCGTGCCAAAGTTTCCAGCCCAAACAGCACCAGCATTATTGCGGTAGTCAGACACCGCTTTTTCGTGCGGTCCGTATGGCGGAAAATCTGCCACATAAGGATCGAATGATTCCTGGAATTCAAGAAATTGATCTGACCACCGAAACCCCATTTCAGCCTCCACAACATGAGGAAAGGAGGGTTTATACCGCAATTAGCCCTTTTGTTCAATTTATGTTCTTTATGAAGGAATAAAATCCTGTTTCATGTTGATTTTTTAGGTCAATGTGCTATACAGATGATATCAAATTTCTTTGGAACCTTTCTTTGTGATTGTTTCGATGTCGTGCTGTTGAACGTTTTTAAATAACAGAATAGTAATTTCCATCTTCTGGTGGTGGGTTTAAGGCATCCAATTTTCTTGAACACAGCTAAAAATAATGTCACCTTAATAGTTGCGTTTAACCGTGGCTGTTAAGGGGGGATGTGAATGACACCAGATTTATTCGAGCGGTCTATCTTTGATCTAATAAATGAAAAAGCTCGCGCTTTAGAGGATTGTCTGATGTCGGATGTCATCTTCTATCATGGAAGTATTTATCCTAACTATTTCAGAACGTTCCGTGATTTTGTTGAGGAAGTAGCCCTAAGGTCGGAGCGAGAAGAAAAAACTATTTCTGTTGTGCTTCGTACTGGTGGTGGTTCGGCTGACACGACCGAAAAAATGGTGAACGTTCTCCGTAATCACTACGAAAAAGTGTATTTCGTTGTCCCAGATATGGCAATGTCGGCAGGAACGATATTTTGTATGTCCGGGGACAAAATATTTATGGATTATGCCTCCAGTTTGGGGCCAATTGACCCACAAGTTCCAACGCCTGATACTGGCGATTATGTTCCAGCACTTGGATATCTGGATAAGGTCACAGAAATAACAAAAAAAGGACAATTGGAGCAGGCAGACGTTGTTCTGCTGAAGTCACTCGATCTAGCCAAGTTGGCTCTTTTTGAACAAGCTAGAGATTTATCAATCGACCTACTCACTGACTGGCTGGTCAACTACAAGTTCAGGGATTGGACGGTACATCGAACTACAAATCCTGGGCAGCCAGTGACACCGGACGAAAAGGCTACGCGAGCAAAGCAGATAGCGAGTGATTTGGCGGATCACAAACGTTGGCGTTCACATGGACGTAATTTGGACGTCGGTAAGTTGAAGGATTTGAGAATCGAGATTGACGACTATACCAATGATTTGAACATGCGGTCGGCAATTCGTGATTATAATGATCCTCTTACAGGATATGTTGACAGAACCCGAATAGAATTTTATCTACACCATCACCAAGTTCAGTCCTAAGGGAGAATGATGATGTCACTATCTAATGCAGTTCGAGAAAAGTTGAACGCGCTGCCTGAACATGGAAATCATACTTTGTCTCAAAATTTGCTTGATGCTGAACGACTTGCGGACCAATTCAGCGAAATTAAGCCAGTTCCGTATATCGTCCCTATCGAAATGGCGATTGGAACGCACTATTCTTCAAACTGATATTTCGTAAAGAGAATCAAGGCGGCGCTTTAGCCGCCTTTTTTTTGTGTTGCGTGTGCCTTCGTTCTGTGAGGCTGAGAGCTGTGTACTATACAAGCTTATGGCTTGGCTAGTTTTCGTGTCGTTTTTGTAATCGACTTTGCCGCTTCTCGAAGGTCCTTAGTCCGCCCAAACCAAGCATACCGATCAGAACAGGGGATAGGTCCTGCCAACCAAGATCAGGCAGAAATTCCAATGGGAACAGCTTCGCCCCCGTGAAATGAGCCGTGATCTGAACCGCAGACACGATCAACGGGTTCAAAATGAAGGTGTAGGCCATCGCCGCAGCACAAACCCAACCGACGGCAGGACGCCAGCCGCCCTTGAACAAACCACCATGTTCGGCTTCAATCTTGTTGGTTTCAATCTGCCCCATCAGAACCTGAATTTGCGCGTCAAGTTCCTTGAAATCGCCTTCCTGTTGCAGCTTGGCAAGTTCCATTTGCGCCTTTGCCTGATCTTCAGGATTCGGCCAGACGCGCTTGATAACCGTATTGGCGATATCAAAGACCGCCGAGAATGGATCGAATGCCATTTCAGTAGCTCCAAAATGCGGGAGACGGAAATCCGTTTGGTTCACCCATGTCGAGATGCAAAAACCGACCTGATCCCTTTTGAGACACCCCAATACGACGAATGCCATACTTGCGAGCGACTACAATCAGACACATGGCATCTTCACCAGCAACGGCAATGTCAGCAGCGCAGCCATAAGTATGCGCACCGGGAGACGCCTTCTTTGCCTCGATAGGGTGGGTGCGATCCCGGTAGCCAGACGTGATAATCATGGGCTTATCAATTTCAAGCCGCACCGCATATAAAACGTCCATAAACCGCTTTTGCATATGGTTCTCGCCGGTATGTTTACAGTCAAATTCCGACTTCACAAACAGCGGCTCATAATCGGTCCAATTGATCATCTTCTATGCTCCAATTGAGTGAGTGCAGCGGTAATCGCCGCTGTAATGCGGGTTTCCATTTCCCGCAGGTCCTGTTTGGTAGCCATGCCCTCAAGCATTCTGCGTTCAAGGTCATGAAGGTCGTCGCGCAGTCTGTTAATGGCGTCCCATTGTTTTGCGCGGCTTAGGGCGGCATCCGCTGCCTGGTCTGACTGTCGTTTGAACAGAAAGCCGATCAGCCCCAAAATCACACTGACAGCGCCGCCTAGCAGCCACCGGATCGTGTCGCTATCCACGTATTTCCCCCTTACGGCACAGCCATAAAAAAAAGCCCGACCAAATGGCCGGGCAAGCGTTAAACGGGCGGTGTTTGACTGTTCCCTGTGTCAGTTCACATGCGCCCTGACATCATCAACCACAGCAGTTATTTCAATTTGTGATCCCCCGTTTCTAGGGCGGGCTGTTCGCATAAGGCAAAATTTCGCCCAGGTGTCGCCGGGGCCAAAGCTGAAATAGGTTCTCTCCATTTCGCTGCCGGTATAGGGCGTGAAGCCCAGATCATCGCTTACAACGATCTGTTTTGGGTTTGGGCCCGGCAATGCCTGCCAGCTACCGGCGAAGGACCCGTCGCGGTCCCGCAAAGCAATGTAATGCGTTAGGCCGTCTTCAAAAGTTACCGGTTCTGAAAGTGTGAGCGTGCCAGTTACCGGGTCCCATTCTTCAATTTCGCCGCCTTGCCCCCATCGCGGCATGTTGTGCGTCACGGCCAGTAAATCGCCCCGGCTGGGAATCATACCGTCAAGTTCGGTTCGGAAAGTGACAATCACCCTCCGATAGCGATTGTCTGCCGCCATTGCTTCGGCTTCGCGAAGGGCGTGTGCGCGGCCCGTGATACCAAACAAACTAACCGTTGCAGGTTTGTCACCTGTCGAATCCGGTAGCTTTCCGATAACGGTTGCCGGTTTCCATGTTCGTTCGTTAAAGAATTCAGCCTTTACGGCATCCGCCGTATCATCGGACGGCATGACGTATTTCAGACTGAAGGACCCTTTAATGATGTTTCTTGGCCCAAACATCGCCACAGGCAGGTTTTGCGGGGTATCGCGAACAATCTGAAGAATGCCGCCTTGCAGAAAAGGCACAGCCCTGCCGCATCTTGCAGTGCGTGTTAACGCATCCCAAACGGTTGTCTTGCTGTCAAAAACACCGTCGAAATGATCCCCGCGGGCTTCAAGTTGCGCATCCAGTGCGGCGAGTTTTTCAAGAATCAACCGGCTGTCAGGCAATTGCGCACCGTAATCAGCCCTCGCAATATCGCACATGGCCCACACGATTGAACGTGTGGGCTGTTCATCACTCCATCCAGTGGTCGGCGACCAGACCGGCAGTTTCCGCGTCTGAATCACATTGATTTGTCGGCTGGTTCGTTGGCTAAGGTTGTTGGTCGCCTTCATGCGCACCATCAAAAGCGATACGTCATCAAAATGATCGGGGCCATCAACAAAGGCTTTCAATCCTGCCCACAAAATGCTGTTTCCGGCGCGGCTCGACAGATCCTTTGCATTGGTCCGCCGCAGCCGCACTTCATAACGCCCCGGTGACGGTAGGGCGTATTTATAGGAAATCCGCAATACGTCATTGGTCGCGGCCGTTTTGGTTTCCTGACCCAAAACAACCCAGTCGCCGTCCGGTTCGTCATCTTCGTTAATCGCGCGGCATTGCACATCCCATGTGACGGTGCGACTGGCAAAACTACCATTGTCATTGGCGAAATAAAGGCCACGATCGAACACCACATCAATACCGACCTGATTGGCAACGCTATCAACCGGGTTTAGCACAAACGGCCCGCACCACGCTTCGCTTTCAACCTCATTGGTACCAGGCAGTTCCTGACCCGAAACTTCATCGCGCGTAATGACATTGATATCAAACAGGGTGATGTTTTCGCCCGGTTCAACAATCTCGTGCGTGATTTCATCAAAATTGCTGATGTCGGTATCGGCGATTTTGATTTTTTCAACGTCATACCGGCCCAGGCCAAGGCAAAGCGGCATGTGAATATATTGATCATTTTCAACATATTCGGACCACGCTGTTGAAATGATCATGTCAGGAAAGCGTTTGTGCCGACCATATTGAGCCGGAATCACACTGCCAAGCCGCGCACTGTTTGCCTGTCCCTGTAGGCTATAGGTCGGGCTGGGCGCTTGATAGCTACCCGATGAATAAGAGGCGACAGAAGGCTTCGGCGGCGGAATGATGGCATTTACCAGCGCCGTTCCGGCTGCCGTAACAGCAAGGCCGACTGCCGCAGACACCGCCATGTAACCGGCTGTACCTTGCGCAAAACCAAGCGCACCGGCAGCAAGGCCGCCGGTGTAAACCGCAGCCACCATAATCGCGACGGTCAAAACGATTTGCAGCGGATTTGAACCGCCACCACCTCCGCCGCCACCATGTGGCAAAGCCCAGAATTGGCAGATATCGCCCGGTTTAATGACGGTCGTCGCCCACGCATCGCGCAAAACAGGCTGGTCATTATGAATGCAAACAGTCGGCACCGGGAATTCGGAAATCCCCTGATTGTCCAGCCATTGACGAATGGTAACAGGTCGGTCCAGGCAAAAAACTTCGCGCCCCTGCGATGGTTCAATAAAGTTGTGAACCCGCACAACGATACCGGTCTGCAAACCCTCATTTGTTTGCAATTGCATGTTTCTAACCCTTGAACTGGTAAATTCCGCTAATGCGGTATCCATGCACGGAAAGTTGATCGATCGGCTGAAAAACAACACCCAGTCGCTCAATACAATGCAGCACCCCGCCACCTGTCGCGGTTTCCACCCACATGCCGATATGGCCGGGGCGACGACCCTGCCGTAAAACCACACAGGCCCCCTCGCAAGGAGCTTGCAGTTTTTGCCAGCGGGACCCTGCAAGTTCATCGCGAATGGCCTGCATTTGACCGAGCGCGTTTTTCGGCACATCAATTTCAGGTAGAGGGCGACTAAATTGCTTTTCGCTGACATAACGAACAAGGGCCCAACAGTGAAAACTGTCGGGCCCTTCGCCTTCGGGATGATACGGCAGGCCGATATATTCCGCCGCCCAATGCAGTGTGTCGGTCATGTCACCAACCCCGGAAATATTTCGGGGTCGTATGTTTTTCCCGGAAAAGCCTTGTTCCCAACATCAAGCATCCGAATGCTGCCGCGCACCACCAGCGGGTCGGCATCAACATCGGCAAGTGTCAGGGTTAAGGGTGGGTCCCATTGCGGCCCCTGAATGTCATTGGAATTGTAGGGCCGGTAAGTCACTTCGATCTTGTTCTGACTGTTTGCGGCAAGTGCCAGCGCATCCGACATTTCGCGCCCGACATTATCAATCTGCAACCGCGCTTCAGGCACGGCAATCGTGTCGATATCCGGCAATTGCAACTCAAATGCCAGGGCAATAAAGGCCACCATCTGCCCACCATCAAGCGGCGCATCATCTTCTAGTCGCGCCACCAAACCCACCTGCTTGCGGTCTTCATATTCCATCGCGTCAAGTATGGGGGCCACATCCGGGTCCCCGGCAGCGAGCCACGTTTGATCATCCGGGTAGTTGCGCACCACGCGGATCGGGGCTTCAAAATCGGGGTGCCGAATTTCAAGGGTGTGGAGTGTCAAGATATCAGCCGGGGCCGAAGCATAGGCTTCGCGCAAAGCCGCGCTCATTTGTTCGTTTGGCATAATATTGATCTCTGATTTTTATTGCAAAACCTCTCGCACCCTTAGACTTGAGATACCAGCCCCACCCAATAACCGCCCACCATCGCGTCCATTAACCGTCGCGACATAAGGACCATGCGGACCTAACCGCAAAGATATTTCTATAGGCGACAATGATGACGTTGTGATAATGCACCTCAAATGGATATTAAACCCAGCCCCGCCTTGAGACACGAAATCCGCACCAGACGCGATTGCATTTGCGCTACTGTCTTGAAAGATGGCAGCAACTACCCAGTCGTTGTTATTTTGTGAGCCCCAGCAGCGAGCTTCTATCTCAATTTTTGATCCAATTGCTCGCGGTGTAATCGTTGTATTCAGGATTTCGGTGCCCTCAGAGATTTGCGGAACCGAATCATCCAAAATTATACGTTCAGCGCATGTGACAGCATCCCCGCGCTCTGACCAAACCTCTTGTGGCGTGGTCGCATCTAGCTGTCTTTTCGTGACCGGCTGCATCGGTGAAGCAGCATCGCCAGCAAGATCGATAGACGGAAACTTTGCGTCTGTATCAAGAATAGGAATTTGCCCTGCCCCGGTCCCGACGTTCTGCGCCGCTGCCGTTCCCAATTCGTCGAGTGTAAGGGTCGTTGTTACCCAAACCGCCGCACCAACGGCAGAATCTATGCACTTGAAGGCTTCCTTTGAACTGACATTCAACCAGTTCGATCCGGCAGCAAAACCCGCATTTGCATCGTCATTAACCCCAGGATCGCGGGTGGCATCGAACTTGTTGGTCGGCAGTTGCGATGCTGCGACTTTAGCCTTTTGGGCATAATGCCGTGCAGAATAGCCGGTGTGCCCGGCACTGTCGGTATAGCCACTGTCAGGGGCGCGATTGGCCCAGTTAAACGCATCATTGTTATTGGTCTGACTGATCGCGATCACATCATCGGCAGCATAAGCGGCTTCCAGATCATAAATAGCTTTTGCCAGCGATTTCACCGGGCCGCCTTCGGTATTGACGACGGTTTGCCAATTCGCATGAACGATCTGGTGCATAATGTCGCTATCGGTATTCAGTTTCGATACCGATGCTTCAAGCTGTTCCTGCAAGGTTGCCATTGTTTGTTAACTCCAGGTTGCCGGTCCCGGCATCGTCGTGTGAATGAGGGAATGAACATCGTTGATGGCTGCGATCAGCCCCGGCACATCTTCCTGCAAGGCAATATCAAGGGCTTCATCGCTAAGGATGGCGCGTTCGCGAACTTCAAGGGTTGAACTGACAATCCATGTCACGCCTTGACGGTAGTCAGGATTTCCAGCCTTGCCGCCGCGTAAGACCTCGACGGTATAGGACCCGCTGCCTTTACCAATAAACCGGGCTTCGTGATCCACCATGCCAAGCCCGCCAAGCAGGGTGATGTTGAAATAGGCTGCCCCTTCGCGTGCCTTGTGTTTCCACCATGATTCAAACAGGGCGAATTGCCACATGGTAAAACGCCAACGCACAGCAATGCGCGTTGGCGTCTGGGTGAATTGGGCGCGTTGTCGGGCAGCGCCGCTTTCCATTTCAGTGCGCAGAATTGAATCGGTCGGTTCAATGTTATAACCCTGAAATGTTGGCAGCGGTAACTGGTCCGGCCAGTCCACATTTGCCGTCATTATGCTACCTCCGTGCGCCTGCGGCAGGGTCAAGGCCATAGCGGTTTTCAATCACATCCGCCAAACCTTGACCGCGCGCGATGTTGTTTGACATCCGCCCTTCGATTTCTTCGACAAACACATCAATTGTTAGACCACCACTGCCGTCTTTGCGTGCCGAAGCCGATGCTTCGGCCACCCGCCCGGCATTGTTGTTGACATTCAGTTGAACGGTTAAGGGCTGGTCGCGGCCCGCTACCATTTGTGCAAGTGCTGTCAGGCTTTGCGCCGTGTTTTGCTGTTGGGCCTGTGTCAACACACGTTCATTATCAAGCGCGATAATCGGCCTTTCATTGTGCGCCAAGGCCACCGAACCACCACCATGCAGGCGTGGCGCGCCGTCAAACAGCGATAAATCAACCTGCCGCGATCGCGCGCGGCTGCCAATTTGCCCGCCATCGTGATAGATGCCTGCCGTGTAGCTGGTCCCAAATGTTGCGCCAGACCCCGCAGCCGTTGCGGTTGCGGTGCTGCCACCAAACAGGTTTGAAAACCAGCCACCCGCACTTTGCGCAAGCGGGCCGGTGATATTCTGCCGAATCATAAGCCTGCTAAAATCGGCAAGCATGCTTGTCACCATGTCAGACACGGCCTGACTGGCAGTTTTTGTATGTGTTGCAATCCCGACAAGGCTGTTTTCAAGCGCGCCAAAACCGCCTGTGACAAGGCGCTCGCTGTTTGCGGCAGCATCGGTTGCGCTCTTGGTATAATCAGCCAGCCCCCGAATAACGCCATCCGTCCATTCGCGGGAGGCTTCCAGCCGGTCGCGCTGATCTGCCTCATAATCACGGGTGATTTCGGCGCGGCGACGGTTTGCCGTTTCTTCGGTGATCATGCCCGCTTTTAAAAGCCGGTTGATTTCCTCAATGGCCTTTGCCCGCTTTTCTTCGGCAGTCATGACGCTTTTGGTCATGTCTGCCCCTTCGCGGCGGGCTTCGGTTGCGTCCTTTTCTGCCTGTTGCTGATCGCGCAGCTTCAGGACCAGATCGGCAATTTGCCGGGCTTCCCTGGTACCACCTTCGATCCCGGCACGCTGAAGTTGCTGGTACACCTCCCGCCCGTAGGCGGTGCGGTTAAGCTGGTCAAGCTGGAATTTCAGAGCGTCAGTAACAGCCTTGATCCTGTCAGCCTGTTTTTGATCACCACTGGTTCCAATCGATACCGCTGGTATTGGTGGCGATGCCGATTTGGTCGAATTTCGTTGTGCCAGTTCAGCCTGCAAGGACATCAACTGTTCTTGTGCGGCCTTCGCCTCCTTGCGCAGGAGGCGAACTTTTGTTTCGGCATTCAGAATATCGTTGTCCGCAAATCCAAAAGGGTTTTGGTTCGATTGCGCTTGCGCAAGTTCCGCTTCGGCAGCGCGCAGGGTTTCCATTTTTTGCTGAAAGGCGGCGTCCGCCTCATTGACGCGGTTAATCAGCCCGCGCATCGAAACCTTGTCAATTTCGCGAAAGGCATCCACCGTCTCGGAAACAAAGCGTGCCAGACCGGCAAATGTGGTTGCCAGCGTCGAGGCCACCGGTGCCAGGTCAACCAGCGCAGTATTAAGCTGAATGCTGATCATTTTTTGCAGGGAATCGAGCTTGTCCCGTGCTTCATCGGCACGTTCGATCATCGCTTCGTCAATGACATAACCCAGATCACGGGCCTGTTTCATCATGTCCGAAATAGCTTCATTGCCTGCATTGATCATGCGAACAAATTGTTCACCACCGGTACCACCGAAAATTTCATCAGCAACCCGCAGGCGTGCAGCCTCGCTTTCAAGCCCTTTGATGCGCGAAACCACTTCAAGAAACATCTTGCCAGTATCGCCAAGCTGCCCCTGCAACTGCTTTTGTGTAAAGCCCAGGCGCATGAAGGACTCTGCCGCCGGACCGGACCCGGTTCTGATCCATTCATCGGCGCGAAGGTTCAGTTCCTTCAAACCGTCCGTCAGTGCGCTTTGCGAAACCGAATATTGTTCAGCCGCATATTGCAGCGCCTGATAGGTTTCAACCGCAGTGCCCGCCTGTTCGGCTTCATCCTTGATCGCGCCAAGTTCGCGCGCTGCCTGGACCGACGCCCGCACAAGCGCGGTAAACGAAACGACGGCAACCGAAATACCCGCCGCAACAGCAACACCAGCGGGGCCAAGCGCGCGAAGGGCGGTACCGGCAATCCCCAGCTGGTCGGCCATGCCTTCAATGTTGTCTTGCAGTTCCTGTGAGACCTCGCTGACCGTAAGTAACCCTTTACTGGCAGGCTCCGATTGCTGTTCAATTTTTTCAAGGGCGGCCTTTCCGTCATCGCCAATGGTTGCTAGCCCGCGACGCACAGCTTCGCCGTCCTTTAAGGACAGCCGAACCGTAATGTCCTTATTCGTCATTTTGTTCGGTCCGATCTTTGTTTAGCGCGGTAATCAGTCCGGCTTCGGCCATTGGCAACAAATGCGAAATGGCGCGCTTGTCGTAATTCAGGTTTTCGGCAAGCTGCAAGGCGGCAACCAGATCGATTCCGGTCACGGTGCCAATTCCGCCAAACCTGATTTGCCCCTGCAATCGCAACATCAAATCCCAGGTTTGAAGTCCTTCGATCGACAGGGGCGCGTTTTTATCATAGGGGCATTCCCCATTGCCGCTATCAGCGGTTACTCCGCCGCAGGCGCAGGGGGCGTCGTCGGCGCGGCATCCGGCGCAATATTCGGGCCCGCCGCCGAAATGCCATTCGGTGCGAGCCCTGATCCGTTTCCCTCCGCAAGAACATCGTGATGCGGTTTGGTGTATTTGCGCAAAAATTCGTCGGCAATCGACGGGATACGCATCAGCATGGCAACGCTGGTTTCGTTGACCGGGCAGGGCGCGTTTTTGTCATCCAGCACGCCTTCCCACGTCATGATCGCAAGTGTTGCCAATGCCTGGGTGAACAGGAATTGCGACAAGCCGTTAATGGCGTCCGGGTCGTTCAGGTCCGGCAGTTCGCCAACCGTGCCCCCGGCGAGCGTGATTTCGGCATGATCCGAAATCAGCCGTTGCGCCAGCCGTGCGCCTTTGTGACGTGCCGCTTCATACAGGCTGGTATCAAGCGGGCGAACCTGCAACCGAACGTCATGGGGCAAATCAAGCCAGTAGGGTTCCTTTGGTAGTGACAGCCTGATCATGCGGTACTCCTTTTTCAATCCCGTCAGGCAATTAAGCAACCGGGGATCGAAGATGTCTAATAGAGCTTGAATGGAAAAAATGGACGGAACCTTGGGGGCTATTTTTTCAATAGAACCTTGTTCACAAACCTTTTTTCGCGCAACTAATACGCGGCAACGTCATTGATCAGGGTCACGGTCATGATCGCCGCATCGGCCCCCGCCGCCTGCCAGTCAAATTTTGCCGAAATGCCGCCCGGACCGGAAATTTCCCGTTTCGGCTTGGGTAAAAACACGCGCGGGATGGTGAAAATAATCGCGTAAGACGTGTCAGGGATCAGATAGCGATATTCCATTGTCAGCGGCGTTTCGCTGTTGATGGCATCTTCCAGCGTGGTATCGGTTGAAAACCGTACCGTGATCGAACCACTGACCGACGCGGTTGTTTCATCCGCTCCGTCGATTTTTCCGTCTTCCCGCAGGGTTTCAACCAGATCAAGATTGTTCGAGAATGACAGACTTCCCGCCGTGACGTTACCAAGGCGTGTGCCACCAACGCTGATTGATCCTTTGCCCTGGTTAAACCGCACAAGTGCGAATTCGTCGGGTGTGGCGTCTGCCGGGGTTTGGGTTTTCGGTTCTTCGCCCTGTGCCACCACCGAAACCGTGGCACGCGCGGCACCGGTGCGTGCCATGTCAAAGGCGATGGTATTGACTTTGACACCGGCAAATTTGTTGTAACGCGGTGTCGATAACTGGGTATGACCGATTTCAAGGGTCAGGCTGGGAACATCACCGCCCGCTGTAAAGGTATGGTCAAAGGTGCCATCCCCGTTATCAACCGTGTTTGGTGCGCCAAGTGCCGCTTTCAACCACACACCAAAGGCGCGCAAATCAATCGGTACAACAATGTCGCCGTCGGTCGATGACGCATCGTAAAACGGGTCAAGTGTGGCACGCCCCAAACCCAGCAAAGGATCTTCGCCAAGGGCGCGGGACTCGCTTAGACCGGAGCTTGCAAACAGCATTTTGCTATATACACCGCCGCCCGAACCATCGGGAATAACGCCGTAACTGGTTTCAAATGCCGCCAAAAGTTGGGTATCCGCCCCTGATGCGCGTGTTTTAGCCATAACAAAATCCTTTCTGCTTACCCCAGCGGGGTTGTCGTTGTGTATTCAAGAAGAACCGGCAACCGGATCGCCTTGATTGTTGCCGCCCCTTCAACCGCTTCTGTAATGATTTCAGGGGCTCCCAGTCGGGCCAGATCAACCGCGCCGCCAAGGGTGCAATCGGCATCAATCGCGATGTCGATCGCTTGCAAAATCACATCCATGTCGCGATCACGGGTGCGGGCATCAACATGCTGTTTTTGCACCATGATTTCTGCAACGTGCTGCCATTCATAGGTCAGGGGCGATAACAGCATTTCCGGTTCACCGGGGTCGCCATCCCGAAGCGACACAAGCCCGCCCGACGGAATTGTCTCTGTTTCCGGTTCGTTGCGTTCAGCACGAACGCCATCAATGGTTTCAAGCAGCGCCAAAAGGGCGTTTAATGCTTTCTCGCGGGTGCTATCTGGCATTTGTGCTGTTCCAGTGCTTAACGATCAGTGCGGGCAAACGCCATTGCCAGCGCGTGACCAGTGCGTCGATATTTGTGCGTTTGGAAACGCGCACCTGCGGCACGAGAATGAACATCGGTACCGCTCCATATTTCAGAATTTCCCGTGTGCGCTTTACCCGGCCAGACCCCAGCAATTGGCTGTTCACATAGGCCCGGTCCTGAACCCTGCCGGTCTTTGCGCTTTTGACCTGGGCACGACCAACCCGCGAAAACAGCAAAAGGTGCCCTTCGCGGGTTTTCTGCACAAACGTGTCATGAAGCTGGTTGATCTGGTAAAGAACCTTGCCGCCCCGTTTGCCGCCCTTGCGGTTGAAGTTGGTCGGGATCGTCAAATAACGCGCATTTCTTGCGCGAATGGTGGTGCCGGTATCCAGCGCCCAGATCGCCCCGCGCGTGCGCTCCCCACCTTTTGGGTACACAAAAGCAAAGGAATCCGCAGGGCCTTTTCGGCCCTGATACACCCGCACCTTCCATACTTTGGAAAGCTTGCCCAATCCGGCCAGTTGCGCATCGCGCTTCAGGTCTGCCTGCAAACCCTTGCCACCCTCGCGTAATCCAGCCCTGATCGCACGGCCTGCCGTGCGCCATTCATCGGCGATCTGCTTGCGCAAATCACCCTTGATCGCTGCGGATAATCGCATGTCGAATACCTGAAAGTTTCTCGCTAAAGTCGTGCGGAAAAGATGTGCATAATGGTTGCGCATACGCACGCATATTAGTATTCAAGGAGTTTTCATGAGTGAAAACAATGACTTTTCCGTTCGCCTAAGGCGCGTTTGTGATCAGGGGAACTGGTCGCAAGCGGCCCTTGCAGCCGAACTTGGCATCAGTCAAAGCACGATTTCTCGCGCTTTAAATAGCCGGAATAAAAGCAATCCACCCGACGTCTTGGTGGAATGGGTTCTTGTTCAGGAAGTTGAAGAACATCTTAAACGAGATGAGGGCGAGATTGTCCGTAATTATAGGAAAGGTTTCAAATTTTCGGCGTTGGGGTTGGTGCTTGGCCTCTTGATCGGAATCGCGATTGGAATGTCCGGTACCAGGACATTCATTTATTTTTTCACTGATGTTTCTTCTGACTACAACCCGTCGGAAAGTATTGTGAAAGCAACATTTGCCAAATTTGAACGTTATAAACACCACATGAGGGGAATGGACCCGGTTTATTTCAGTTGTGCCGATATTTACACAATCTCTAAATATCTCATGGTCGATAGCGAAAAACTGATAAATGATTACAAATTGCCCATAAAATACGGGCTCCCGTGCCAACATTTCTCCCCCGTCGTCGAGTACGATCCTGTTGACAATCTTAATGGCCCTCCACCGAAAATAGACTTCCAGTCTGGTCTAACGAGGGAACCCCTTGAACAGTGAGGATTTCCCCGTTGATCTCTAAGGTATCACCCGCCTTTAAGTTAGGGACATTGGCTTTTGGGATCAAAAACCGGTTGCGGCGCGATGACGTTTTCCGATCAAAGATCGACACGGTTTCATCCGGGCGTGACGGGATAACCGCGAGGGGAACACCGTCCCCGGTACCCCCTTCGCGGTAAATCGCGATCACGGCAAAACCGTCATCAGAATCGAAGAAACCGGCAATATCTTCGGCATCTTCAAACATTTTTATTCCTTTGGCTGGTCGGAACCTGCGTCGGACGATGCCTTTGCGCTGCCGCGCGTTGAGGGCTTGGCCTTTTTCATCGTGATCAGTTCCTTGGCCGTTTCGGCATCAAGCGAAACGGAACTGCCAGCGGAAAGCAGCTTGCCTGCCACAAAGGTATTGCGCAGGACGTCGATTTTAATTTTGTCAGCCATTGCCAGAATTCCTGTGTTAAATGCCGTGTCAAACGCGAAAGGACCGCCGAAGCAGTCCTTTTCGCGTCATAACATTTGGCTGGTTTGTTAAGCCGTAAGAGCGTCAAGCATCGCGGCAAAGCTCTCCGCGTGACGCACCGCAATATCAATATCCTGAAAGGCGCGAACAATTGTGCCCCCGCTATCGCCAGAACTGTACGGGTCCACCTGAAGATCAAGCACGCCCCATTCACCGATCAGAAGGTCAGACCAGTTGCCGAAAATGATACCGGAGCAAACGCTATCGGCACTGCCTTTGGTAAGATTACCCGGCACCTGGTTGCTTGCGCCCGCACGATAGCCGTTAACCATGCCAAAGCCGGGTTCGGTGCTGTCACCCCAAACGAACTGCCCTGTATTCGCGGCCTTTTCCGTGCTTTTCAGCTTGCCGCGCACCTTGGTGTTGGTCAGATAGGCAAGGCTGCCAACATCGGCATTATCCTGTGCAACTTCGGTTTCAAGGTCGATCATGTTTTGCCAGGTCGGTGCCGCACCGTTGGCACCACCAACGACAGCGCCGATACCAACCGTATTGATAATACCCGTTGGCTGGTTGCCGCTGCCCGAACCCGCAATCGACGCAAGGTCGATACCCAGGGCCAGAACCTTGTTCAGATCATCGCGAACAACGTTTTCAACGTCGGGGCTTGATTGCATCATCAAACGACGGGTGAAACTGGTTTTTGCCGAAATGGTTTTTGGCGTCAAAGGTACGGTGCCAAAAGCCTGATCCGACCCCGACGTCTTATCACCCTCACCCAGCCAATAGGCGGTTGCCCCCCCGTTCAGCTTCGGAATGTCAAGGTTCCCCACCAGACCAGACATCATTTGCGCGCCAAGCTGTGTCACCATCATGCGGTTGCGCAAGAGGTCAATGAATGACCCGGCCATATGCGTGGTACCAACCAGATTACCCCCGCTTGTCGGGGTGCCAGCGGTCAGCTCACGTTTGAGAACGTCATAGGGCACAAAGAAACCACGTGCCTCGCGGTTCAGCTTGTCGGCGATGGCTTCTGATGCTTCGCGTTCAAGCCCTGCCTTGCGCCAGTCGTTCTTGGCCGCTGCATTGATCGCCCGCAACAGGCTGTAATTGCGCTGATCATTTTCACCCATACCGATCTCGGTATCCGGTGTGCCGGCCCTTTGCAGTTTCTTTTCCTGTTCAGCCAGTACCATCTTGCGAAATTCGTCAACCGGCATGCCTTCGGATGCGGCCTTGGTGGCGGCATCAAGCATCCCGAACCGCTGGCCGATGGAATAGATTTCCGCAACGGAATCACGCCCCGCCTTTTCGGCCTGTGCGCGAATGGCGCTGGCATCGACTTCAGTTGCTTTCGGCTGGGCCGGGGCGGGGACGGTGGTATTGGGGTTTTCGGCAGGCATTGGCTTCTCCTTTATGCCTAAAATCGGAACATCATGTGCATCGTTTTCACCCTCCCGACCGACGCCCACGGTAGTATCGGCAGGAATGGAAACAATGCTTATTTCAAGCGGCTTCCACGACGTGACGCGATAGGTCGCCACATCGTTCTTTTCTTCAATCAGCCGCAATTCATGGATTTCATAGCCGACGGAAATCGACCGCCGGATATCGTCAAGCACGTCGCGAAAGATTTCTTCGGCCCGCGCGCTTTTCCCAAAGCGCACAACCGCCCGCCCCTTGCGGTCGGCCCCGATTTCGGCTTTCTCGATAACCCCGATCTGATCACGTATATTGTGATCCATCAAAAGCGCGGCCTGCCCGGTGTCCAGCCAGGACAAATCAACCTCGCCCTTGTCGTGACCAAGGATTTCTTTACCCCACCAACGCAGGTAGGGTTCTTCGGAAGAAAACGACAATTCGACCTTGCGGGTTTCCTCCGAATCTTCCATCCGCACCAGACGCGCGGTGCGGTGTTGTCGACCAATCCGAAGCTTCGGGTCGGCATCAATTTCCGCTGGCATTGTCGCCCTCCGTGTCAACTGTGTTGTCTGTTTGCTTCAGAGGATCGCCAAGCCGAACCCCCATTTCATCAGCCAGTTTTTGCTCGGCGGCCAACTCTTCAAATACATCGCGAACATCACGGCCCTGATCGGCGGCAACCCGCGTGCGGCTGGTCACGCCCAGATTGATATCGCGTTCTGCCGCCTTGCTGTCCTTGTCGGGATCAACCCATTTCCAGCGACGCGGGAACCAGAACGGTGCGTTAAATTTATCGAATTTTCGCACCGGCAACGGGATGATCCCGGTCAGAAGCGATTGTTCCAGAAAGTCAGGAAAAACCCGTCCCAAAAGGTTCTCAATCAACCACGCCTGCAAGATCATCCATTCGTCGCGTTCTTCCTGCACACCGCCGCGCATGGATGAAAAGTTGACCCCTTCAAGGTCATTAGCGAGCCCGTTATAGGAAACGCCAAGGCCGGATGATGCGCCCCGCAAAACCGACTTCATAAAATAGGGCATTTCGCCATTGGGATAGGCCGGGTCATATTCACGAAATTCATAACCAGCGGGCACAATGTCGAAATGGCCGGGAACCGCTTCGTCGATAAAGTTACCATCCTCGTCCTGTTCGTCTGTTCCGGGGGCAAATCCTGCCCCTTCCTCACGTTGCTGGTAAAACCCCATCTTCGACGCACCGGCGCGTGCGGCAACCAGTGCGGCTTCCTCGTACCCGCCAAGCATGCCAAGGCGACGCACTGCGGTATGCGCCCAAGGCAGACCGCGAACCTGGTCAACATCTTCAGGCACGAACAAATGAATGATTTCGGATGCCGGAACCCGTTCATGCCTGACAGCACGCCGGTCGCTTGGTTTGACCTTCAAATGATAGGCAACCGGCTTTAGCCATTTGTCGCGTTCGACCCCCATCAGAATGTCTGAACCGTTGGCAAGGCCAGTTGTTAACCGGTGGTCCAGCGCATCAGCCGGGATCAGTTGCAAGGCATAACCGAACTTGTTAGGGAACCCACGAACCTCACGCAATAGCACTTCACCATCGCGCGGCAGGTTCAAGGCAACGGCGCAAAGAACGTCGAACCAGCTATATTTGCCGCAGACGGTACAAACGCCTTTTTTACCCCAGTCAGACCATGCGTTTTCAATAACCTCGTTGGCAAAAATATCCAGTTTTCCGTTTGCGTCGCGACACCGGTTTTGAAGCTTGATACCGCTCGGACCGACAACATTGCGTCGAACCATGCGCAGGAACTGCTTGAAATAGTCGTTATTCATCGCCAACCGGCGCGAATTGGACCGGAGTTTTACAAGGTCGTTTTTCAGATTGTCATTCAATGGGCCGATCTCGCCCACCCAGTCCGACATCAAACGGTCGGCCCGCGCGCCAGAAAAGCTGCGACGCGATACACGGTGCAGGGTCGGCGTGCGTCGCACAGGTTCGGGGGCATCCCCGAACATGCGTTCGATGCCTTTGCCGACAAATTTGAAAGGATTGACCATGCTAACCTCTGAACCGTGTCACAACCTTGCGACCGATCTTTTTTCCGCGTGCGGCCAAATCGGCCCGAGCTTCGTTATCGACTTCGCGTTTGTAGCGGTCACGTAACAACAACAGGTCCGCGATTGCCGTGCGTTTAAGGCTTCGACCGTCGATCTGGTATTCTTCCTGATCCTTGGTTGCTCGACGCTCTATAACGGCTTCAATCGCCGTTAAAACCCGCCGCGCGTGACTGGTTGCGTCAAGCGTCGCAACCGATGCGAAATCCGCCAGAACTTCAAGTGTGCCGGTTCCAACGCGATACCGGTCGCCATTCTTTGATACCGATGCTTCAAAGCGGTATGTGCCCGCCGCATATACTGCCGTGTCTGATGCCGCCTGATAGATTTTGAACCCGTCGCCATCCGCAACGGCATCAAACGTGATTTTCGCTGTTGCGTTGATCAGGGTGTATTTCAGTATCCAGCCTTCACCGGCAGGATAGGCGGCAAGATCATCCCGTCGCCAATTCCAGCTATCACCCGCGACCAGTTTTTGCGGTTCTGCCATATTAACTCCATCCACCAACAAAACCGCCGCCCCGGCGTTTGGGTCGGCGTTTCTGATTTGGTTTTGCCTTTGGGGCTGTTGTTTCATCAGGCGAAGCCAGATCTTCGAGCATCGCCGCAGGCGCGCCGTTCATCCCGGCCAAAAGATCACCCTGTTGCGATAACGGGGCGCGGCATCTTACCGCTTCCCATTTTGCCCAGTCATTGTCTGTCATGACGCCGACGCCTTTGTGAACCGCTAGCGCCGCGTTATAGATCGAACAGTCGTGATAATGGTTAGGCCCGGTCGCGACCCATTCCTTGACCGTGCGGCCCTTGACTTCGCGGCTTTTGATATGCTCCGCCGTCAACTGCTTGAAGAACCGTTCATCGTGCAGGGCTTCGGTGTAGTGCATGAAACCGGGCGGGTCGAATTCGGCCCCGTCGCGCATGCCATCCTTGCGCAGGTTGGCATACATTTCGGCTTTTAATCCCCAAGTGCCGATATGCCACAATTCCACACCGCGCCGTAGCCGCTTGCCGCGAATGCTGATATCGACCTTTGTGGGCGTCGATGAAATCGCCGCTTTGTGCCAGCCATCCTCACCCTTTAATGCCATCGCCTTCGGGCGCGCCCGGCACCACTGATAGACAGTGTTCGAGTTAAAACCCGAATCAACACCGAAAGCGTCAACCTGCCAAGTGTTGCCATAGGCATCGGGGTAACGGCGGTCATAAACCTGATCAAGCTTGCCCCAAACCGGGTTGGCCGGATCGGCGGTGTCGCCTTCGAGAAAACCGATATCGATTGACCACGATTGTTTATCTCGCCCCCATGTCTTGACCTCGTAATAGATACCATCGGCCTGAACGTCGGCAGCCCCTGTCAGGATGATGCCACCGGGCGGGATCGTGCGCCCGCCATAGGTTTCACGCCGGACATAAAGGCGATCCCATTCAGGCGCATCCCCGCGTTCTTCCCATGCTTCCCCAAGCCACAAATTAACGAATGTCTTTAGCTCGTTCGGGTCGTCTTTCACCGCTAGAAACTCTTCGGCGATGTTGTCCCAAGTCGTGATATTTGAAGACAATGCGTCAATATGAAAACTTGGATGTCGGCCAGGTTCGGGGAAGGTTGCGATAAATTCGCCTGCCGCCAGCATTTCCTTTTTTTGGTAGTGTTCGATTTCACCGCCACAATGCTTGCAGATATAGTGCGCATTATAGGGCCATGTGTCGTTAAATTTCAGGCCGTAATCAATTTCCTCGCTACCGAAAACAAGCCGTTGTTTTTCACCGCAATGCGGGCAGGGGCACATCCAAAATCGCTGATCACCCTCTTCAAACGCATTATCAATGCGAGATATTCCTTTTATCGTCGGTGTGCTGGTTTCAAATTTTTTATAGTCACCTGTGGCATGAAATGCGATCTGCCGGGCATTTGCCATCTTCATAGGGTCGCCCTGACCATCAAGGCTAAGGGGCCATTGATCGACTTCATCACAGAATAAATATTTGATGGTCTTGGACCGAAGTTCCGAAGGACTGTTAGCCCCAGTCAAAAGCATGGAACCACCCGGAAACCGCTTTTTCCGTGCTGTCGATGCTTTTGCTGAACGACTGCGATGCTGATTTACTTTCCTGTTCAAGACAGGTGTTTGCTCAATTGCGGGGGTCAGCTTTTCGCTATTGAAATCCTTCGCAAGTGAAATGGTTGGAAAGATCACCATGATAGTCCCGGGCGTCTTGTCAACGATCGAACCAATCCAGGCAACACCAACGACGGTCAAGCCAACTTGAGCAGACTTGCGAACGCTCACCCGTGTGTGAGGGCTTTCAGCAGCAAGACAGTCGAGAATAGGCGCGGCATATGGTGTTAGGTCTGAAGACCACTTACTTCCGGCATGCGGGCCATCACCAACGATCAGATTTTCAATAGCCCATGCCGACGGTTTAATAACCGGGTCCGGGGCGATCCCGAGAGCCAAAGCCCCAGTGATCAGCGCCAGCGTCGTTTCACCCTTGTTCGTCATCATCGGTGATACTCAAGCTTTCCGCGATCATGGTTTGCAGATCGCGTGTCTTTTGCTTCAGGACCGTGCGGACAGCATCGGAGCCGCCATTACGTGCGGCAGCGTCAATTTCTTCAGCCCAGCCGATCATGCTATCTAGACCCTGCCGGATGCGTCGCCCGGATGCCACCATCGCGTCGAGGATTTCCTGCTTTGGTAGCAGGTTCCCCATTTTTTGCTCATAGTCCAGCCGTGCGAGCTTTGCCGCATACTGTTCGCGTTCGGTGCGTGCATCGGTGTATGTCGGGTTTGACCTTGCGTCTGGTTGTTTGCTCGTGTCCCGTTCTTCGCCAAGATCAAACAATGACGCATCGTTGTCTGATCTGTTTTCGACAGGCTCGTTCGTTGAGTGAGATGGTGCGCGTGCCGGGTCCCCATTTGCCCGGCGGGCAAAATCGGCATCGGCAAAATCGATCCGGCCATCATCGCGAACCGGGATTTTCCCGGTCTTGACCATCTTTGTGACGGCAGCCGGACTAACGCCCAAATGCCGCGCATATTCCGATTTGCTGCCAATCATGCGTGACCTCACACGGTGCGATTTCACCGCATGGTTTTAACCATCGGGATTGCGGGATTTAACCGCTTTAACCGCCTTTAACCTTGTTTGAAAAACCAAAAACTGGCGAAATCCCGCGCCCGCGCCACCCGCATACGTTTTTGCCTGGGAAGGACCCAAAAAGGCAGCGCGGTCGATCTGATTGCTGATCCGATAGGGAAAGGAATGCCAAATAAAAAGGGCCCGCGCCGGTATTCCGGTGCAGGCCCAATTTAGGATGGCTGATTGTTGTCAAGTTTTGCCCCGACTGTCAACAGGGTTTTTAATCCAGGGCTTTTCAGGCGCGTTCGGTCCGACGATCTCGTAGCTGGTCATATCATCGATGAGCAACGCAAGGTCCGCTAGCGCCGCCCACCAGGCGGTATACATTTCACGAACGAATGCGACGTGATCAATGTCAGGTTCATAATCCACAAAACAGTAAAGCGGCTTGCGGCACGTCTTGGGGTCCGCATATTCCATGACCGGCCTGCCGCGATAAAGCAACGCCACCGGGCGCGGTTCTTCCCCCTCGAACCATTCAGGACGATCCCCGGCCTTGGCATGCTGAATGATCAGACCGATCTGAATGGGCGAGAGCTTGCGCACCGCATCATGCACGGTTTCAGCATCGGGGTTGATTTCGTTGTTGCTGTTTGCGATCGAACCCGCGCAATCAATGCGAATGCCAAGAAGTGCTGTCTGTTCAAGGGATAAAAGGTTGCTGCGGCCCTCGCTTGGAAAGACCAGCCTTTCCGCGCGACGGGTGACTTCATCGGCCCGCTGATCCTGATAAGTCCAGCGCACCAGTTCTTCAATATCTACCCGTTTGCGAGGGTTGCGAGAGTTCGCGATAGTTTCTTGCGATAGTTCAAAGTATTTTTTATCTAATGTTTTCAACATATTACTAACTCTCTGCGATAGTTGCGATAGTTGCGATAGTTATGTAAGGTCAACGCGACTGTATGCGCGCCCACACAGCCGAGACGGCTGGGAAAACCCTCGCAACCCTCGCAACCCTCGCAAGTTATTGATAATGCTTGCTGTATTCGGTGCGATAGTTTGCGAGGGTTGCGAGGGTTAGACATAATCCCCCGGATTGTCGGCGGGCGGCGGCTCGCTATTATCGGCGTTCCCATCAGGCACATTGACCAGCTCGACATTCAGATATTCTCGAATACGCCCGTCGGATTTCTGATAGCCACGTTCCGGCAGAACCTTGCCAAATGCCGTCATTGACCACGGACGTTCCGCATTGGCGTTGCACCACGATTTGTATGCGTCATACATGGCCGCTGCCTGGACAGCGCAATACTTGCTTGGCTTGACGCATTCATTCAGGAACCGACCTATCGGGTCGCTATCAGCGCGGTATTCATTGGTCGCGGCAAGCACGGCATCAGGGACGAATAACCCGCGTTCCAGCCATATCCGCACACCGTCAAGCAACCAGTTCAACACGCCTGATCGCTCCGCCCACAACTTGGCAGGCAGATCCTTATCCTGCTTTTCTTCGGGAACATTCACTTCCCACGGAACCAGGAGAAAACGCCGCCAAATCCCGCGATCTTGCCCGCGAATAGCAGGCTTGTGGTTGCCTGAAAGGGTAAGTTTGAATTGCGGAACGAAGTCGAAAAAACCGTAATTCAGGTGCCGAACTGTGATTTCTTCACCGCCGGTAATCGCCTTGATGGTTGCTTCGGCAAATCGCGATCCCTTTTCCGGCTCCGATGCCCGCACAAGCCGCGCACCAGGCAACCGCGCAAGGTCCGGTGTTGCCTCTGATCCGCGCTTGCGATCATCGCGCAATAACGATGCAAAGGGCAGCGAGAGAGAGTAGGGGCCCATCATCTTTGCAATCAGGTCGATAAATACCGACTTGCCGTTGCCACCCTCACCATAGTTGAAAACCAGTTTTTGTTCGCTTGTAATCCCGGTCAGGCAATAACCAGACCAGATTTGCAAGAACAGCCGAATTTCTTCATCGGGTTGAACCTCGGACAGAAATTTGTTGAATGTCGGACAGGTTGCATCCGGGTCGTATTCGACATTCATGATCTTTGCCAACCGGTCGCCACGATCATGATCCCGAAGTTCGTCACATGCGCCCTGCATGCGAATGGTCCCGTTTTGCACATTTAACAAATACGGATCAAAATCCATCATTTCCGGTGCGACCGAAATATAGGGTTCTGCTTCACCCACCATCGCATGCAGCTTTTGCCGGTTCCCCGATGAAATTGACCATTTCATCAAATCGGCAAGCTTCTGGTTCCAGTCTCCAACCGAAATATAGCCCGGCTCGTCTTTTTCGACGTCCGGCCTGCCCTGTTTTTGCAGGGCGGCAACCTCTTCCATGATCGACCGGGCCGTTTCATGGGCCTTTTGCTTTACCGCTTCATCGGAACCATCCGGGGCCCAATGCGTTCCGTTCCAGCAATGCCAGCCGACCTCACGCACATACAGCAAATCCTGACCATGCCGCGCAAGAAACCGTTCGGCATTTCCAATATCGTTGCGTTCTTTTTCGGCCAGCAACAGATTGACATCTTCACCCCCGCCACCGGGAAAACTAAGAATGTCCGCCCCGCCAATTGCGGCGCGAATGGCATTTGCCCCACTTGCCATTGTTCCTCCTGTTGCCATTAAAATAACCTCCCCTGACCGCGTGAATCAGCCCGACGCGGTTGTTTGGTCTTTTGCTGCTTTGATGATTGTGCGCGGGATCGTTCGGCCTGCCCGTCAGCTTCAAGCTGTCGTCTATGTTTTCCGCAATACCAGCGGCCAAGATGTTTTTCGGGATGGGGCAGACCACGCGCGACCGTGATCTGAAAAGCGCGCATATCGACGCCGATGCCAAATACCCCCCACGCATCACAGCCCTGGACTTCGCACATGTGAATAAAATGCCCGTTGGCATCGTAATGCGGGCCTGTTCGTGAAGCGTTCAAACGGCTGCCGTTAAATAGATCAGAAGGAACATTAGGTTTGTTCCCGGCTACAGCCGGTGCCAAACGGTCCTGATCGCGCTCATAGGCCGATTTCTTTGCAAATCCCATTTACGCCACCATCGCGGGCTGTGGCATAGGATTGAAAGGGTGTGAATTGTTGAAACTGGCTAAAGACTGCGCTTTGATTGTTTTGAATACTGATATTAATCTTGCAATAGTGACGTATAAATTCTTAATTGCTCTTTCAGGTTGTAAAGCAGGTGCCAAATGTTTGGAAAAATTGATCGGATGCCAGTCGATCGCAGTATGATTATGCAAGCATGCGTCGCGGTTCAGGCAACTATTTTCGTCATTGCGTTCGGGACTACCTTGAACGGCTCCAATAGTTCGGGAATAGTCGGTGCTTATCTTTGTTCTGGGGCGATATTTTATTCTGCAATTACGTTTTATGTTTTGGCGTATGGCATCGCCATCGCTCACAAGAAGCAATTGTATTTTACCAAATGGCGATCTCTCGTCATCATGGGTTTGACATTGATGCTTGTAATAAATGCAGAAATTGCTGGCGACTTTAATGCGCGTGCATCGCTTCAAAGTAAAAGAACAGACACAATTAACAAATGCGTCGCTGATATAATCACGATGCGTAGCCCCGGCTTGCTCACCATTGGCGAGACTTTCGTCTTTCCGGGATATTTGTTTCTCGAATTCAGGAACAAGTGCCTTTAGTAACGAAAAATGTGTCATCACACCCCCCGCAAAACGTCGTTGAAGTCTTTGCCTGCGGGCGGACGGGCAACGCTCACGCGAATACCGCGTGATCCATGAAATGCCTTTGCTTTTTGCAGCATGTCATTCATGGCAACCGGGTCGCTGTCGGCATCGATGCAAAGAACCAGATCACGCACAATGCCCGGCAGGTGTAGCGCCGCCATGTTACCCATTGATCCCGCCGCCCAGGTCGGCACCTTTGCCGCCAGCATCACCGATGCCGCCGTTTCAATGCCTTCAGCCACGGCAAGGCGTGATTGCGCAGCACACAGCCTGATCGCACCATGCCAGCATGACCCGGCCATCAATTTCGGCTTGAAAACCGCCGCTTTGCCGCGACCGTCTGCTTGCAGGAAAGTGCGATGAATGCCGGTAATCTTGCCCGACTGGTCCTGTACGCACGCGACCATCGCCGGAAAATGCTGTTCGCTATAGGCATGAAACAGTCGCGGATGAAACCGAATGGTTGGGGCAAGGCCCCCTTTATAGGCATCAGCCCAAATGCCGCGTGACCGCAAATAGGTTTCAACAATCGTGCCAGCCGCAGGTTGGCTTTGTGAAAAAATACCCCGCGCCCAGGCAATGGTTTCGGCCTTGTCGCGCTTGATGCCGTCGGCTTTTGGGCGTGCAACCGGCTTTGCCTTGGGTCGTGTTTGACCCTCACGGTCTGGCTGCAACCCGGCCTGTATCGCCAGTTCTTCAACCGCCTCAACAAAGCCAAGTCCGAACCGTTCCTGAACCCAGTCAAAAACATCGCCATGCGCACCGCAACCAAAGCAGTGATAAAACTCTTTGGCTTCGCTCACGGTGAAGGATGGCGACTTTTCCGAATGGAAAGGGCACAGGCCGGTATATTCGCGCCCGGCCCGATGCAATTTCACGTCCCGCGCAACCAGATCAACAATGCTGGTTCTTGCGCGAACGTCGTCTATGAACCACTGATCAAATCCGCCGCTCATTCCCCGGCTTCCTCAATCTGCAACAAGGCTTTGTCGATGCGCGCCAGCACTTCCATTGCCTCACGCACTTCCTCACGCAAATTCATGTCACGCACTTCATCAGCGGTAATTTTGCCATCATCCGCCAGGGCCTCGGAAAGCCGTGCAATCGCTTCACCCGCCTCTTTCCCAAGCGCCCCCAAATGCGCCACCCATGCGGGGTCAGCATCCGCCGGGGGCAGGGGAATCAGGATGTGCCCCTGCAATCCCGCAAGAATACGGGTCACAATCGGGTTGCCTGCATCGGCTTCCAGATCGGCAATCACGTCAACAGGCGGAAACATACCCTCATGGGCACGGCCATAACGGCCAATACGCTGATAATCCACACGGGTAATGCTGGCGGCGCTCTCCTGTCCACCGACTGCTTTGGTCAACCGCCGAAACCCGGCTTTGATCGACAAATAGGCAGATGACGAAAAGGCACGACCCAGGCGTTGATGCTGTTCGTGTGTCATGCGTAATCTCCCTGCACTTGCGCAATGCCTTGCGCACCGGATCGGCGCATGCTTGGGCTATGGAAAATCATGAAAAAACACTGAAAACACTTGCGGCCATCTGTGAACAAAAGCTGATGACCGACCCGCACAACCCGCGACGCAAACGGCTTGAATGCGATCTTGCGCGTTACAGGAGCGCGTTGCAGAAGGGTGAGAAGGTGAAAAGTCATGATGAACCTCGCTTAGACAGGAAGTGACTTTTCAGCCTCGACAATTTTGTTCCACATACGGAGCGACGGCATTTTGCCGCGCTTCCAACGACACCAGGTTGTCGGATGAACACCCGCCTTTCCGCAGAAACGTTCAACTGTGATCTTTTTCGCTTCTAACCGGGCTTCGATCCGGTCAATCTCTTTCTGAATTTCCATAACCGCCCTCATTTAGCATTTTTGCTAAATATACGGTTAGCACTTTTGCAAAATGACGGCAAGGGGGATGATGTGCAAAATTGCTATATGGAAAAATCGCAACCACAAAACACAGTGCAGGATCGGGCGCGCAAGCGTCTTGAAACCGCGCTTAAAATCACAGGATGGTCGCCAGCACACCTTGCGAAAGAGGCAGGTGTTGCCGCGAGTACGATCAGCCGGTTTCTGAATTTTCCGGTCAAGCATACAGTCAGCTTGAAAACGATGGAAAAAGTTGATGAAGCCGTACGCCGCTATATTATGTCAGTACCTGATGCACAGGAATCGATCCGTCTAACGCTTCTCTATGATGGCCCCGGTACGGTCGAGGCAACACCAAGCAATACCATCAACATACATGTGCGCGGTGCTGTTCAGGCTGGGTATTTCACCGAGGCAGCAGAATGGCCGCGCGATGACTGGGAAAACATCTCCTTGCCGCGCCCTGATGGTCACAAGTCGTATTTCGGGTTACGGGTCAAAGGCCCGTCAATGAACCTGATCTATCCCGAAGGTACGATCCTTGTTTGCGTACCGATGTACGACTATCACGACATGCTTGAAAACGGTGATCATGTGATCGTGCAGCGATGGGATGCCGGTATGGTTGAAGCAACGGTTAAGGAGCTGAAACGCGCCGAAGATGGCAGCACATGGCTTTGGCCGCGATCGGACCATCCAGAATATCAAATGCCTATCGCATTACCGGCAAATAATGGCGATCACTCTGATTACATGGGGACAAACGACATTCGAGTTGTCGCGGTTGTTGTTGCAGATTATCGGGTGCGCCGCCGGAGAGGGTAGGGCCTATTTCGGTACAAAAATTGGGGGAATTATGAATATTTTCAAAGCAATACCTGTCTTAATGCTTGTCGCAGTCTTGTCTGCTTGTGCGACCGCACCACAACAAAGCCTTACTGATATCAGAGAGCTTCAGACGAAACGTCAACAGGCAGCGACGCGCACCTTCAACAAAACACCAGATCAGATATATGATGCAGCCCAGACCGTGTTTAACGCGATGGATGGCGGGGACTTCATCTACGATCTGAAAGAGGATCGCTTACTTGCGTCGCGTTGGTGGACATTTTATGCAGTTTTTGCAACCGGGTTTGGACGACAATATTTTGAGGTTGTTACAAAGCCCAATGATGCGGCAACTGTGGTCACTCTCGGAGAGGACGAAGACGCTCATACAGGCATGTTTTCAACACCTGTTTCCACGCAATTCAAAGACCACCTGTCGGTTGGAGGAAACAGTAGAATAGGCGCAACCATTGGCGACTATAATCTGTTTTTTGACCGCCTTGATTATGTTTTGGGACTATCTGATTCTTGGCCTTCCTGCGAGAATGCGCAAACTTACCGCAATATGGAAACGAGTAAACGCCTGGTATTTTGTGATCTTGTCGGTATTGACGATAAAACCCCTTAAGTTGTCATAATTTGCGCGCCATTTAGACTACCAATGACAGGCTTCCCGCAATTCTTTCACTGCATCTTTGGTATTTGATATATCAAAGGTCGCAGTGAAAGGGCTTTCACTGTATGGCGTCATCCGCGCAACCATCGTTGATTTATCATACATCTGTTTAATGAACGGGATAGCGGTTCCACCAGACCACAAGCCTAAAGCGCGGTTGTTGGTCGAATTATCCATAGAGACCGTTTTTGCTTTGTTGTCGTCCAGCCGATAGGTAACGTCACCGTAATCATTGTACTCGCTTGATGTCATGTGGCATTCAGTTCTGAAATAAACTGCTGTCGTGTTTTCCATGCAGCGCAGCACCAAAGTAACCTTGCTGCCACGTCCGAATGAACAGTTTACGGTTTCATTTGAATCAACCGATACAAAGACGTTTTTGTCATCCGTCAATTTCGATGTCGTCGAGTACGCTTCCCAGCTACCCTTTGATTTTTCCACCTTTATCTGTGGTGTTCTGCCACTCGCTTCATCATAACAGGCGAGGCGGTCGAGATCGTTTGATATCTTGATGCAGTCCGACGCATTTTTTGCATGTGACACGGTGCTGAATGAAAAAACCGACAAGGCAACAGCCGGTACCATCACAATTTTAAGCATAACGATCCCCCTGAATTTACTACCGATATTAACTTAAAACCTCCGAAGACAAACTTCCATGTCTGAATGTTTAGCAAAAATGCTATTGACGGTTTGCAAAAATGCAAATACCGTTTGTTGCGTTAAACGGTTCCGGGGTTCCCGGACGCTTCACTAAGGAGGTTGCATGTTGAATTCCTCTTTCAACAAACAAGCGGGCGCAAACAGTCATCGGGTCCGCGAACTTGCACAGGCCATGATCGAAATTGCCCGCACCAATGGTGCTGTCACAGACCGGGATTTGATCAACAGGGGGTTTAGCCAAAGCGAACTGAATGCGTTAGGGGCCGACGCCGGATCAATCGCGGGCAGTCGGCTGTCTGGCGAGTTTTAGCCAATGACGATCCCCAAAAGCGTGATTGATCGCCTTCGTGCCGATGCCAGGCAGATCACGATCAATCCATCCAGCACAACCAGCCTGCGACTACTCGCATGGCGATTTTTAAAGCAGTGGGGCGCATCATGACCACCATACCAACTGCGGCAGATGGCAAGGGCCTGCCGACAGCAAAATCATTCAGCCAGTTTATCCAACTTATGGAAGACGGCGAATTCCACGCCGATCTGTCGAACGCCTTGCAGACGATCAATGCAGCATTGAACCAGCATCTGATTGACCACGGCGGCAAACCGAAAGGCAAATTGTCGATCGACATCAACTTTCGCCTTGAAGACGGTGTTTTTGAAATCACCGGCGGCATTGACATTAAGGTGCCCAAAACGCCGCGTGGAAAAACCATTGCCTGGTCTACACCGGATAATCAGTTCACGCCGCAAAACCCGCGCCAGATGCAGCTTTTTGGCGTGCGTGACGTTTCCGCAGGTCACGACGCTAAAGAAGTTCGTTGCGTCTGATCGGTTTAACAGCCCTCAAAAATGAGAATAGACATGGAACAGAAATTTGAGACGGTCGAACCGTCCGCCCAGGTTATTGCGTCGATTATAAAAGATCATTTCAAACCGCAGATCATTTCGGTCGAAGGTCAGCAAGGCCGACCTGCAACTGAAATCCTGATTTTGCCGGATGGAAAGGGACTGAAAGCACAGTCTGTCAAAGCGTTTGGCGATGAATACCGGGATCGCCCCGAACGCCGTGAAGGCACCGCACATTTCACTGATCTGAAAAGCTTTGTCGCCCATGTGGTTCGTTTCAAAGATGACGGATCAGCCTTGTTTGCCGACGATAACCGGGACAAACCTTCGATCACGGCGGTTCTTGACTATCATAAGATCGGGGCGGAAGCAGATCCGCGCTTTGGAAGTCACAAGTCGTTTTACAGCTTCCCGCTGTCCGAAGAATGGAAAAAATGGCGCGAAGTCGATGATTGCGAACTGGGTCAGATTGAATTTGCCGAATTCATCGAGGACCGCATTACCGATGTGATGATGCCGCCGGACAGCCTTATCAGTGGCATCCGTGAAGATGAACTGGCAGACGGCACCGGGGACAATGATCAAGCCTTGTTTGATCTGGTTCAGAAAATCGGAGGGCGGGTTTGCGGGCCTTCAAAGCTAATGGAACTTTCCAAAGGAATGAAGGTGCATGACCAGCAAAAGGTAAAGCAGGTCATCAATACCAGCACAGGCGAAAGTCAGATTCAGTTTGAAACCGAACATCTGGACGCCGACGGCGCACCAATGAAAGTCCCGAACCTGTTTTTGCTGGCTATTCCGGTGTTTCACAATGGCCCGCTTTACCGGGTTCCCGTCCGGCTTCGCTATCGCGTGCGGTCTGGAAGCATCAAATGGAAAGTCCAGATGCACCGGCCTGACATGTCGCTTGACCATGCTTTTTCCGAAGCCTGCCATAAAGCTGAAGCAGATACCAGTTTGCCGCTGTTCTTCGGTAAGCCGGAATAAACCGCATGCCCGAAACCACCGACGATAACCGCCTGTATCCCGAAGAACGGGCCTTGATGCGGGCAATTCGTCGATGGTTTCGCTACCGAACACCCCGCAATTTGCAACACGTCATTCTCGCAAGCCGCGACTGGTTACGCGCAGAACACCAGCGAGAGGATGAAAGGACCACCCGCAAATGAAACTTCGTCACCTGCGCCGTATGCGCAATCAATTGACACCGACCGGCTGGGTTCTGTCTGTCATCGCTTTGGTGACTGCCGCAGCCGCTATCATCGCACGGGGACTATGATGCAGGAAACCATGAAGCCGTGGCGACAAATGCCATCGGGCCGGGTTTGGCCGCTACTCAACCCGACACCAAAGGATGTTTATTGGCCGGACCTCGCCGAAGCCCTGTCAAAAACAAACCGTTGGGGCGGTTCGACAACCGTTCTTTACAGCGTCGCGCAGCATTGCTGCATCGTGCATGATGTGCTGCCTGTCCAATACCGGCTTGCCGGTCTTTTGCACGACGCCGAAGAAGCCGCCTTGGGCTTCGATATGCCGCGTCCGGTCAAGGATATGTTCGACCTTTTAGGGGCAGGGGATGCCATCAAACGCGCCGCATCGATCCAGAAAACGGCGATATTTGCCGCCGCCGGGCTTCCTTATCCCTTCCCGGATGACATGCAAAAGGCAGTAAAAAACGCCGATATGTGCGCCCTTGCCACCGAACGCCGCGACGTAAACCGCCCCTGCAATGTTGCCTGGGCTTCCCCATTGCCGCCGCCCTTACCGGATCGTATCCGCCCCTGGCCTTGGCCGAAGGCGATGGAAGAATTTCTAAAGCGGCTTAATCGCCTGCTTGCGGTTGCACCTGTTGTGGGAGGAAAGCGAAATGTCTGGATCGGTTAATAAAGTCATCCTGATCGGGCATTTGGGCCGTGATCCTGAAATCCGCTTTTCGCAGGCAAGTAAAAAGATCGCCAATTTCTCGATCGCAACATCCGATCAGTGGAACGACCGGCAAAGCGGCGAACGCCGCGAACGCACGGAATGGCATCGAATCGTTGTGTTCAACGAAGGTTTGGCCGCGATCTGTGAAAGCTATTTGAAGAAAGGATCAAAGGTCTATCTGGAAGGCGCGCTTCGTACCCGCAAATGGCAGGGCCAGGACGGCAGGGACAATTACACCACCGAAGTCGTTCTTGAAGCATTTAACGCCAGCCTAACCATGCTTGATGCACGTCGCGACGGTCCGCCCCCGGCAGATGATCCGGCAGGATATGGCAATGCTTCCACCGGCCAGAACCGGCCTTCAACTGATCTCGATCTTGATGATGATATTCCGTTTTAAGTAGGGCAGGAGGACGCCATGCCAAAGTCATTGCGGGTTCTGATCGGCTGCGAATTTACCGGCATCATGCGTCGTGCCTTCGCCATTCGTGGGCATGATGCTTGGTCATGCGATCTATTACCGGCAGAAGACCGCTCAAACAAACACTTCATCGGTGATGTGCGCGATCATCTGGCGGATGGCTGGGATTTGCTGATTATTTGTCACCCACCATGCACCCGGCTTTGTCGCGCAGGACGGCGTTGGTTATCAGGGCCCGGTTATATGACGCCGCCGAAATCACTACCCAGGGGGCGCACCTGGCAAAGTATGAAAGATGAATTTGAACAGGCGGTTTCACTCTTTACCGATTGTTGGCGTGCGCCCGTCGATCGGATCGCAATCGAAAATCCGGTGATGCACGATATTGCAAAATCTCGAATGCCCGATGATTTGCCCGCACCGCAAATTGTGCAGCCCCATTGGTTCGGTCATCGACAATATAAGGCGACGGGTTGGTTTTTAAAAAGCCTGCCTGAATTATCTCCTACGCATAAGCTTTCTGAGCCAGCCAGACACACCGATGAATGGAAGGCATGGAACCGGGTTTGGCGAATGCCACCAGGCAAGGATCGCGGAAAAGAAAGGTCGCGTTTCTTTTCCGGTATGGCGGAAGCATGCGCAGATCAGTGGGGCGCAGCGGCAGTCAGTCAAATGACGATAGCAGCATGAAAGAGCAGGCAACCTGCCCCGCATGTGAAGGCGCGGGAATGCTTTGGATATGGCCGTGCAAAAACTGTCGCGGGACAGGGCAGGCGACCGAAACCGGCAAAACAAGTCCTTCAAGCGCGGACCATTCGTCTAAAAACGCGGAGCGTCAAGAATGACCAAAGCAATCAAACCAAAGGGAACACCACCACGCGGCGTCTGTTTTTGCCGTGAATGCGGACATCCGTTTTATCCGCGCCGCGAAGATCAGGAATTTTGCGCCTATCAGTGCCGCACTGCCTATCACAAACGTCGTTACGAACGCGGCGCGCAACTGTACGACTTTGCAATGAAGTGGCGCGGAAAACGCCTGAAGGGCGGCTTCACCCAGCTTTGCCAGATCATTGATGACTGGCTTCGCGATCAGCGCGAACGACACAAGGCGCATAAGGAAATCAAAGTCGAGTTTGAGCGCCAGCAAAAAATCGGGAAGGGGGCAGCTTAATGCAGAAATTTGCGATTGTACCGGTTGGCCGCAGTGGTGAAATCAAGACTGACAACATTGAAATCGCCAATGGCTGCGGATTTGGCTACAGCGCGTTTGTAAATATCGGTTGCGGTAAAATCAGTCGTGGTCAGATTAGGGAAATGGCGAGAGCACGCCACGATTCCATGCGCGAAAACATCAAGGGGATTTTCGGACCGTGCTTTAGTCAAGCATGGAACGAACTGGACAATGACACGATAAAACTGAACATCAAAGACATGACCGCTGCGGTTAAAGCCATCGGCCTTGATGTGGAGGATAACGATGAAGAAACGGTATGACGGCACTCTTTGCATGAATTGCCGAATCACAAGCAGCGATCATGACACGATCAAAGGGCATAGCTATCGGCATCAATCAGGCCCTGTCAGTGACGAGGTAATGATGGTGCTTGATATCGGACCTGTCTGCATTCAGCACCCCGACCCGCAATATTTTCGCGACCTGATCACCCAAGCGCAAAACGCCTTGAAGGCTACGGGCTATGACCCGATGGAGGAAAGGGTATGAGCAAAAGTAATTTGCCCCTTAAGTCCTTCATCGAGGCTATGGCGCGCCAGCTATGCCTAAGACGCAGGCAGGCATTTTACGGCATGTCACGACACAAAGCGCAAGCAGATGCTTTTGGTATTTTAGATATGCTTTCTGAAAACGGGACGCCCTTTGGTCATCCATCCATGAGCTGGAACAAACAAGCCGCCACAGAAACAGCGAACGCTTATCTGGACGGCGAATTCACCGGCGGAGAGCCGTTGCCATGAACTTCAATCACTTTCTACGGGATTTAAAAAATGTATCGGAGGATGATCATGTCACGCATTAAACCAGCGTTCATTCCTACGCCCCGTGTCGTGACCAGTCCGGTTCAGGTTGCGACGTTTCTTGGTCGCAGCGAAGAATGGTTTCGCCAGCGCCGGGAACGACTGGAAGCCGACGGATTTCCGCGCAAGGACAGGCTTTTGGATGGTTGGGACCTGGACGCGATTAACGCATGGCTCGACAAACGTGCAGGTTTGGGGCAACACTTGTCGCCGGAGTCAACGATAAATCCGTGCGACGAGGTATTCGGAATTGGGTAAAGTGGATATACCCTACGTAGCGAAAATCAGGGCCAGAGGGCGGGATTATTATTATTATCGCCGCGACGGTCAGCGCATTCGCCTGCATGATGCACCGGGCAGCGAGGCATTTAACGCCCGATATAACGAGGTTCATCAGTCCTTTGAGAACCCCCAAAATCACGCAAGTGAAAGTAGGGTTGTTCCCGGTTCGTTGGCGGCCCTGATTATCGCCTATAAAAAAAGCCCTGACTTTAATCAGCTTGCCGAGAAAACCCGCAGGGATTACCGGCGTTATCTTGACCGCATGGCAGAAGATATCGGCAAAGCCACCGTGCGACATATCGAACGTAAGCACGTCCTGTCGTACCGCGACCGCTTTGCCAGTACACCGCGCACCGCAAATTATTATATGCAGGTTATGCGCCTGTTATTCACGTTCGGGATCGATCATGGCTGGATGAAGCAAAATCCTGCTTTGCGACCCAAACAGTTGAAAACAGGCGAAGGGCACCGGCCTTGGGAAGAATGGGAAATTGATGCTTATCGCAAGACTTGGCCCGTTGATACGGTCGAGCGGGTTGCTTTTGAGTTGCTGATCAATACCGGCCAGCGTGGCGGTGATGTCGCAAAAATGACACGACAGCAAGCCTACAAAGGTGAAATCTCCGTTGCCCAGGACAAAACCAAAGAACGACTGTGGATTCCGCAATCAAATGATTTGCGCGCGGTTTTAACACCTTGGCTGGCATCGCACGATCATATGGTGATTTTAACGACCGAAACCGGACGCCCCTTCAAGATCGACTATTTCCGGCGCGTCATGCGCGAAGCCAGGGCAAAGGCAGAACTGCCAAAAGATTTAAGCAGTCACGGCTTGCGCTATACCGCAGCGCGAATTTTAAAAGAGTTGGGCTGCGATACGGAAACGATCCAGTCCATCACAGGGCATCGAACCGAGCAAATGGCGCGCAAATATTCTGACAAAAAAAGACGATCAAAGGTTGCAATTGATCGCTTGAACCAAGCCCGTTTGGAGACGAAATAACATGGTTCGTCAGACAGGAGTGTAAAACACGCACTGACAAAAGTGTAAAACATTGAAGATGAAAAAAACAAAACCCCGGAAAACGCGAACGTTTTCAGGGGTTTGATTGGTGGGCGCACGGGGACTCGAACCCAGGACCCGCTGATTAAGAGTCAGCTGCTCTACCAACTGAGCTATGCGCCCATCGTAAGATGGTAACATCTGACCGATTAAGGTGTCGATCAAGTGCGGAGCGGGTTATAGCCTTCCGGCGGCGGGCTTGTCCAGATCAATTTTGATCCGAGCCGGATTTTTTGCATTTTTGTTAATGGCGTCCGTCATCATTGCCCTGGCGCGAGATGCGCACATCGCGGTGGATGCTGATGCTCATCAGCAGGCCAAAACTGACCAGGATGGTCATCATCACCGTGCCGCCATAGGACACCAGCGGCAATGGAACCCCCACCACGGGGATAAGCCCCATCACCATCGCGATATTGATGAAGACATACAGAAAGAATGTGGTGGTGATGCCAATGGCCACCAGGCGGCCAAACTGGTTGGCGCAGCGCAGGGCAATGACATAGCCATAAACGATCACCAGGGTATAAAGCAGCAACAGGGCAATGCCGCCCACCAGGCCAAATTCCTCGCCCAGCATGGTGAAGATAAAGTCGGTCTGTTTTTCCGGCAGGAAATTAAGGTGGCTTTGCGAGCCCAGCATGAAACCCTTGCCAAACAAGCCACCAGATCCCAGGGCGATTTTGGACTGGGTAATATGATAGCCCGCGCCGAGTGGGTCATTTTCCGGGTTGAGGAAGGTGAGAACCCGGTTTTTTTGATAGTCGCGCAGGAATTGCCAGCCAATGGGAATGGCGGCCAGCGCCCCGCCCAGAATAACGCCGAATTTCCACATGCGGACTCCGGCCAGCCAGAAAATAACGCCCCCCCCGGCAATCAGCAACAGCGCGGTGCCAAGGTCCGGCTGGCGCAACACCAGGGCGGCAGGTGCCATAACCATCAAAAGCGGCGGAATAAGCAGCGGAATGCGCCCGGTTTCCTCAATCGTCAGGCCGTGAAAATAGCGCGCCAGTGCCAGAACCAGCGAGATTTTCATCAGTTCGGAGGGCTGTAACTGGAAAAAACCCAGATTGATCCAGCGTTGTGCCCCCATGCCAATATCGCCCTTGATCTCAACGGCGACCAACAGAATCAGGGAAACGACATAGGCGGCATAGGACATTTTAAGCCAGATGCGCACATCGGTCAGCGCAATCAGGATCATAAAAACCAGCCCGGCGACAAACCGCATCATTTGTCGTTCCGCCCAGGGTTGAAGGGACCCGTTGGCCGCCGAATAGAGCATGGCAAAACCGATGCAGGACAGGATGGTCAGCAAAAGCACCAGCGTCCAGTTCATTAATAACAAACGACGCCCCAAAGGCACATAATCGGGGTCCTGGCCAATGCGATAGCGCGATGCCATTTAGCTTTCCTGTTTTTTGCTGGAGGTTCGCAAAATTTGTGACGCCGACTGGATGTTTACGGCAGAAACACCGGGGCGACTGGATTTGAGCTCCTGTGCGCGGGTAAGAAGATCACGCGCAATCGGTGCGGCCACGCCAGAGCCCGACCCGCCATGCTCTACCACAACAGCACAGGCATAGCGCGGGTTTTCAACCGGGGCAAAGGCGATGAACAGCGCATGGTCACGGTATTTCCACGGCAATTCTTCATTCTTGAGAACGCCGGTCTGGCGTTCGTGCATGGAAATGCGACGCACCTGGCTGGTGCCGGTTTTACCGGCCATTTCCAGCCCCTTTATTCTAATGCGCGAGCGATAGGCCGTGCCGCGCAATTCGTTGGTCACGCCATTCATGCCGTCGCGAACGTAATTCAAATGCTGGCGCGGGATGCCCAGATCGGGGAATTCGGCATCGCTGCGCGCGGTAATATCATCTGGCGCGACATGATCGCGGGTGAGATGCGGGGTGACCGCCTTGCCCGATGCCAGACGGGCCGTCATGGTTGCCAGTTGCAGCGGTGTGGCAAGCACATAGCCCTGACCGATGGAGCAAATCAGCGTTTCACCGCCCTGCCAGCGTTTGCCAAGCTGGGTTTCTTTCCATTCCCGTGTCGGCATCAGCCCGCCCCGTTCAGAGGGCAGGTCGATACCGGTTGGGTCGCCAAGGCCCATGCGCTTTGCCATTGCGGCAATTTTGTCGATGCCCAGCTTCTGCGAGACCTCGTAATAATAAACGTCGCAGGAATGCTTTAGGGAGTCGTGCAGATTAACCCAGCCATGCCCGCCGCGTTTCCAGCAATGAAACCGTGCATTGCCCAGATCAAGATGCCCGGGGCAGAAAAAACGCTGTTCCGGCGTGATAACTCCGGCCTCAAGGGCGGCCAGGGCGACACAGGTTTTGAAGGTGGAACCGGGCGCATAGGTGCCGTTAACCGCCTTGTTTGATAGCGGCGCATATTCGTTATTGATCAGGCTGTCCCACAATTTGTGGGAAATACCGTTGGTAAAGCTGTTGGGGTCGTATGTGGGGTGGGAGGACATGGCAAGCACATCGCCATTGTAAACATCCATCACCACAGCAGCGGCACTTTCATATTCCGAAAGGCGCTGATTGGCATATCGCTGTAATTCGATATCGAGTGTCAGAACAACGGTTTCGCCGCTTTCGCCTTCCTCGCGGTCAAGTTCGCGAATGACGCGGCCCAGCGCATTGACTTCCACCTGGCTGGTGCCAGCCTTGCCACGCAAGGACATATCATAGGTTTTTTCAATGCCGCTTTTGCCAATGCGAAATCCCGGTAGTTCCAGAAGCGGATCGCCGGTCAAATCCCTTTCGGCCACGGCCGCAACGTAACCCAGTGTGTGGGCCAAATGCGGGCCTTCGGGGTAATCACGGGACCGCCCGGCATCAATGATGATGCCCGGCAGGTCGGGGGCGTTTACGCCAACCCGGGCGACTTCATCCCAGGTCAGGTTATCGCGCACTGTAACAGGGACAAAAGACCGGCGACGTTTTACATCTTCTTCAACGCGGTCAATTGTTTCAGGGGCTATTTCAATGACCTGGGATAGGATTGTCAGTGTTTTGCGCACATCCGGGCTTTGTTCGCGCACGATCAGGATATGATAGTTTTGGCGGTTAACCGCCAGCGGTGCGCCAAACCGGTCGGTGACGATGCCGCGCGGGGGTGGTAGCAGGCGGTGCGAAATGCGGTTGTCATCGGCCAGGGTGGCGTAGCGGTCACGCTCCATGACTTGCAGATAATACATGCGGGCGGCAAGGCCGGTCAGCAACACGCCCTGTCCCGCGCCCAGCATAATGGCACGGCGGGTAAACATGCGGTATCTGTCTGAATCTCGGTGCCACATTGGTAGGTCGGTATCCGTGTTCGGCTGCTATGTTGCGAAGCACAGCAGGCAAAGGCAATGTTATTTTACCGCTGGCGGGCGGATATGAAAACCATCTTGTCAGCATTGAGGCCGGTTTTACGGCTAAATGCAGGCAGTGCAACAAAACAATAATGGCCGGTCACTGGCGGATGATCCCGACTGTTGAAACAGCGTGGAATCCGTCAAATTTGCGGTTGGTCCGAATGCTGGTGCCGGTCCCTGATTACAGATTGCGCAACAGCCCGTTCTGAATGCGCACCAAAATCCAGGCCACCAGCGGAAACATGCCAGCGGTGATCAGGTAACTAATCATCAATGGCTGAAAAGGCAACAGCGCCCCGCTTAACGCCGAACTAAATAACCATTGCAGCAAAAATGCCGGACCGGCGACAATGGCAAACCCCCACCACATGACGGTAAAGGCCTTGTTGTGAAAGAACCGCCCCTGATTGGCGCTGGCCGCCTGTACCAGAAGAAACACCAGCGAGCTAACGCCTAGCGGCAACCCGGTTAACAAATCCTGGATCAGGCCCAGCATGAAGGCGGCAAAGCCGGTCATTAAATCCGGGCGGTTCACGGCCCAAAAAAACACGGCCATCAGGGTCAGGGCAGGGGTGACATCCGCCAGTTCTGGGACGCTATAGGGCAAAAGCCCGATCAAAAGCAGGACAAAAACGCTAAATGCCGGAACCGTCGATCTTGCGATGACGTCAAGGCGTTGCCATACGCCGGGTTTCACGGCCGGGTGCCTGCGTTACCTGATGGCGGGCTGGTGAAGGGTGCTTGGTCATCTGGCATACCATCATCGGGCAGCGGGGCCACACCTACACCGGTCGCAAGGTTTATGCCGTTAACGGTCTGGTTTTCCTGTTCAAGATGCGGCATGGAATGCAGGGCATCCGGGTCCTTTAGGATACCGGCCAGCCCATAATTGACCACACGCAGATATTCCACCTGGTGACGGCGAAACAGCGGGGCAACCCGCACGGCATTTTCCGATACCGACGAAACGATGCCCACCGGAATGCCTGGGGGAAAGGCGCCACCGTGACCCGATGTCAAAACCCGGTCGCCCGGTGCAATCGAGGCATCGGCGGTCAGGAAGGTCAGGATCGGCCGGTCGGTATTGTCACCTGATAGAAAGGCACGGTCGCGGCTGTTTTCGATCATGACCGGGATGCGCGAATTGATGTCGGTAATCAACAGAACACGCGATGCCTGATAACCGGCATCGGCAATCCGGCCAATCAACCCCTCGTCAGATAAAACGGCCTGACCTTTGTTTACGCCATCGCGGGTGCCTGCACTGATCATCATGCTTTGGGCAAAGGCACCGCCCATATCGGCAATGACGCGCGCGCTGACTTCGTGCTGAGCAGGCGGATTGGCAAAATGGGTCAGTTCGCGCAGGCGTTTGTTTTCGTAGTTCAGGTTCCGCGCAATCTGCTGCCAGGCCAGTAATTCGCGGTTTTCTTCGCGCAGGCGCAGGTTTTCCTCGTACAGATTGGCAAAACTTTCAATACGGCTGGTCACATCATCAATGCTGGCCGCCGGACGGGAGGCAAGACTCATGATGGGTGATACCAGATCAACGGCTGCCCCGCGAATACGTTCGATCAATACTGTGTCCGCCTTGCCCAGCAACATCAGGGCAAAACATGAAACAATCAGCAGAATGAACGCAAACCGGTGAAGTGCCGTACGGATCGGCGAAAAAATGCGCTGTTGTGGACCACTATGTTGAGCCACGTTTTTCCCCGTATTCCCCGCGTGTCGTCGAAAAACTATTCGTCGCAACTAATGATAATAAAAACGCCGAGTCGCGTCCAGTCAAGGATGCGGCCCGGCGTAGATTTTCTCACACAAACCTTAATAGGCGGTGTGCAACACGTTCCGCAGCATTTTCTTTTCTTCCAGAGCGCGGCCGGTACCCAGCGCAACACAGGAAAGCGGATCGTCGGCAATCGAAACCGGCAGGCCGGTTGCGTGGCGCAGCACGTAATCCAGGTTGCCCAGCATCGCACCACCACCGGTCAGAACAATGCCTTTATCAACGATATCGGCAGCCAGTTCCGGCGGGGTCTGTTCCAGCGCGACCTTGACGGCCTCGATAATGGCCGAAACCGGCTCGGCAAGGCTTTCGGCGATCTGACGTTCGGAAATCAGAAGTTCCTTTGGTACGCCATTCATCAGGTCGCGACCCCGAATTTCCATCGTGGCACCATCGCCATCGTCAGGCGCACAGGCAGAACCAATTTCCTTTTTGACCCGTTCGGCGGTGCTTTCACCGACCAGCAGGTTATGGGTGCGACGGATATAGGCAATGATGGCCTCATCCATTTTGTCGCCACCAACACGCACGGAGCGGGCATAAACGATACCGCCCAATGACAGAACGGCGACCTCGGTGGTGCCGCCGCCAATATCAACAACCATTGAGCCCGTCGGTTCGGTAACGGGCAGGCCAGCACCAATTGCTGCGGCCATCGGTTCGTCAATCAGCCAGACTTTGCGCGCACCGGCACTTTCGGCACTTTCCTGAATGGCGCGGCGTTCAACCGCCGTGGAGCCCGACGGCACACAAATAATGACTTCCGGGCTGGCAAAATTGCGCCGGTTATGCACCTTGCGAATGAAATGCTTGATCATTTCTTCGGCAATGTGGAACTCGGCGATGACGCCATCACGCAACGGGCGGATCGCCTGAATATATCCAGGGGTACGGCCCAACATCAGCTTGGCTTCTTCACCAACCGCGAGAACCTGTTTTTTGCCTTTCTCGTCGGTGATTGCAACGACCGAAGGTTCGTTAAGGACAATTCCGCGTCCCTTTACGTAAACCAACGTGTTGGCGGTGCCAAGATCGACCGCCATGTCGGAGGATAATATCCCAAGCAGTTTGGAAAACATTCCTGCCCTATGCCCCGGTAATAGAAAACTCTTAAACGCGAATGTATCGCTCTAGATAGCGCAGCGAGAGCGCCTATGCACGAATAAACTGCAACGGATTGCGGAATAGTTAAGGCCGCCCCTGCCTTTGCCGTGCTTAACGTGAATTTGCCCTTTTTGACCAGCAGAAAGGTTGATATCAGATCGCGCCGGCATATGTGTTCAATTTATAATTGTAGTTTTAAGGGGCGCGACAGGGCCGGTCTTTGGAAAGGTCAAAAGGACTCGATAAATCCGGTAAAATGGTAGTGCGGCCATGATCAGCAAGATGTCCCCGCGCGGTGTTTCAGGCATGCCAACAGCATTTTTCCGCTGCCTTCCAGACCAAAAATCAACAATTCACGCGGGTTTCGTCGGGGGAGCCTGATCCCCGGGTGGTTTGCCAGTGATCGACAGTCATTCTGTCCTCATATATCGGCATTGCACCTGGCTATGCTGGCGCGGTGGGGATGCGTTGCTTGTCCCGGCTCTGTTTTGGGTGTTGCTGTGCCTTCGAATATTTTGTGCCGGTTTGCGATCATTTCAACTTATGGTCGTTGTTTTGGTGCAAAAGCAAAAACAGGATCAATTTGTCTGTGTAATGTTGATGAATGCAAAATAACGCCAACTTTTTACCGTATCTCACAGACTTGCGGCGGATCGTGGATATGATTGGCGGCAGGGTGGCGGCGCTAAAAATGTAAATCGGCAGAAACCCTGAGAGGGTGTGGTGCAGAAAATTTACGCCAGTTGCTGCAAAAAACGGGCGCATATCGCGATGAAGACACAGCAATGCCGACCGTGCGGAATGCGATATTTGGCCAGGATGGGGTAAAATTTCCGTTTAAGTTGAATTTTGACGCCAATTGGTCGTCTATATCGCATCAGGGACAGCGAATCGGCGGTAGTTGGCCTTTGTAATGCAAAGCGGGCGGCCAAATTGACCGCCCGTTGATAAAATATAGGATGCGGGCTGATCGTTTTAGCCCTGTTTTGCCTGGTTATGAGGCAATGGCGTCAGGTGCTGTTTTCTCGCTTTTGAGGATCAGCTTGTTGACCGCCGTCACATAGGCCATGCAGGAGGCAACAACCGTATCTGTGCTGGAGGCGTTGCCAATCACGGTACGGCCGTCACCTTCGAGTTTCACCGTCACCTGTGCCTGGGCATCGGTGCCCTCGGTTACGGCATGCACCTGATAGAGCTTCAATTGCCATTCATTATGCGGGTAAATTTCCTGAATAGCGTTAAAGGTGGCGTCAATCGGGCCGTCGCCGGTGGTTTTGGCGGTTTTGGTCTCGCCATTGACCGTCAGTTCCAGTTCGGCAACCTGCGGGCCCTTGGAGCCACAAACAACGCCCAAGGACACAAACTTAATGTGTTCGTTATCGCGCAGGCCGTCATCAACCAGGGCGACGATATCATCGTCATAAACTTCTTTTTTCTTGTCGGCGAGTTCCTTGAAACGGTCAAACGCATCCTGAATGGCGTTGTCGCCCATTTCGCCAAAGCCCAGTTCCTTGAGCTTTTCCTTAAACGCATGGCGACCGGAATGCTTGCCCATCACCAGGCTGGACTTGTTCAGCCCAATGCTTTCCGGTTTCATGATTTCATAGGTTTCGGCATGTTTCAGGTAGCCGTCCTGATGGATGCCACTTTCATGGGCAAAGGCATTGGCACCAACAATGGCCTTGTTGGGCTGCACGACAAAGCCCGAAACCGCCGAAACCAGGCGCGAGGCATTCATGATTTTGGTGGAATCCAGCCCGGTGGAATAAGGCATGACGTCGTTGCGGGTTTGCAGCGCCATCAGGATTTCTTCGAGTGCGGCATTCCCCGCACGTTCGCCCAAACCATTAATGGTGCATTCGATCTGGCGGGCACCAGCCTGAACAGCGGCCAGCGAGTTGGCAACCGCCAGCCCCAAATCGTTGTGGCAATGGACCGACAGGATCGCCTTGTCGATATTGGGCACGCGATTAAACAGCATGGTCATGGTCGCGGCATATTCGCTGGGCGTGGTGTAACCAACCGTATCGGGGATGTTGATGGTGGTGGCACCGGCGTCAATCGCGGCTTCTACGCAGCGGCACAGAAAGTCGTGGTCGGTGCGCGAGCCGTCTTCGGCGGACCATTCGACATCGTCGGTAAAGCGACGGGCAAAGGCGACGCTTTCGCTGACCTTTTCCAGCACGCGTTCCGGCTCCATCTGCAATTTGTATTTCATATGCAGCGGGCTGGTGGAAATGAACGTATGAATACGTTTCTGTTCCGCCGGGACGAGGGCTTCGCCGGCACGTTCAATGTCGCCTTTGGTGGCACGGGCCAATGAACAAATGGTCGGGCCTTTGATCTGTTTGGCGATTTCATTGACGGAACGGAAGTCGCCGTTCGATGCAATGGCAAAACCGGCCTCGATGACATCGACTTTCAGTTCGGCCAGCGCCTGGGCAACACGCAGTTTTTCATCGAGCGACATTGATGCGCCGGGGGATTGTTCCCCATCACGCAGGGTGGTGTCAAAAATGACGACGCGGTTGTCTTGCGAACTTGCCATGACTTCGTTTCCTGTTCTTGGTCGGGCCAGAATGCCCTGTAATCATATGAAAATATTCGGAAATTCAATGCGGGCCTGAAATGCGGCGCGGCTGGTTCCCCTGAGCTGCGAGGCGACGTCTCATACCGCTATGTCGGGTATGGTGGCCTCGGGTGGAACGCTCAGGGGCGGGTAAGTCGTAGCGACCCGCGAGCGGCACAACCTAGAAGACCCGATAGTAGAAGCGCATCAGACATAATCGCCCGCCCGTTTGCCAAAACGGCAACGGCGCATGTGGCGCGATTAATGTGAATGGTCTGTTCTGCGAACATCGGTCTTCTGATCAGGTAAAATCACAGTTGGTTGATGAGTTAATGTCAACGTCATGGACGATCAGGTCAAGTAATTTTTGTACTCTTCTAGCGTATTTTTTGCGCGTTTTTGCCAATGCGGGCGGTCGCGCCCGGCCAGCAGATTTTGTGATGCCCCTTTTTTTGGGGTGTTGGCAAATTTGCTTTGTTCAGGAACGGGCTGGTTTGGGTGTGAAAAAGTTTATATGTTCCCATCGTGCAGACCGTTGGCGAAAAGCCCGACATGGTATATGCCGGAAGATGCAGGCCGACTTTTTAAACTGGATGTAAAAAATGAATCTGTCACTTTTGGCAGCCTTTATTCCAACAGCCTTTTTTGTCTCGATCACACCGGGGATGTGCATGACCCTGGCGCTGACGATGGGGATGACCATTGGAGTGCGCCGAACCTTCTGGATGATGGCGGGTGAATTGGTTGGAGTGGCCATTGTTGCGCTGTCAGCGGCATTGGGGGTCGCGGCGGTCATGCTGGAATATCCGGCGGTTTTTGCCGTGTTCAAATATGTTGGTGGTGCGTATCTGGCCTATTTGGGCATTCAGATGTGGCGGTCACGCGGGCGCATGGCCCTGTCGCTTGATGCAACCGCCGGTATGGCGGCGGGCAAACCGGCAAAGGCGGCGGCATTGGCAAGCCAGGGGTTCGTTACCGCCATTGCCAACCCCAAAGGCTGGGCTTTTATGGTGTCATTGTTGCCGCCCTTTATTCATGTTGATCAGCCCATAATGCCGCAGCTTTCACTTTTGGTGACAATTTTGCTGATCACCGAGCTGGGCTGCCTGATCCTGTATGCAACGGGCGGTAAATCGCTGCGACATTTTCTGGAAAAAAGCGGGAATGTTCGCATTCTCAACCGCATTGCCGGTACCTTGATGATCGGGGTCGGGATCTGGTTGGCATCAAGCTGACTTTACAGCGGGGCGCAGTAACACATCGCAAACACCAGCCTTAAATAAGCTGTTTGACAGATAGCAGAGCGAGCCTGTTTGTAAGGATAGGAAGACCGAAAAGGCAAGGTTTTCAGTCTCTTTAGTCTATTCCCCGCCCCTTAAAATGGACTAGAATTTAGGGATAAATTATCTGCTTCGGGAGTGCCGGGATTATCAAAGTATCAAAAGCATCGTGCCGTTATTACTGGCATGGCGATGTTTGCGGGTTTGATTGTGGCGAAACGGGGCGCAGGAAAGAGTGATGGAGGGTCCGCGATGCCCAGCGGCCCGCCCAATAGCCGGGAAAAGCAACGGATGCGTGAATTACGCTGTATCATTTTTGAAAATATTGAAGTCATCAAGGCCATTACCGGACATCGCCGCCGTATTGGAAAGCCGTTGCCTGCCGGTCAGATCGGTAAGCTCAAAATCACCACCAGCCCGGAAATTGTCGTGACGCTGGAGCTGGTTCCTGATGACGGGCATTCTTTGTTCATTCCTTCATCAGGGGCGGAGCTTGCTGCGGCCCTGATTGCTTTTTGCATCGAGCAACGTGTACCGATGCCAGTTTCCGCCAAGAAGGCGCTAACGGTTCTTGAGGGAAATATCGCGATTAAAATTACCAAAAATTAGGAGGCGTTGTTTTAGTGATCGTGCCGGCCAAGCCGGCGCAACCAAAGCTACGCGCAATGCCGGATATAGGGGCAAAAACCGTTATACTGCAAGGGTTCTGGTCGGTCGCTGACCGGGTTTACCACTGCATCATTTTGCCCTTCAGGGCATTCATGCGTTCTTTTTCATCTTTGAAATTTTGCCCGGCGGTAATGCCATCCTGCACCTTGGTGATCATCAGCCATTCCTTGACCTTCATGAAACGCGGGGCCAGGAATTGATAGGTATCGCGCACCAGACGGACGGTTTCCGGCCCGCGTTCGGGCGTGAATTCCACCCAGCGATCAAATAGCGGTTCCCAGGCACGCAGGCGGCGAAACAGATCATCGCGTTTTGTGCGGATATATTGGCGCTGGGTGGTGAAATTGCGCAGAACCGACATGATTTCACCGGTATTGGCATCAATTTCGTCAAAAGATGTTTCAAACTGCTTCATGGCATCGTCGATCAGGCGAATGACCTGGGTGACGGTTTCAAGCACCCCTTTTTCATGGGCATAAATACGGCGTAATTCCTGCAGTTTGGAATTGACCATTTTGACCAGGCGATATTTCTCACGCAGGGTTTCAATATAGGCCAGTTCATCGGCGACCTGGTGCACCAGGTTGATCACTTCCTCGCGGTTTTCCCGGCCCATGCCCAGCTTGTCGGCGACTTCGTCAAAGGCATCATTGATTTTGCGTTTGGTGGCCGGGTCTTCGGCAATCTGCATCAGTTTTTCGGGGTCGGTGATCAGTTCTTCGCTGCCCGACATCCATGTCACAAGCTGCATGGTGACGCGGTTATAGGCGATTTGCTGGTGGTTGGTGTCAACCTTCCATGATGCTTCGCCTGTCAGAACTTCAAGCGGCAAATCGTCGCCCGGGCGCAGGACATTGATAAAATCCAGGGCCTTGTCGACAAGGCCGATCAATTCACCATCGTTGGATTCTTCGTCAATGCCAAATTCGCGGCAGACCGCACGCAAAGGCAGGGATACGGTAGAACCTTCGCTCATTTTCAGGACAAACAGCGATTCATGCGAGATGTCTGATTTCTGGAAATGGCATTCCTCGAACGTTCGGAAAATTTTGTGCTGAAGGTCAAGTTTGCGTTCGCGTATCTGCTTGTTCATCTTGCTGGTTCCGCCCGTTAAAGGCCTGTCTTTGCAGACGCTTGTTTGATTTTTGTTGTCGACAGGATGTGTTTTCCTGCGCATGCCAGACTGCTCGTAACGCCTTGCAACAGCAAAAATACCTTGTTCCCGTCACGTTTTGCAATCGCCATATTTGCCTTTTGACCGTTTTCCGGCCTTTGGGCGCACAACATTGCAAGATCGGCAACCATGACGTTTTTTTGTGAAATTCCAATGCTGTCGCGGCTTTATGGCCTTCATGTCATATTGGGACCGGAAGCATATGCGGCATGCTTAAGGGCATGCTAGTGTAACATGGTTCACCAATTATGGGAAAAAGGCCGAAAAACCGGGCAGGGGAACAGACCCGGATCAGTCGAGACGGATGCAGGTATTGCGACCAGCCTGTTTGGCGCGATAAAGGGCCTCGTCCGCCCGGTCGATGAATTCAAGAATATTCTCGCCGAGCTTCAGGCCGCTAAGCCCGATCGAAACTGTCAATTGGCCGAAATCTTTGCCGGTTTTTTTGTTGCGAATGCGCCGCGAGGATACATTCTGCCGCAGTTTTTCAGCCAGCTTTTCGGCGTTTTCCGGGGTTGTATCAGGCAGGATGATGGCGAATTCCTCGCCGCCATACCGGGCGACGGTATCGGCCCCTTTGGTGGAATTCACCAGCACGCGCGCCACTTCCTTAAGCACGCCATCACCGGCACGGTGGCCATAGGTGTCGTTAAAATGTTTGAAGCGGTCAATATCGATCATCAGCAGGGTCAACGGGTTGCCCGTTTCCATGCTGTTGGTCACAGCTTCACGCAAAGAGGCGTCAAACATTTTACGGTTGGCAATGCCGGTTAATGTGTCTGTCAGGGCGTCGCGTCGAACCAGTTCTAGCTCGTTGCGCACGCGGCGGACTTCGCCATGATAATGTTCAAGCGAGCCCTGAAATTCAACACAGCGCTGGCGGGTGTTGTTGGTGGTATCGGCAAGCCCGGTTGTAATGTCACGGACTTCATCAATGGTGATGTTGTTGTCGCTAAAGCGGCTGGCGGCATCGTCAAGATGCGAACAAAAACCTTCCGTTTCGCGCAAGACTTCGTCAACCGCATCCTCTACCCATTCAACGGCGGCCTGCAAGCCGGCCACACCGGCAGTCAGTTGCTTGTCAACGGCGCCAACGCCCAGATATTTGTGATACAGTCGGTAAACGGTTTCTTCGTTCAAATCCTGCGTATTGCGCACCAAAACCCGAATGATCTGGCTCAGTTCCGAAATTTCGTCGGCAAGATAGGCGTAGAAAACATGGTAAACCTGCGGGGTTGGTTGCAGGTTAAGGTCCGTAATCATTGCCATCGCGTTTTGGGCGATGTCTCGCGGGTTGGATATTTTTGTCGCAGCGGTCACTTGATGCTTATCCGATCCGGTATCCTAAAAAGGTTGGCTCTAAATCCCGCAGCGTTTGCTCTGTTTATATGATGGGCCGGTTTTCGTGCCATCGGACTTTTTGTCTTTACAGCCCCGATCACCAGACGTGTCAAATTTGTTTATTAATCTTAATGCACCCTTCTTGGTCCTAATGCAATTGTCTATCGCCGGTATGATCAGGAGTTTTGTCGTTTAGAGAATAATGGACGATACTTTTGGGTGTGATGTGTAATTCGTAAGAATAGTTATTGCCGGAAATGGCGTAAAAAGAACAGGTGCGCAGCGCTTTGAGAGCCATTTTGAAAAGGTCCAAAAGAAAACATTTCTTAATATATGATTTCGTTGCACCCCGGATATTTTTCGCGTTATTATCGAAACAATGCAGTGTTTCAGGGGTCACTCTGGTTGCCTTCCGGTTGAAAGGGGATTTGGGCTTGATCATTGGAAGACAGCAGGACTTGCACTGGTGTCCTTCCCGTGTGAAGGACATGCATATCAAACTTAAGGACGACTACTGATATGGCTACCGGAACGGTTAAGTGGTTCAACGCGACCAAGGGTTATGGTTTTATTACCCCCGATGAAGGCGGAAAAGATGCTTTTGTGCATATTACCGCGGTTCAGCGCGCTGGACTCCAGGGTCTTGATGAAGGCCAGAAGATTCAGTTCGAGCTGATTGAAGGTCGCAACGGCCGCATGTCGGCGGAAGATCTTGCTCTCCTCTAATATCGATTTGGATTGCAGCATTGCTGACAAACCGTTAACGCGCCGGTCACCGGCGCGTTAGTCGTTTATGGTGCCTGTTTGGGTCGCGGGCTTTGGGCTTTGGTTCCCGCCCATGCCGGGAGGACGGAACATGAAAAATTCCGATAAAACAGACGGGCGTCCCACGCCTGATGCCAATCGTCCCGGTTCGCCTTTATCCACCGGGTTCGCCATGCCCCCCGATTTTTCAGAACTGGTAAAATCGCCACCTGCTGATGCCCGCCATGTTGCGGACTGGCGCAAACAGGTGCGACAGGCCCTTCTTGCGGTTCGCCAGGATATGTCGGAAACGGCGCGTTCTGCCGCACAGGCCGAAATTTGCCGTAAGCTGGATGCGGTTTTGATCTCGCGCATTGTGCCTAAAAAGGCATGTGTTGGCTTTTATTGGCCGGTGCAGGGCGAAATTGATGTGCGTGATGTGATTGCCGATCATGTTAGGCGCGGTGGTGGGGCGGCTTTGCCGGTTGTAATCGCACGTCATCAGCCAATGGTTTTTTGCCGCTGGGCGCCGGGTTGCGAAATGACGACCGGTTTTGCCGGTATCGACATTCCCGCCAAGTTGGAGCAGGTTGTGCCCGACGTGATTTTGGCCCCCTTGGTGGGGTTTGATCAGCAGGGATACCGTCTGGGATATGGGGGTGGTTTTTTTGATCGTACCCTGGCAGCCCTTAAGACAAAGCCTGTCGTGATCGGTATTGGCTTAGCTCATGCCGGCCTGCCCAGTATTTTCCCTCACCCGTTTGATGTGCCGATGGATATCCTGATTACGGAAGAGGCCGTGCGGCATTTTTCATCATTCCCGCCGTCCTGAACTCGCCAGGTTGTAATAATGCCTTTAGCCTCGACATAAAATGGGACAGGTCCATGTTTTGAAGGGTACCTGTCCCGTGTATGTTGTTTGATCTTATGGTGCCTGCTGGTCATTCAGCCGCATGCAAATAATGGGCAACTGGCTGCGGGCGTTCCCGGATGGGCCGAATATTCTGGCGTTTTGCCAGGAAATCCGGGCGCGGGGAAGATGCCGCGAACGGCGCAACAACGCGGTTTTTCATGCTGTTATAAACGAAAAACGCATTGGAACGCGGAAACGGGGTGATGTTGTTGCCTGACCCATGCAGGGTGTTGCAGTCAAATATCAGCACAGACCCTGCGGGTCCGGTGGGGGCAACAAGACCATGCTTCCTTATCATTTCCGTCAGGTTTTGTTCGTCCGGCGTGCCGATTTTTTGCGCCTTGAGGGAGCTTTTGTAATTGTCATCCGGTGTTGCCCCGACACAGGAAATGAACGTCTTGTGTGAACCGGGTACGAGCATCAGCGGGCCGTTATAGGGCGTGTTTTCCGACAGTGTGATCGACATTGAAAGGGCACGCATGCGCGGCATGCCATCCTCGGTGTGCCAGGTTTCAAAGTCCGAATGCCAGTAAAATTCCTTGCCCTTGAAGGCCGGTTTGAAATTGACGCGCGACTGGTGAATGTAAACGTCATCATTCAAAATATGTTCGGCAATGGCGGCCAGCCGGTTATCTGCCATCAGGTCCAGATAGGTCCGGTTCTTTTCATGAATGCGAAACACGCTGCGCACGGCGTTGCTAGCGGGTTCGCGAATGACATCCTCTTCGCTTGCGCCGTTTTTGCGCAGGGTTTCGGCTTCCCGGCGAAGGGTGGCAATTTCATCGGCGCTAAAAACATTTTCGATGAACAAAAAGCCATTTTGCTCATAAAAATCTTCCTGCGCGCGGCTTAGAACCGTGCTGCTGCCCTTTCGGGACCAGATCACGGGGTCTTTACGGTCATAGATACGGGGTTCTTGGTCTTTGCGAGATCGATACATATCTTCAAGCATCTCATGCTCCTTTGCTTGCGCACTATCTGCATGCGTTGCATTGTAAAATGTCGCCCACACTTAACGACGTGCTCTGCCATCTGTTCCAGATATTTTCGGGAAAGTTCTGTTGCGTTTTTCAAATCCCGAACGCGGCGATATTCTGTTTTTGAATGGCAGATTTTTTGCGCCGACAACGATCCTTTTCAGGACCGGGTACGGAAGCCTGCATAATGCCTGTTTGGCCGATATGGAAGGGCAGGTAAGGAAAATTGGCTGGGGAACCTGGATTCGAACCAGGACTAACGGAGTCAGAGTCCGTGGGTCTACCGTTAACCTATTCCCCAGCAGTACCCGGTATGCAGCCATGATTGCTGCGCGGATGAGTGGTTAACCGAGGCGGCGTTGCTTGTCAATAGAGGGCGGGGAAAAAACGTTTCTTTGGGTGTTGTTTTCAAATTCCGCCTTGGGCTTTGGTCCCGCAATGGTATGACTGTTCTGTGATGTCTGTCATTATGGTCATGCCCGATATCCAGCCCTGACTGCTGTTAAGAAGACAAGAGATAAGAGCCCGCAATGCCCGTGCTGTTTTATGGTGATCCGCACCGCAATTTTGATCCCCTGGTCGAGGCTGTTCAACAGCACCGCCCTGAACATGTTGTTATTGTGGGCGATCTTGATTTGCAGCGTCCCTTTCGCGAGGTGTTGGCGCCGGTGATTGATCGGGGTGTTCAATGCTGGTGGATTTTGGGCAATCATGACTGCACCGATGCCGCCCAATATGACTTTCTGTTCGAGGATTATCCCGAGGGGAATTTGGGTAATCGTGCGGTGACGATGGCGTGCCGGGATGGTGATATTACCGTTGCCGGTTTGGGCGGGATTTATCGTGGGCGCGTTTGGTACCCTATTGGACATAAAAGCCCGGTTTTCCAAACGCGAGAGGATATGATTGCCGTTACACGGCACCATGCGCGCTGGCGCAAGGGTATTCCGCTGCGCCAGCGTGATACGATCTTCCCCGAGGATCACGAAATTCTATCCGCGCTGTCCTGCGATGTGTTGGTCAGCCACGAGGCACCTTCCTGCCATGAATATGGTACACTGGAAATTGACCGATTGGGCCTGAAAATGGGGGCCAAATTGTTTGTGCACGGGCATATGCACCACAGTTACATTGGCAAAACGGCCTATGGTACGCCGGTGCGCGGCCTGGACGGGGCTGAGGTATTTTTGCTGTCCGCTGAGGATTTGTAAGCAAGTTTTTATTATACTGTAAAAAGGCTTCAGATGCCCAAAACATCCTCCGCCAGTACCCTGAAAGCTGTCTTGGCGATTGTGGTTTCCGTTTTGGCGCTTTCGCTGGGCGATGCCATTATCAAGGCGGCAAACCTGTCCTTGCCGTTGTGGCAGATGTTTATTCTGCGCTCTGCACTGACGATTTTGCCTTTGATGTTGCTTGTCTGGCATCGGGGGGCGGGGTTTCGTGTTTCGCGCTGGGCTGTGCTGCGAAGTGTTTTATTGGTGGTGATGTGGCTGAGTTACTATGTCAGTTTGCCACGGGTGCCGTTGTCCTTGGCTGCTGCGGCGTATTACACCAGCCCCATTTTCATTTTGATAATTGTAGCCGTTCTGTCGCGTAAAATTCCATCCGTTCGTGCGCTTCTGGCAATCGTTCTGGGTTTTGTCGGGGTGTTGTTTGTTATTCGCCCCGATATGGCCGGGTTTGACGGGGCCGCATTGTTACCTGTCTTGGCTGCAATTTTGTATGCCTGCGCGATGGTGCTGACATCGACGAAATGTCAACGTGACGACCCGTTTGTTCTGGCCGTTGTTCTGAATGTGGCCTTTATTTTGTCTGGCCTCCTGCTAGGAATGTTTTCCGGTGTTAAGGGATCGTTCCTGGTGGGGCCGTGGCAGCCCGTTAACGTCGATTTGATGCTGATGGTCGCAGCGTTGGCGGTGTTGATTTTGATTGGCAGTGTCGGGGCAGCTGTTGCTTATCAAATCGGGCCGCCTGCGGTGGTCGCGGCGTTTGATTACAGTTATCTGGTATTTAGCGTGATCTGGGGAATGGTCTGGTTTGGCGAGATGCCGGACTTTTGGGGATTTGCGGGCATTGTGCTTATTGCATCGGCCGGATTGGTGGCCGCGCAAAGAGAGAAGGTCAAAGCGGCAATGTCGCGCGATTGATGCCTGTCCGGTAAGGGGATTTAAGAAATACCCATCCGACATCATGACTGTCGCGTTTTGAAAGTATATCTGTAAGGAGATATTGGCTGGGGGACCTGGATTCGAACCAGGACTGACGGAGTCAGAGTCCGTAGTTCTACCGTTAAACTATCCCCCAGCAGAACTTTTATGTCACGCCGTTTGGCGTGGAGCGGTGTTTATAAAAACGCCTGGGGTTTGGCAAGCGTTTTTTTGAAAATTTGTCATTTTCTGATGCGAAAACGACGGATCGCCCCTATATGAAACTTTATAAATTGTCCTGACGGTTTTGTGACCGGCCCCATTGATTTAACCACAAAGTAAATGGGGGATTTGCGTTATTTTGCATTCTCGGTACACTTATGTGACAGATTCGGCGTTTTCGTGGTCACACTGTTTCCAATTCGCCATGTTGTCTCGTGGCAGGGGGGATGTTATCGCGGAAATGACGGTTTACGTTGACACTCGGCAAGAGAGGCCCAAATGGAGGCCCTCGGTAACAGGCAAAGGATAATGTGAAGGTGGCACACGGTTTTCCCCATAACGCATCCGGCGGGTCGGTCAGGCTCGATTCCGGGAATGTTGTGCCCGGGGATCGCGCGTTGAAGGCACCTTTGCAGGGTCAAGCCGGTTCTACGGCTGGGCATGCCCGTCATCTCAGCAGTCATCCTCCGCTTTTTGGTGCCATTGACCTTGGCAGTTCTAATTGCCGGTTGCTGGTGGCGCGCCCGTGCAATAGCGGCTTTAAGGTCGTAGATGCCTTTTCGCGCGTTGTACGCCTGGGCGAAGGTGTGCGCGAAAAGGGGTATTTGTGCCAGGGGGCGATGGACCGGGCGATTGAGGCATTGCGGATTTGTGCCAAAAAACTGCGCAAGCATCCCGGTATTAAATTGCGCGCGGTGGCGACCGAAGCCTGCCGTTCCGCCGATAATCGCGACGAATTTATCCGCCAGGTCGAGGCGGAAACTGGCATTACCCTTGATATTATCAACCCCGAAGAAGAAAGCCGCCTGGCCCTGCAGGCCTGTTCGGCGCTGCTTGATGAACGGCCTTATGGCATTGTATTTGATATTGGCGGCGGCAGCACCGAAATTTGCTGGATCAAGGTGGCCAAAACCGGGGAAACCAGCTGCATTGAAACCCTGTCCATGCCGTGCGGCGTGTTGTGTCTGACCGAACGGTATGCCGGTGTTGAAAATCGCCGGGACCGGTTTGAGGCCATGCGCAGCGAAATTCGCGAACGGTTGGAGGATTTTGCCCAGCGCAATTGCTGTTCGGATATTCTCGATGACAACAAGGTCCAGATGATTGGCACATCGGGCACCGTGACCACCTTTTGTGGCATAGCCCTTGGCCTTGAACGCTATGAGCGCCATAAGGTTGATGGGTCTGATTTGCGGTTTGACGATGCCGAACGTGTAACCGAGCTTTTGTTGCGCATGGAAGCGGACAAACGCAAGGGCCATCCGTGTATTGGCAACCAGCGGGCCGAACTGATGGATGCCGGGGCCGCCATTTTTGCCGCCATTCGTGATATTTGGCCGTTGGCGACGTTAAAGGTGGCCGATCGCGGTTTGCGCGAGGGCATTTTGGTCGATTTGATGCGCGCGGACGGCCACGCTATTGACCCGTGCGAAGCGCGCCGTCATACAGGGGACCGGATACCGGTTTCTGTCTGACCGCTTTTGGCGGTTCGCGGCATCTTTGCCGGTCGCCCTTTTCATTTAGACATTTTAATTTCAGGATTTTCTTATGACCGATCAACGCAGCGGAAAAGGTGGCGGACGCCGCCGCAAGGGCTCGGCCATTGCCGCGATTGATACCGGCGCGCGTCGCGGGCTGCGCACGCGCGTTAAAAGTGCCAAGGGGCGCAAAATTTCCTCGACACGCTGGCTCGACCGGCAATTGAACGACCCTTACGTTCAGGAAGCCCGCCGTTTGGGCTATCGTTCCCGTGCGGCGTTCAAGCTGATTGAAATCAACAACCAGTTCGACATTCTCAAGCCCGGCATGCGGGTGGTGGATCTTGGCGCGGCACCGGGCGGCTGGACGCAGGTGGCGGTTGATATGGTTGGCTCCAAGCAGGGGCGCGGCCAGGTTGTCGGGCTTGATATTCTGGAATGGGAAGGGGTGCCGGGCGCTACCTGCCTGCAGGCCGATTTCCTGGACTCTGCCGCACCGGACATGATCAAACATGCCCTGCAAGGGCCGGTGGATGCCGTGATCTCCGATATGTCGCCCGAAACCACCGGCCATCGCCAGACGGACCACATCCGCATTATTGATCTGGTAGAGCATGCCCTGTTATTTGCCGAGGAAGTCTTGGCCCCGAATGGCATTTTCATTGCCAAGGTGTTTAAGGGCGGTACGGAAACCGAGCTTTTGAACCGCATCAAGCAGCATTTCCGTGTCTCCAAGCATGCCAAGCCGCCGGCATCGCGCGCCGAAAGCCCGGAAACCTATTTGATTGCCACGGGTTTTCGCGGGCAAAACAATGCCGAAACCGATATTGCCTCGGCTGAATTGCCCGAAGACCGGGACTGGTCGCCGCTGTGACCCTGCGGCTTTAAGCTCTTCTATTTGGAACTGTGTTTTATGTGGCCCGCTTTGAGGTCGCACAGGCAACGTGCCGGAATAAGTTTCCGGCGCGTTTTTTGTTGTGTGCCAAGAGGCATTGATTTTGGGATTGGCAAAATTCAAAGGGGCGAATGCTTTTTTGCGTTAGGTCAAACACGCTATGCAAAAGGAGGGTTATAGATTTAGGGCGCTTTTCCGGGAGAGGGGTTTGGAGACGTGCGGGAATTGGAGCGGGGATTCCCTGGCAATTTCGGGAATGCGCGCGGGGCTGACATGGTTGTGGGTTGAAAACCCTGCATGTCAGAAATTTGGGGGTTTCTGATGAAGCAGGAAAATTTGCGCCTGACCGGGGTCGAGCGCCATTTTGACGAAAATGAAATCATCGTGAGCAAGACCGACCTGAAAGGGCGGATCACTTATGCCAATGATGTGTTTTTACGCATATCGGGCTATCGCGAGGATGACCTTTTGGGCCAGCCCCACAGCATTATCCGGCATCCTGATATGCCCAGATGTGTTTTTTCGCTGATGTGGGAGACCCTTGCCAAAGGGCGCGAGATTTTTGCCTATGTGATTAACCGGTCAGTCAATGGCGACCATTATTGGGTGCTGGCCAATGTAACACCCAGTTTTGGTGCCGATGGCATTATTCGCGGCTATCATTCCTATCGGCGTAAACCCCGGCGCGATGCGGTGACGGCCGCAGCAGGGCTTTACCGGCAGCTTTGCGCGGCAGAGCAGGCGTTGCAAAACCGGCGTGATGGCATGGCGCAGGGTACGGCGACCCTGACGGCATTTTTACAATCCCAGAGGATGGATTATGATCAGTTCGTTTTCGCTTTGTAAATTGTGTGTTGCCTGTTCGGTGGCCGCGTTTTTTCCGTTTGCGTTAACGATCATGCTGATCATGCTCGACCGATAACATTGCCGGGGGGCTGGCAGACACAAAAAAGGGGCTGTGCCAAACAGCAGCCCCATCGACCAGTATCTAACGGAAACGGAAAAACAATGCAGCAATAAAATTTCAGGGCTGCATTGTGTGGCTATCCCTTGGCATGGGAGCCATAACGTGTATAAGTTCCGCGCCAACTCAGATTAACGAGGTGGTATAGATGTCCCGTATCGAAGAAGCCCTGACTTTCGACGATGTCCTGATCAAGCCCGCGGCCAGTTCGGTCCTGCCGGCACAGGTACAAACCAATACCCGTCTTACCCGTGAAATCGAATTGCGTGTACCGCTGCTGTCTTCGGCAATGGATACCGTAACCGAAAGCCCGATGGCAATTGTCATGGCGCAGAACGGCGGTATGGGCGTTATCCATAAAAACCTTGATATTGCCCAGCAGGCCGAAGAAGTGCGCCGGGTAAAGAAGTTTGAATCCGGCATGGTCGTCAACCCGATCACCATTCACCCGGACCAGACATTGGCCGATGCCCTTGGCCTGATGGATGCCAACCATATTTCCGGTATTCCGGTTGTGGAACGCAACACCAAAAAGCTGGTTGGCATTCTGACCAACCGTGATGTGCGCTTTGCCTCCAACCGGGCACAGCCGGTTTCCGAACTGATGACCTATGAAAACCTGGTGACGGTGACGGAAAACGTTAATACCGACGAGGCCAAGAAGCTCTTGCACCAGCACCGCATTGAAAAGCTGCTGGTGGTGGATAATGACTATCGTTGTACCGGCCTGATCACGGTCAAGGACATCGAAAAAGCCAAATTGCACCCCAATGCCTGTAAGGATGCCAGTGGCCGCCTGCGCGTTGCTGCCGCCACCGGTGTTGGCGAAGAAGGTTTCCGCCGCTCGATGGCGCTGATCGAGGCCGAAGTTGATGTGCTGGTGATTGATACCGCCCATGGCCACAGTGCCGGCGTTATTGCCGCGGTCGAGCAGGTGAAGGCCCGTGCAGGCAAAACCCAGATCATTGCCGGTAACGTTGCGACCCCCGAAGCCGTTCGCGCCCTGATCGAAGCCGGTGCGGATGCCGTTAAGGTCGGTATCGGTCCGGGGTCGATTTGTACCACCCGCATTGTTGCCGGTGTCGGTGTGCCGCAGCTGACCGCCATTCTGGAATGTGCCGCCGAAGGCAATAAGCATGATGTGCCGATCATTGCCGATGGCGGCATCAAATTCTCCGGTGATATTGCCAAGGCAATGGCCGCCGGGGCCAGCACCTGCATGGTGGGTTCGCTTCTGGCCGGGACGGACGAAGCCCCGGGTGAGGTAATCCTGTATCAGGGCCGTTCCTATAAATCCTATCGCGGGATGGGCTCGGTCGGCGCGATGGCCCGTGGCTCCGCAGACCGTTATTTCCAGGAAGACGTCAAAGACAACCTGAAACTGGTCCCCGAAGGCATTGAAGGCCGCGTGCCGTATAAAGGCCCGGCAAGCCAGATCGTGCACCAGTTGGTAGGTGGTTTGAAGGCGGCAATGGGCTATACTGGTTCGGCAACGCTTAAGGACTTTACTGAGCGGGCAACCTTTGTGCGCATCACCAATGCAGGCCTGCGCGAAAGCCACGCCCATGATGTGACCATCACCCGCGAAGCGCCGAACTATCGCCCGGGTGCCTGAGCCTGGTGCTCTGGCGCGTAAGTAAGCGGTGTTAAGTGGCCCTGATAGAACTGCTGGCCTGCCTTGCATGCGAAACGGTTGGCGTTGGCAGGCTGGCATGATATTAGCGGCCAGGATTGTGGATGGCGGCGGATGTATTTTCTGCCGTCATCGTCTTTTTATCGATATTGGCAAGCGCCCCTGCAGAGCTGGATCCGCGAACGCCAATTTAACCAGGTCTGGAAGTACGTTTTGAAACCCGGAGCACGCATAGCTGCCGTTATTGAGCTTTATGATGGCTGGACACATACCCGCGATGACGCCGACCGCGTTATTTCGGGCTATTTTGGCACCCGTCGCTATATTGGCGGTGGCGACCGTCGGGAAATTGGCGAACGCTTCTATGACCTGATCCGCCATCAGGCCCGTTTGGGCTGGTGGCTGGCAGAGGCCGGTTATGAACATCAGGATGGCCGTGCGCGCATGATTGCGGCACTGGTGCTTAAAGATGGCCGCGCGCTTGATGATATTGACGATATGTTCAATGGCGACCAGTTTTGCCCGGCCCCGTTGCATCCGGTAGAAAAACACCTGATCAACAAGCTGTCCGGTCAGGCGCTGGACCACGATGCCCAGCCCGGTGCGGTGAAAACCGAACTGCCAAAATGGCTGTATGCGGAACTTTTAAAGCTGCATCATGAACATCTGCCCGCCGAAATGGCGGCCTATAACCAGCCGGCCAAGCTGGATTTGCGCGTTAATACGCTGCGCGGCAGTGTCGATAGTGCCATTCGCTCGCTTGAACAGGATGGCATCAAGGGCATTGAACGTACCAGCTATGCGCCCAATGGCCTGCGGTTGCCCTTGGGCCTGAATATGCTGGTCACGGCGGCCTATAAGGACGGCCTGATTGAAATTCAGGACGAAGCCTCGCAAATTTGTGTGAAGCTGGTGGATGCCCAGCCGGGCATGAAGATTTTGGATCTGTGCGCCGGGGGCGGGGGCAAAACCCTTGGTCTGGCGGCCGATATGCGCGGGCGCGGCCGTATTCTGGCCTGTGATACGCATGGAGCGCGCCTTGATAATGCCCGCAAACGCGCCAAACGGGCCGGGGCAGGCGATTGTATTCAGCTGCGCAGCATTGCCGATGAACGCGATAGCTGGCTGCGCAATAAATCGGGCTTTTTTGACCGTGTGTTGCTTGATGTGCCCTGCTCGGGCTTGGGCACGCTGCGCCGGAACCCGGCGCTCCGCTGGCGGATCGGACAGCGCGATATTCGCGCACTCACGCTTCAGCAAAGCAAAATCCTTAAGGCCGGTGCGGCGCGTGTGACTAAGGGCGGACGCCTGATTTACGCCACCTGTTCGATTTTGCCCGAGGAAAACGAACGCCTGATTGAAACCTTCATGCGGGATCGCAAGGATTTCAAGGCCGTGCCGATCAACGAAGTCTGGCCGGATGCCCCGGCATCGGTGCCGGTTCCGGGCGGCAAGGACAAGCCGTGGCTGCGCCTGTCGCCCAATATGCACGGAACCGATGGTTTCTTTGTTGCGGTGTTTGAACGCACCGCCAAGGGGAACAAGGGTTGATGCGCGGGCGGGGCTTGGTGCTGGCATCTGCCGGGGCCCATCGCGCCTGCCTGCTTTCTCGCGTTCCAAATGTGTTTGCACAGAAAAACGCCCTGTCCCATTGCGGGACAGGGCGCCGTTTTTCAGGTCATGGACGTGACCTGGCGGGGGCGACGCCCCGCGCAGTTTGCTCTGGCGGTGTTTTCACCTGCCATGTGTCCCTGTTGTTATTCCTTGTTCATCAAGGTGCTGTCGTTTTTGCTCTCGCTATTATCCTGCGGCGTCATCTGAACCGGGGCGCTGCCGTCATTGCTTTGGGTGTCCTCGGTGCCAGCCGGGCTGTTGCTCATGCCGTTCGACATGGTGTCATCCGTTGTCGGGGCATTGGGTGCGGTGGGTGCACTCGGGGCTTCGCCCATTTCAGCCGACGGGGTGTCACCGATGGTGGCCGGGCTTTGCTCGGCCGAGCTGTTGGTCAGCGGCGTCATGGTGCTGTCGGCTTTGTCCCGGGTCATGGCGATGGCAGTTGCGGCGCCGGCAATCAAAAGAAGGCCCGCAACGGCAAGGGCGATTTTACTGCCTTTATTATCATTCATAGCTTTTGGTCCCTTTTTGGTTTGCTCGCCGGGCGCGGTTTGTTCTGCGCTCCGTCAGTTTTCAATCTAAAAGCCCATTGCGCACAAAAAAGGGACCAAATGTGCGAATTTGGCGATCAAATACGGCTAAATTGGCCGATTTGCGACCTTGATGGGGCTGCTGCGCCCCTGCGGGCATTGCGTGATCAAGCGGCTTTCCCGGCCTTGCGGCGGGCGGGCGGTTTGATCACGCAATGTTCAAAGCGCAGCATTTTGACCGTTGGGCAGCCGTTGCGCCGGGTTGCCGAAACGGCTGGTTTCGCGTATGTACGGCGCATCCCCTTGAGCGATGGAGAAACGGCCCGATGACAGATCGCGTGCTGATTATTGATTTCGGATCGCAGGTAACCCAGCTTATTGCGCGACGTGTGCGCGAAAGCGGCGTTTACTGCGAAATTCACCCCTTTAACAACATCTCGGATGCCTTCCTGGATGAATTTGCCCCCAAGGCCATCATCCTTTCGGGCGGCCCGGCCTCCGTGCATTGGGAAAAATCGCCAGCAGCCCCGGTGCGGGTGTTTGACATGGGCATTCCGGTGCTGGGCATTTGTTATGGCCAGCAAACGATGGTCAAGCAGCTTGGTGGCAAGGTCGAAACCTCGGAACATCGCGAATTTGGCCGCGCCTTTGTGGACGTGATCGAGGATTGCGCCCTGTTTTCCGGCATTTGGGCCGTGGGCGCACGCGAACAGGTCTGGATGAGCCACGGCGACCGGGTTGATGCCCTGCCCGATGGCTTCCGCGTGGTTGGCAAGTCTGACGGCGCACCCTTTGCCGCCATCGCCAATGACGAAAAGAAGTTTTATGCCGTGCAGTTCCACCCCGAAGTGGTCCATACCCCGCATGGCGCGCAGCTTCTGCGCAACTTCACCCATGATGTGGCCGGTTGTGTGGGCGACTGGACGATGGATGCCTATAAGGACGATGCCATTGCCAAAATCCGCAAGCAGGTGGGCGATGGCAAGGTCATTTGTGGCCTTTCCGGCGGTGTTGACAGCTCGGTTACGGCGGTTCTGATCCACGAAGCGATTGGCGACCAGCTGACCTGCGTGTTTGTGGATCATGGCTTCATGCGGGCGGGCGAGGCCGATCAGGTGGTGAACCTGTTCCGCGACCATTATAATATTCCGCTGGTTCATGTGGATGCCTCCGCGACCTTTATTGGCGCAATCGAAGGCGAAACCGACCCGGAAATCAAACGCAAAACCATTGGCCGCCTCTTCATCGAAGTATTCGAGGAAGAGGCCAAAAAAATCGGTGGCGCAGACTTCCTGGCCCAGGGCACGCTTTACCCGGATGTGATTGAAAGCGTTTCTTTCACTGGCGGCCCTTCTGTCACCATTAAATCGCACCACAATGTCGGTGGTCTGCCCGAACGCATGAATATGCAACTGGTCGAACCGCTGCGTGAATTGTTCAAGGACGAAGTCCGTGACCTGGGCCGCGAACTGGGCCTGCCCGACAGCTTTGTCGGCCGCCACCCGTTCCCCGGACCGGGCCTTGCCATCCGCATCCCCGGCCAGCCGATCACGCGCGAAAAGCTCGACATCCTGCGCAAGGCCGATGCGATCTATCTCGAAGAAATCCGCAATGCCGGGCTGTATGACGCCATCTGGCAGGCCTTCGCCGTGCTGCTGCCGGTCCGCACCGTCGGCGTGATGGGCGATGGCCGCACCTATGACTATGCCTGCGCGCTGCGCGCTGTCACCTCGACAGACGGCATGACGGCCGACTACTTTGCCTTCCCACCCGAAATCCTCGGCCGTATCGCCAACCGGATCATCAACGAGGTCAACGGCATCAACCGCGTCACCTACGACTACACCTCAAAACCACCGGGAACGATTGAGTGGGAATAACCCGCTTTCGGCATTGCCCGGAATTTTGAGCATCGGAATACGATTAAGCCCGCAGAAATGCGGGCTTTTTTGTTGGTGCGCTCGGCATGGGCGCACTCTTGTGTGCTATGGGCGCTTAGTCTGCTCAAGCAGACTTTCTATCCTTTATCGTCAGTGAGTACCGTTTGATGATAATCTTTAGCTGAGAAGATAAATGAGTTTACAATTGAATCTGTGTACGATCCAAATTCAGTTACGATTAAGGAGCGGATAGAAAACTTTATGGCTGAGCAATATGATTTTGGTAATCTTTCACCCATTGAATTTGAAGCTTTAGTCGCTGACCTTATGAGTGCGGAACTTGGAGTACGGTTCGAAACTTTCTCGGAAGGCGTGGATGGCGGTATCGATGCACGACACAGTAGTGCGACTGGAAATGTAATTCTTCAAGCTAAACACTACAAAAACAGTACATGGGCAGACTTAGAGGCCTCAGCAAAAAAAGAGTCTCCCAAAATCCATAATTTAAATCCAAGCGAATATTATTTTCTGACATCACAAAGTTTGACTCCTGTTAGAAAATTTTCTCTTAAAAATCACCTAAACCACCCTTCCGTGACAGTGTCGAACATTCTCGGCCGGACTGAGATAAATGCTCTTCTAAGAAAGCATGAGAATGTCGAAAAAAGTAACATTAAGCTTTGGTTATCAAGCGCAGCAGTACTTCAGCGTTTGCTCACTAACGACATATCCGTTTTCACCGAAGCAACTAAAGAAGGCATTGAACGTATACTTAAAGTGTTTGTTGCTAATCCAAGCCTACCGAAAGCTGCTGAAATATTGAAGAAGCAACACTGCGTGATAGTTTCTGGTCCGCCTGGCGTAGGAAAGACGACGCTCGCGCAGGTTCTGGCGACAGAATATTGCGAAGACGAGTGGGAGCTCGTTGCGATAAGTAGCATCGAAGAAGGCTATGAAGCTTTTCATCCAGAAAACAAGCAGGTCTTTGTCTTTGACGACTTCCTCGGCAAAATCAAACTCGATGTGAAATCATTGGCGAAAGATGACACAAAGATCGCTGATTTTATGAAGCTCGTCTCGGGAAGGAGCGCAAAGCGGTTCATCCTAACGACACGTAAATACATCTTGGAAACAGCGCGAACAACGTCTGAAGCACTAGATGATGATCGAGTAGAACTAACGGAGATGATCCTTGATCTCGGTGTTTACACCAGAGAGATTAAAGCTCGAATTTTGTATAACCATCTATATCATTCAGGTCTTGAAGAAAGTGCTATTGCGGCGCTTTTAGTCGGGGATACCGTCTCTCGTATTATTGATCACCCGCACTATATGCCCCGTATCGTGCAGTGGATGACCGACCATGTTCGGTTTGGAGATACCGACCCTGAACATTACCCTAGTTTGTTCATGCAATCACTCGACAACCCTTCAAAGGTTTGGGAAAAGCCATTTAGGCAACACATTAGCGGTGAAGCGCGTGTAATGCTGTACTGTATGCACTTTTCGAGACAAGAAACCTTCTTTACAGAGTATAGATACGAACGTGGCATACGTGCATTAAAATTGCGCTGTTTTTTTGAAAGAGCGCTTTCTGCTTTTTCTATTGAGAGCGACAAGAGTATACCGGAGCGTCGCTTTGAGGATACATTACGAGAAATCAAGTCATCATTCATTGTGCTTCAAGGAGGGATGGTAAATTTCATAAATCCTTCAGTTCAGGATTTTCTGGCACGTCAGGTGAATGATGCAAAAATTTTGGAGCGACTAGCACGTTCAATATCGACATTTGATAATGCAATAGACTTGTGGAAAGCATCGTGTGAATTTTTCGAAGAAAAACCTAGTAATATTTCTCAAATTTCAGGAGTAATTTTGTCCGAAATCCAGTCAGGTGCGGTGAAAGGGCGAATGCCTCTTGAAGATTTGGCTCCTTTCGTTGGTGACTTAATTTCCAAATCCGAAAAGTCTGACTTCGTCCAATTTTTGCGCAAAGGCGGATTGTCGGCCAGCTCTTGGATCAATGAGGTAGAGCTGCCCAAACTCATAGATGATCTGATGTTTGGGAAATATAGTGAGTTGCAGTATGCACGGGTATTTGGCAGGTGGCTTCGGATTCAACTATTTAAATACTTGTCGCAGAGAGAAGAAATTTTAGAAATTGAAGAATTGGGCAAGTTAGCTAATAATCTATACATGTATTTAGGGAATGTGCCAGAAGTTTTACTGGAGCAGTTCGAGGAGTCCGCCATTGAAAGCATCGAGAGTTTGGAAATATCTAGTATTGACTCCAATGACGACCGTGAGGCGGTGATTGGTATTTGGTTGGAAGAAATGGATAAAATTGAGATTTGTCTTGGGCGACCTGTCGATATATGGAAGAGAAGAGACTTTGAAGAGGAAATGTGGAATATACAACAACTAAACGATCAGAAGATGCAGGAACTTAAAGACAGTGGGGGCATCAGGCGGTCTTTTGTGAGTTCGGGTAAATCTTCGAACTCATCATCTACTGCAAGTGGCTTCTCCAACACAGAGTTAAGCAACATGTTTTTATCTCTCAAAAGGTGATTTCTGAATTAGGTGGGTAAATAAAATACTTAAAATTCGCCAAATTAGTATTGGTGCTTGCCTATTCACTAGCGATTACGCTGTTTGTACTTACATATCTATAATAATATTCGTTAAGTGCAGGTTTTCAGATTGTCTCTAAACTGCATTTAGTAGACTGGTTTGGCGACCAATGCTTGTGATCTCCTGATCAAATTGGGCCATATCGACCCGCATGACAGCTATCGTCTGGTTTATGAAATCAACGGCGATACTGTGTGGATTTTGGCGTTGGTGCATACATCGCGCCAGTAGCCGTTCATTGGGGATTGATCGGAGCAGAGTCACAAACAGCGCATATTGATAACGCGCTGTTTGTGAGGGCGGAAAAGTTCAGTCGTTGCTGGTTTTAACCTGGCTCACCGGTTCCCAAATCGCTCAATCGCTGCTTCCGAAACAGGTTTAAACAGCGCAACAATCGTGCCTTCCGGGTCGCGGATCATGGCGGCCTGGTTGCCCCAGGGCATCATTTTCGGTTCGTGGACGATGGTGACGCTGTCTTTGAGTTGATCAAACAGGGCATCCACATCATCCACCATCAGTTCGATGATGGCGGTGCGGTTGGCGGCGGGTTCGCAGCTGCCGGGCTGGAAGATGGCGACGGTTTCGACGCTGCCGATGGCAAGGGTGGCTGCCGGGGTGACGATTTCGGCGAATTGCGGGGCGAGCCAGTCGGCCTTTTGGCCTATCACCCTTTCATAAAAGGCGACCATCGCTTTGATGTCCCGGGCGATCAGGCGGGTGGAGGCAAATTTCATGTTTGTTTCTCGTGCTGGGCCGTTGGGGATATTGGGGATTGGGCCGGGGATGAGGCCCGTCCGTCATCCCTCTTTTCGCAGAGTACTACTGACAGCCTTGTGACAGCAGTGATGAGCGGGGCGGCACGAGAAGAGTTTTCGTGTGTGTCGATAAAGGGTGGTTTTGACAGGGGCGGGGCTGGCGTGGCGTTGCCTCGCCTTACCGCTGATATTTGATAAACGGCGTCAGCGTGCCGATGCGGTCATAGAGCTGGCGGGCGGTTTTGTTGAATTCCTGGGTCATCCAGTAAACCGACGGGCAACCGGCATCGTCTGCCAGTTTATAGGTCGCCTCGATCAGCGCACGGCCCAGCCCCAGCCCGCGCGCCTCGGGCGAGACGAAAAGATCCTGCAAATAGCACATATCCTCGATCCGCCAGTTATGGGCATGGAAAATGATATGCACGAGGCCCAACAGTTCGCCATCGCGTTCAGCGACAAGGGCCTGTTGTTGGGTGCGGGCCGGGTCGCACAGGCGGGCAAAGGTGGTGTCGTAAATTTCGGGGCTGACGGAGGATTCGTAAAATTCCAGATAGCCGGTCCAAAGCGCACGCCACTGGCTTTCATCTTCTGCACGGAGCGGGCGGATGGTGGTGTTGGATGCGGGGGCGGTTTGGGGCGTGGATGTGTGGTCGGTCATGTCGGGCCTCGGACAAAATAAAGCAGGTTTTGTGTGATAGGCGGCTGGTGGTTTGCGCCCAAGACCCATTTTGAAAGATATGACCGGACCAATTGGGACGGCGGTGTTTTCGGGCCTTTCGGCGGCGTTTCCACGTTATGTGCATCCTGCATCTGGTGAGTAAATAAACGCTGTTCAAAAATAATTATTGAACGGTGTTTATTTTTGCGCTATGCCTGTTATTGAACAACGTTCATAAACGGAGCGGAAAAAATGTTGAAGCTGATCAGAACCCTTGTTTGTAGCGGCATGCAGGATGCACAGCAGGCTTTTGCCGGGCTTTATGCACAAACGATGTGGGCCCAGCACGGCCACGCGGCCTTATGGGATGCGGAAGGCGCAGTTTATGCGCCCAATGTGCCGGGAAACTGACGCCATCCCCCAACAATTGAGCCCGGCATCGCGTGCGAGAGAAAATCCTAACCTTTTGCTGGCACGGTGCTGATCATGACAACTTTAACAAGAAAGTGCCGCGGCTTTTAAAGGCTTTAACGCGGCCTTCTCGCCCGACAGGGAGACATCTTATGCAAAATAATCTGATGCGCTCGCGACAATTTGCGCCGTTATTCTGGACGCAGTTTTTGTCGGCCTTTAACGACAACTTTCTGAAAAACACGCTGGTGTTTCTCATTTTGTTCAATATGGCCGCATCCGAGGCGGGCGCGATGGTCACACTGGCCGGGGCCATTTTTATGGCACCGTTCCTGTTGCTGTCCGCCCTGGGTGGCGAGATGGCCGACAAGTTTGACAAGGCCGTGATGGCCGAAAAACTCAAAAAGGCCGAGGTCGGTGCCGCCTGCGTTGCGGTTGCCGGTTTTATCCTGTCGTCCGTTGCGGTTTTGATGGTGGCGCTGTTTTTGTTTGGCGTGATCTCGGCTTTGTTCGGGCCGGTGAAATACGGCATTTTGCCCGATCATTTGCCAGCCCGTGATCTGCCGCGCGCCAATGCCTGGGTTGAGGGCGGTACCTTTATCGCCATTCTGGGCGGCACCATCTGTGCCGGTATTGCCGCAACCGATGGCATTAATCCGTGGCTGTTTGGCCCGGCCATGATCGCCCTTGCGGTGGTGTGCTGGTTTATCAGCCGTTTTATCCCCAAAGGCGGGGCGAAGGCGCCGAGCCTGCAGATTGATCGCAATATCCTGCGTTCCACCTGGCGGCTGGTCGCCGAATTGCGCAAGGATACCCGCATTTGGCGCACCGCGATGATGAGTGCCTGGTTCTGGCTGGTCGGCGCGATTATCCTGTCGCTATTGCCGCCGATGGTGAAAAACCTGATGGGCGGGCCGGAAATTGTTGTCACTGCCTATCTGGCCGTTTTTGCCGTTGCCGTGGGCGTGGGTTCCGCCATTGCGGCCTGGATGTCGGCCGGGCGGATTGTGCTGCTGCCCGCCCCGGTGGGTACGGTCCTTATGGCGGCTTTTGGCCTCGACCTGGCCTGGAGCGTGGCCGGGGCCAGCACCAACCCGGAAACCGCCACCCTGCTGGCCTTCTTTGCCGAAGATTATACCATCCGTATTGCCATTGATCTGGCCGGGCTTGCCATTGCCGGGGCGTTTTTGGTGGTGCCGACATTTGCTGGTTTGCAGGCCTGGGCGCATGAAGACCACCGTGCCCGTGTGATTGCCGCGGCCAATGTGTTGGGGGCTGGTTTCATGACGGTTGGTGGTGGTCTGGTTGCCGCCCTTCAGGCGGCGGGCACGTCGATCCCGGTTTTACTGCTGGGTCTTGCCATCCTGAATGCCGTTGCCGCCTGGGTGATGCTGAAAACCCTGCCGACCAATGCCTTTCGCGATTTTATTTCCATCCTGTTCCGGGCCTTTTTGCGTCTGGAAGTGAGCGGGCTGGAAAATATTAAAAAGGCGGGTCCTGCGCCCATTATTGCGCTGAACCATGTATCGTTCCTCGATGGCGCGGTGGCCCTGGCCTTGAGCGATGAAGAACCGATTTTTGCCGTTGATTACACGATTGCCCAGGCATGGTGGGCCAAGCCGTTTTTGAAACTCTGCAATTTTTTGCCGCTGGACCCGTCCAAGCCGATGGCAACGCGGACCCTGATCAAGGCGGTGGATCAAGGCGATCCGCTGGTGATTTTCCCCGAAGGTCGTATCACCGTGACCGGTGGTTTGATGAAGGTGTATGACGGGGCGGCAATGGTGGCCGATAAAACCGGTTCCAAGGTGGTGCCGGTACGCATTGACGGGCTGGAAAAAAGCTATTTTTCCCGGTTGAGTTCCAAACATGTGCGCCGTCGCCTGTTTCCCAAGGTCAAAGTCACCATTCTGGAGCCGGTTTCCCTGCCGGTGGCCGACGAGCTGAAGGGCCGCAAGCGCCGCCTGGCGGCTGGGGCAGCACTTTATCAGGTGATGTCGATGATGCTGTTTCGCACAACCGATACATCGTGCACGGTGCTGGAAAAGATCATTGAAACCGCAAATGACCGTGGCTTTGGCGAACTTGCCACCCAGGACCCCGTGACCGGCGATTTTTCCTATCGCAAATTGTTAACCGGTGTTGCCGTGCTGGCCGATAAGTTCAAAACCCGGTTTCCTGACGAGGAAAATCTGGGCCTGTTATTGCCGAATGCCAATGGCTCGGTCGCGACCATTCTTGGCGTGATGTCGGCGGGCAAGGTTCCGGCGATGCTGAATTTCACGGCGGGCTCGGCCAATATTATCTCGGCCTGCAAGGCGGCAGAAATTCGCACCGTGCTGACCTCGCGCCAGTTTGTTGAACAGGCAAAGCTGGAGCCAGTGCTCGACGAACTGGCAAAACAGGTCAATATCGTCTGGCTGGATGATCTGCGTGAAACGGTTACATCCTTTGACAAGATCAGGGGCTTTGTGCGCAAGGCAAAACCGCTGGTAAAGCGCAAGGCGGATGATCCGGCGGTGATCCTGTTTACCTCCGGCTCCGAAGGAACACCGAAGGGCGTTGTGTTAACGCACCAGAATGTGTTGTCCAATGTGGCGCAGGCGGCCTCGCGCATTGATTTCAACTCGCAGGACAAGGTGTTTAACATTCTGCCGGTGTTTCATTCCTTCGGGCTGACGGCAGGTACCATTTTGCCGCTGACATCGGGTGTGCCGGTTTATTTCTATCCCTCGCCGTTGCACTACCGTGTTGTGCCGGAGCTGGTTTATGGCTCCAACGCGACGATCATTTTTGGCACCGATACGTTCCTGAACGGCTATGCCCGCACCGCACATCCCTATGATTTCCGGTCCATCCGCTATTGTTTTGCCGGGGCGGAACCGGTGAAACCCACCACGCGAGCGGCCTATATGGAAAAATTCGGGGTGCGTATTCTTGAAGGCTATGGCGTGACCGAAGCTGCGCCTGTGATTGCGCTCAACACGCCGATGTTTAACAGGGCCGGTTCGGTGGGCAAAATCATGCCGGGCATGGAATATCGTCTGGAAGAGGTGCCCGGTGTGGATGAAGGTGGCCGCCTTTATGTGCGCGGGGCCAATGTGATGGCCGGTTATTTGCGCGCCGAAAACCCCGGCCAGCTTGAAACCCTGCCCGACGGCTGGCACGACACCGGCGACGTTGTGAAGGTTGATGAGGAGGGTTTTGTCACCATTCTCGGCCGTGCCAAACGGTTTGCCAAAATTGGCGGCGAAATGGTGTCGCTGGCGGCTGTGGAATCCCTTGCTGGCGAGCTGTGGCCGTCCAACCTGTCGGTGGTGGTTTCCATCCCGGACGAGCGCAAGGGCGAACGCCTGATCATGTTGACCGATGCCGAACAGGCCAGCCGCAAGGATTTCATGACCTTTGCCAAGAAAAAGGGGGCAATGGAAATTATGGTGCCTGCGGAAGTCCGGGTTGGCAAGGTCCCGGTTTTGGGCAGCGGCAAGGTTGATTTTGTCGCAGCCAAGCAAGTGATCGAAAAGGGCGAGGAAAGCGCCTCGGCTGCGTAAACAGCCATTTAAACATTACAACAAATGGGGCCGCCCGGTTGGTTATCGGGCGGCCCTTTTGTTGTGCGGGTGTTTTGTCAGTTCGTGTTGTACGCGGGTGGCTTTATGCCGGTGTTTCCACCTGTGGCAAATAGTCGCCGTACCCTTCGGCCTCCATATCGTCGCGATGGACAAAACGAAGCGAGGCGGAATTGATGCAATAGCGCAAACCACCCCGGTCATGCGGGCCATCGGGGAAGACATGGCCCAAATGGCTGTCACCGTGGGCGGAGCGGACTTCGGTGCGGATCATGCCATGTGACACGTCGCGCAATTCACTGACATGGACCGGGTCAATCGGCTTGGTAAAGCTGGGCCAGCCGCAATGGCTGTCGAACTTGTCGCTGGAGGCAAAAAGCGGCTCGCCCGAAACAATATCCACATAAATGCCCGGTTCGCGATGATCGAGATATTTGCCGGTTCCCGGGCGTTCGGTGCCGTTTTCCTGGGTGACGTAATATTCCTCGGGGCTCAGGCTGGCGATGGCATCCGGGTCTTTGCGATAGCGGGTCATGGCTTTTCCTGTGTTGTGTTCGCTCGTAGCCGCAATATAGGCGGCGGTTCCGGTTTTTCCATCCCCGCCCGGGTGCAGCCATTGGCCGCCGGGTAGGGGAAAGGGGCTTAAGCCAGGAAATGCAGCAATTGGGATGCCACGCACAAAATGCCAACCAACCCAACAAAATAGGCAATCGGGCGAATACCCGCCACCGAAATGCCCGCGCAATAGGTGATGGAATGGGTCAACCTGCCGATCAGAAACAGCATGGCCCCCAGCTCGGTGACAAAATTTGACATCCCGGCAATGCGTGCCACCAGAATGACGATGGCAAAGGGCAACAGATTTTCAAGATGGTTTTGATGGGCGCGCAGGCCGCGTGCGGCAGCACCCCGGCGTTCGGGCAGGCCGTCACGGTTGCCAGCCAGGGCCTTGCCGCCCACCTGCTGGCCATAATGCCAGTTATAAAAGAACGGGAAAAACAGGCCGAGAACGGTGCAAATCACCAAAATCCATAATTCCAGGGTCACGGTAAATCCTTTCTGGCAAGATGCCAATTGTTCGGGGCGACCAAGACTGTTTGATGCGCATGCCTGATAACTGATACGCAAAAAGCCGCACATCCGATGATATAACGTTTCGTGACGGCGGAAGTTTTATTGTGGCAGCATAAAATAAACGGCGCTGATCCCCTCAACGCCGTTTACATGCCAAAACAAAGAATAACGGTTTACGCGGCAGATTATTACTGGGGTGATTGTTGGGTCATGGCGTCCCATGCCTTTTGCAGGCGGTCATTGGCCTTGCGAAAGCGTTGGCGTTTTTCTTCGCTGATCTCGCCCTGGCTGTCCTTGATGTCATTCCAGGCGGCATTCATATCGTCCCATGCTTGGACAACTTCGCTGGGCAGGGTATCGATCCCGGTGTCGTTGTCGGTGCAGTAGCCGGTCAGGCCAAATTCCCAATCCTGGAATTCGCGCTGGATTTTTGCATGTTCAGGAAGATGTTTCATCATTTCATACTCCTTGGCATTGCGGTTATTATGCCCGGACCCAAAAAAGAAAGGCGCCCTTGGGGGAAGGGCGCCAATCATCTGCGTGGGGGACGCAGGGGGATCAGTTTCTGGACATCCGGGCTTTACGGTTTTTATCATTTCGCCCAGGCCTTCTGCAGTCGCTCAAATGCGCTGCTTTTTTGTATTTATTGCTCGTGATCTGAATGCAGAACGCAGGCTGATAAAAGTGGTTCCCACGAAAATCGCAATTATTTTAAAAAAACTTTCAGCCCACTTGAAGCCTGCGGGAGACAGAGTATTTTACGCCGATTGGCGCAAATGCGTTCATGTTCCTTTTGGCACCCTTTTTCGCCACCGGCGTGCCGCCATTTTTCAGAGAACCGGAGCCTTGCAATGTCTCACCCGTCTGCCCCGCGGGGAAATGCCCCTGATGTGTCGTCACGCATGACGGCCCTGCCAGAAGCAAAACCAGTTTCAAGCTGGCTGATTTTGTTTCTGGCAACGGCGTGTGGGCTGATTGTGGCCAATTTGTATTATTCCCAGCCCCTGGTTGGGCCGATCAGTGCGGATTTGGGGCTGTCAAAACAGGCCGCCGGGCTGATTGTGACCATGACACAGGTTGGGTACGGGATTGGTCTGTTATTGATTGTGCCGTTGGGCGACCTGTTTGAAAACCGCCGCCTGATTATGACCGTGATTGCCCTGGGCGGGGTAGCAATGCTGGCATCGGGGCTGGCAACCTCGCCAGGTATGTTTTTGGCATCCGCCCTTCTCATCGGCATTGGCTCGGTTGCCGTGCAAATACTCGTACCTCTGGCGGCTCATCTTGCCAGTGATGCCAATCGGGGCCGGGTGGTTGGCAATGTCATGAGCGGGCTTATGTGTGGCATTATGCTGTCACGCCCGGTGGCCAGTTTTATAACCGAGCTGACAAGCTGGCATGTGGTGTTTTTTGCATCCAGTCTGCTGATGGTTGTGTTGATTGTCGCCGTCCGGCTGGTGTTGCCGGTTCGACGTCCGACGGTGCGCCCGCATTATTTTGAATTGTTGGGCAGCATGGCACGGTTGATGGTTTCAAGCCGCATTTTACGTCGTCGGGCTTTATATCAGGCCTCGCTTTTTGCCGCTTTCAGCTTGTTTTGGACCACCGTGCCCCTGTTGCTGGCCGGGTCGGATTTTAAAATGTCGCAGGCGGGCATTGCCCTTTTTGCCCTGGCCGGGGCCGCCGGGGCCGTTGCCGCACCCATTGGCGGGCGTATGGCCGATCGCGGCTGGATCCGTCCGGCAACGGCGATTGCGATGGCGGCGGTGCCCGGGGCCCTGATGCTGACGCATCTTGGGACGATGGGCAGCACATTTTCCCTTGTCGTGCTGGTGGCCGGGGCGGTTGTGCTGGATTTTGGTATTACCTGTAATATGGTTTTGGGCCAGCGGGCGATTTTCTCGCTTGGTGCGGCCTATCGCAACCGTATTAACGGGGTGTATATGGCAACCTTTTTTGTTGCCGGGGCGGTGGGCTCGGCCGTTGGGGGCTGGGCCTATGCGCATGGTGGCTGGATGTGGGCAACAGCCATCGGGATGGTGTTTCCGGCTCTGGGGCTGCTCTATTACCTGACGGAATATATTCGCCCGCTTGAGATGCCCAGGGCGGATTAAGGCCTACCTAATTTCTAATCGGCCTCTGGAATGCCGTTTGTTCCGCAGTGGCGCGATGCCTCGCAGGCATTTGACAGGGTCTGTTTAATGCTGGCTTGCCAGTCAATACCGCTACAGCCCGCCAGCATTGGGGGGAGGGCCGTTATCAGCAACAATATGCAGGCAAACTTGGCAATGCGGTGGAGCAAGTTCAGCATCCTTTGAAACAGGCGGCTTATGTATCATATATATCTTGTCAGGTTTGGTCCGCCAAAACCGTGGCTGTGGGGCATTGGCGATGATCACGTTATCGCGACGGTGGAAAAGCGAATTTTATAACATGCCTTGTTTTGCGGCGTCATACGTGGAAAATAAGGGCTATGGCAAACAGCAAAAATGCACACAGGCATATGACCGCACAGTTACAGGATGATGCCGGGCGCGAAGACCGCCCCGAGGGTGATGCACAGTCCCCGGGCAGCCAAAGGCATTCTCATCCCCATGCCGATGACCCCGATGTGGCAAAGCGTTTGGGCCTGAGCCCGTCGCAGGGCGAGGCGGTGCTGCGCGATGCCTCCAGTGTGATTGGTCAAAAACTGTCATTGCCCGATATTGAGGCGGCGGCGCGTATTTTTGCCCTGTTGGGGGATGCAGGCCGCCTGCAACTGGTGTTGCGCTGTATGGAACGCCCGCAAACCGTTAGCGAGCTGGCCGAGGCGGCGGGCATGTCACAGTCGCTGACCAGTCATCACTTGCGGCATTTGCGCGACCAGCGCATTCTGGCCTCCGAACGGCACGGACGGCATATTTTTTACACCATTGATGATGACCATATTTCCGGTGTTGTGCAGGACGTCTTTGCCCACGTCACCCACGATTAAACCGGTCTTTCTGTCCTGATACCCGGCCTTATGTAAAATCAAAATATCCGTGGTTTGATCAAACATTCAAATGGTCGTTTGAATGTGACTTGACTCCAACATATGAATTGTTATTTGTATATTACATATGAACAGTAATTTGAATGTTTGCGAGGCCCCAAATGTCCCTGACCATCAATTGGCGCGACTATGCTGAGCTGGAGGCGTGCTCCCGCTGCCGTGATTTTGTGGTGCAGGGATTGCGCAAGGACCTTGCCGACCATGAAATTGAGGCCAGCGAAGGTGAACTGCATATTGCCGGTGAAACGGGTGCGGGGGTGCGCGAACAGGTTGAAAACAGCCTGCGTGCCCGCAATGCCGCCATTCATCATCATCACTGGTCGGTTGCCGGGATGGATTGTGGCTCCTGCGTTGCCAAAATCGAAAAGGCCTTGCAACGCCGTGATGAAGTGGATTGCGTTGATGTTTCGATGATGCGCGAAACCGTCACGCTTGGCTTGCAGGATGACCGGCCGCAAACCCGCGAGGATATTTCCAAAACGCTGGGGAAACTGGGCTATCGCGCGACCGAACGTGACGGACGCGGTGCGGCACAGGGCAAGTCCGCTTGTTGTGGTGGGTGTGGTGATGCGGATGCTACTGCATCGGACCATGATGATGTCGCCCATGACCATGACCATGCTTCTCATGACCATGCCTCCCACGATCATGCACATGGTCTGCCGCACAGTCACGGTGGAGGCCTGCCGCTGATGCGCCGTTTTGCCCCCTGGCCGCAGGCCGGGGACGAAATTGCCTGGGCTGCTTTGTGTTTGCTGGTGGGCTGGGCGGTTGGGGCCTTTGTGCCAGTTGCCGAGCCCTATGCCCTGTCGGCAGGGGCGATATTGGCCGCCTTGCCGGTGATGAAACGCGCCTTGCAACTGGCGTTGAATGGGGCGCTGTTTTCGATTGAATTTTTAATGTCGGTTGCCGTGATCGGGGCCGTTGCCATTGGTGACCCGCTGGAGGCGGGCATGGTGGTGCTGCTGTTTGCCATTGGCGAAAGCCTGGAAGGGGTGGCCGCCGGGCAGGCCCGCAACGGGGTCAAATCGCTGTTAAAATTATCGCCGGAAAAAGCGCGTCGGGTTGCGTCGGATGGTACGCGCCAGGAGGTGCATCCTTCGGCATTGGCGGTGGATGATATTGTCGAGGTCCGGCCCGGAGAGCGCATCCCCGCCGATGGTGTGCTGTCACGGGGGCAGGCCGATATTGATAACAGTCATCTAACCGGTGAATCCGTGCCCGTGGCATGTGAGGAAGGCAGCGAGGTTTTTGCCGGGGCCATTGTCACCGACCGCCCGATTGAGGTGAAAGTTACCCGTGCAGCGGGGCAAACCATGCTGGACCGGGTTATTCAACTGGTCGAGGAAAGTGAAAAACACAAAGCCCCGGTGGAGCGTTTTGTCGCCCGTTTTGCCCGCATCTATACGCCCATCATTATGGGCATGGCGGTATTAACGGTTCTTGTGCCGCCATTACTGTTTGGGCAGGCCTGGCAGGAATGGATTTACCGTGGCCTTGCCCTGCTGTTAATTGGTTGCCCCTGTGCGCTGGTTATTTCCACCCCGGCGGCAGTCACATCGGCGCTGGCGCGGGCTGCGCGCATTGGCCTGTTGGTCAAGGGTGGGGCGGCGCTGGAAGCCATTGGCGCGGTACGCACAATCGCCTTTGATAAAACCGGCACCCTGACGGCGGGCAAACCCGCCCTGGTGGGTATCGCCACCTTTGGCGCGCAAACGGAAGACGAGGTTTTGGCGATTGCCGCAGCACTGGAAAACGTCACCTCGCATCCGCTGGCGCGTGCCGTGGTGAGTGCTGCGGAGGATCGTAATTTGGCACTGCCAGAGCTTGCCGATGGCCGCACCATTGCCGGGGCCGGCGTGGAAGGCCGGGTTAAGGGTGCACATTATCAGGTGGGGGCGCCCAAACGGCTGAAAATTGACTGTGACGATGCCGTAACCGACTGGATGAACCGCGAGGAGGACGAGGGCAGCACTGCCATTGCCGTAATACGCGATGGTGAGGTGATTGGCGCGTTGTCCCTGCGTGATGTGCCACGCGAAGATGCCCGCGAGGGGCTTGAAATGCTGAAAAAACTGGGTGTGGACCCGGTGATGCTGACGGGCGATGCAAAACGGGTGGCAAAACGGCTGGCTGCCGATCTTGGCATGTCCTATCGCGCAGAATTGCTTCCGGAAGACAAATTGAACGCCCTAAAGGAGCTTGGCACGGAGGGGCAGGCAGATGACCAGCGTGTAACCGTGGCAATGGTGGGTGATGGCATTAATGATGCTCCGGCCTTGAAAGCGGCCGATGTTGGCATCGCCATTGGCGGCGGCACCGATATTGCCCTTGAGGCTGCCGATGCGGTGATCGTCAAATCCCGCCTGACCGATGTTGCCGTTCTGGTCAAACTTTCGCGTCAGGCGCGGCGTGTGATCCGCGAAAATATCGGCCTGGCCCTGGGCCTGAAGGGGATATTCCTGATCACCAGTATTTTGGGCGTGACCGGCTTGTGGGTCGCCGTTTTGGCCGATACCGGGGCCACCGTGCTGGTAACGCTGAATTCCTTGCGCCTGTTATGGGGGCGTAAAAATAGCTGATAGCACGCCTATCGAAATAAAAAGGCCGCCGGTGCAATGATCCGGCGGCCTTTTGTTTTGGCGGGGCTGTTATGGTGCCCTTAATGTTTGACCTTGTGCGGGTCCAGGGCATCGCGGAAGGCATCGCCCATATAGTTTACACTTAATACGGTCAGCGAAATGGCAAGGCCGGGCCACAAAACCCGCGACGGCGTAATTTGCAGGAAATTCGCCCCGTCATAAAGCAAACGCCCCCAGGTCGGGAAGTCGGACGGGAAGCCAAGCCCAAGGAAACTAAGGGCGGATTCCGTGATGATGGCGGTGGCAATGCCAAGGGTTGCCGAAACCATGATCGAGCTCATGACATTGGGCAGAAGATGACGCAGGACGATGTTGAATTCCCGCGTGCCGCCACTTTTTGCTGCCAGAATGAATTCCTGGTTTTTAATCGCCAGCACATCGCCGCGTACAATGCGGGCAGTGTGCATCCAGCTGGTAATGCCAATCACGAAAACAATCAGGATAAATATCCCGGTTTCAGGGCCGAATATGGCCCTCAGACTTTCGCGAAACAGCATGATAATGACCAGTAGCAACGGCAAAAGTGGCAAGGCCAGGAAAAGGTCGGTCAGCCGCATCAGCGGGCCGTCCAGCCATTTGACATAGCCTGATAAAAGCCCGACCACAGTGCCTAAAAACAGCGACAGGGCCATTGCCACCATACCAACCGACAGCGATAAACGCCCGCCCGCCAGCACCTGGGCTAGCATATCCCGGCCAAGGTTATCGGTGCCAAAGGGATGAACCAGGCTGGGTCCCTGATTTTTCGACCGGATGTCGAGAAATTGCGGGTCGATGGTGTGGATGTAGGGGCCGATGGTGACGGCAAGAATGATGATCAGAAAAACGACAGCCCCGATGATGCCGCCTTTATGATCGCGAAAACGCCCCCATAACTGCATGGCGCGCGACCGTTCCTGCGGCAGGGCATCTTGTCCGATCTCGGGTTGCGTGGCTTCAGTCATAGCGAATCCTCGGATCTAGAATACCGTACAGCACGTCGGCGATCAGATTGAACAGCACAATCAGAACCGCGAAAATGAAAGTCAGGGTTTGCACAACCGGAATATCGCCGCCCTGAATGGACGTAATCAGCAATTGCCCCAGTCCGTTCACGCGAAAAATCTGTTCGGTGATGATCGCGCCGGAAAATACGGTGGGCACACCCAAGGCAATCACGGTGACAACCGGGATCAGGCTGTTGCGCAAGACATGTACCAGTAGGACGGTACGTTCCTTAACCCCTTTGGCGCGTGCGGTGCGGACATAATCCTGGTTGAGGTTTTCCAGCATGGAGGCACGGACAAAGCGGCTGATCTGCGAGGTGTTATACAGTGCCAAAACCGTGACGGGCAGGAACATCTGTTTGATTTGAAACAGGAAACTTGGCCAGTCCGTGACCTCGTGATTGGTATCATAGATCGATGGAAACCAGTGCAGATTGGCACTGAAAACCACAATCAGCAGAACACCGGTAAAGAAGGTCGGAACCGAAAAACCAACCATCGATATGAATGTGCCAAGCTGGTCAAAGATTGAATATTGCTTGTAGGCGGAAATGATCCCGATCGGAATGGCGATCAGAATGCCGACTATATAGGACATGCCCACAACCCACAGGGTTTGCGGCATGCGTTGCACAATCAGGTCCACCACTGGGCTGCGGGTTGCCCAGGAACGAATGCGCAGGCGGTCGGCAGATTCAAAAATCTCCGCCCCGGTAATTTGCGAAAGGATATTAAGCGGTTCATTGACAAAGAACTGATGCAGCCATTTGAGATAGCGAACCAGAAAAGGATCGCCCAGGCCAAGCGACTGGCGAATTTGTTCGCGGACTTCGGGCGGGATGGTCAGGGGGAGGTTGCCCGTCGGATCATTCGGGGCAAGGTCCAGCAGGGCAAAGATGATGAAGCTGATCACCAACAGGGTGGGGATCGCAAACATCAGCCTGCGTAAGGTATAATTCAGCATGGAGGCGCTCCAGACTGGAGGAAAGACAGAAAGCAGCGCGGGCCTGTATTGCTACAGGCCCGGCCAGTCTGGATTTATTTTTTCCGCGACCAGGAAGCGACGTTCCACAGTTGCGAATCCCAGGAGTTCATGCGAACGCCTTCAATGGATGCCGCGCGGGCGGACACATCACCGCGATGGATCAGCGGAATCATGGTGCCGGATTCAATGAGCATATCGTTCATTTTTTTGGCGATTTCGGCACGATCAGCAAGCTTGCCTGTTTCGGCCAGCTTGGCGGCCAGCTTGTCATAGGCCGGGTCGCAATAGCGCGAAATGTTTTCGCCAAGCCAGCCATTTTCCGGGCTGGGAATTTTGTTGCACATACGACCGGCAAGGTATTTCTCCGGGTCGGTGCCGTCAAAATTGTTGGTGTACATTTCAATGTCGGAATAAAATTTCTGGAAGGTATCCGGGCTTGCCGGGTCGCCCCCAAAGAAGACCGACGGGTCGGTGTTGCGCAGTTCGGTTTCAACGCCGATTTGCTGCCACATCTGTTTGACCAGTGCCTGTGTCCCTTGTCGGACAGAGTTGGTCGAGGTTTGGTAAATCAGCGACAGGCGGGCACCATCCTTGGTTCGCACCCCGTCTGAACCCATTTTCCAGCCGGCATCATCAAGCAGTTTGTTGGCACCGGGAATGTCCTGCTTAAGGCACCAGTCATTGGCGGTGGAGGCATAGATTTCAGGGGCCGGGACAAAATTACAGGTTGGGCGGCCTGCTTCGCCGTACCCGGCTTCAACCAGCAGGTCACGGTCAATGGCCATCGACAGGGCACGACGGACAGCCGGATCCGACAGGGCGGGGTTGGGGGCCGCCTGTTTTGTGGAGCGTGCGTCACCGGCCGAAGCACTGGCATTATACGGGTTGACTTCAAGGCGTTCAACCTGGGTGCCAAACGAAGAAATGATCACACCTTTGCCAGCCTGTGCCATCTGGGCCAGGATTTCCGGTTCAACCTGCAGGTTCCAGGCATAGTCATATTCGCCGGTTTCCAGAACGGCGCGGGCGGCTGATGCGGCATCACCGCCGCCTTTCAGGACAGCCGTGGCAAAATGCGGTTCGTCAGCAACGCGGTAATACGGATTGGCTTCAAACGACACAACGTCATTTGGTTTGAATTCCGTAACCCGGAACGGGCCGGTGCCATGCGGATGAAAGTTGGCGTCGGTGCATTCGGGGGCCTTGGGGCCCATGCAATCCTTGAATTGTGCCTTTTGAATGATCGGCGACTGGCTGCCAACAAACGGGCCATAAGGGAAGGGTTTGGGCACGCCAAATGTAATTTTGACCGTCAGCGGATCAATGGCTTCTACCTTGGTGACGTCGGAAAAATAGGCGCGCTGCTGGCAGCCGCCGTCAGGTGCGAGGCAATAATCCGCGGTAAAAACAACGTCGTCGGCGGTAAAATCGGTGCCGTCAGACCATTTGAGGTCTTTGCTGAGTTTCCAGGTAATGGATTTCAGGTCTTTGGAAACGCCACCATTTTCGATGGTCGGGATTTCGTCAACCAGTTCGGGAACCATATTGCCCTTTTCGTCGTAACGGGCCAAAGGTTCGATTACCATCGAGGAGCCGTGCAGGTCCTTGGTGCCGCCTGAAAGATAGGGGTTCAGGATTGAAACAGCCTGCCAGTAAAGGATCTTGAGTTCCCCATCGGATCCCCTTGCGGCTTGGGCGCTTGCGGCTGAGCCAAGTGTTAAAGCAACTGCCGAAGCTGTCAGCATAAGGCGTAATTTGGTCATTTATTTAAATCCCTGATTGAACGCGGCCAGTTTATCCGGCTCGGTATTTGTCTTCTCAATCGCTGAAAAGCAGGGTTCTTTTGCCGTGTGTTCCTATTTTGATAGCAAAAGGAAAACCCCCCAACGATTATTCTGGCGTTGGTCTTTGTTTGTCGTCCTTTTTTGATTGAAATGCTGCATTAGCAAACAGATGAAATCATAAGCCTATTTTTTATTCAAGAAAGAAACATTTCTTCTTGATGATCGAAGTTTGTGATGCGTACCATTGTGGGGTCACGAAAAAAAATCACACAACATTTAAAATCAGTGAGGCCACCACCTATGCCTGTTTTAAATCAGTCTAATGAAATCTATGCGGAGGTTGCTGCATGGAGACGTTACCTGCATGAGCATCCCGAATTGCTGTTTGATGTTTTTGAAACGTCGAAATTTGTCGAGGCCAAGTTAAAAGAGTTTGGCTGCGATAGCGTAGATTACGGATTGGGAAAAACCGGTGTTGTCGGCATTATCAAGGGCAAGGGCGGGGATGGCCCCGTTATTGGCTTGCGTGCGGACATGGACGCCCTGCCGATCCTGGAGGCCGGCCCGGTTGAATGGGCCTCGAAAACACCCGGTAAAATGCACGCCTGTGGCCATGATGGTCATACCGCAATGTTGCTGGGGGCAGCCAAATACCTGGCGCAGACCCGAAATTTTAAAGGTTCTGTTGCGTTGATCTTCCAGCCGGCGGAAGAAGGTGGCGGGGGCGGCCTGGCTATGGTCCAGGATGGTTTGATGGAAAAATTTGCCATCGAGGAAGTTTATGGCATGCACAACTCGCCGGGCTTGCCGGTGGGGCATTTTGCCATTCGCAAAGGGCCGGTTATGGCTGCCGCAGATCATTTTGAAGTCACCGTTACCGGCAAGGGCGGCCACGCATCAACCCCGCATCTGGGCGTTGACCCAGTGTTGATTGCCGCACAAATTATTACATCGGTGCAAAATATCGTGGCGCGTGAAACCGACCCGCTGGAATCGCTGGTGGTATCGATTACCGCCATTCATGGCGGCGAGGCCCACAATGTGATCCCGGCCGATGTGACGATGAAGGGCACGGTAAGAACCCTGCTCCCGGAAATTCGCGATATGGCGGAAAAACGCTTTATTGAGATTGTCGAGGGCACCGCCAGGATTATGGGCGGTTCGGCCAAGGTCGATTATCACCGTGGGTATCCGATTACCCGTAACCATGATGATCAAACCGATTTTGTCACCTCGGTTGCACAGTCGGTTTCGGGGCAGGACGCGGTTAATACCAACCCGCCGCCGGTGATGGGGGCTGAGGATTTTTCCTATATGCTGGAAGCCCGCCCGGGTGCGTTTGTGTTCGTTGGTAATGGCGATAGCGCCAACCTGCATCATCCAGAATATGACTTTAACGACGATGTTTTGCCGTTTGGCATCAGCTATTGGGTGTCGCTGGTTGAAGGCAAACTGGCCGCCTGATTTTATAATGGGCCCTTTGGGGCCCATTTTGCCTTTATGATTAAAATGACCCGCAAAATGTGGGCAATAATATTTAATATACCACATCAGGGGGTATTCCATGCCGACAGTTACTGCCGCGCCGGACGTTGCCAGCGGTTTGTTGGGACCAGTTCTGAGTGTTGAAAATCTTTCAACCTCATTTCGTGTTGGACACGAATGGAAAAAAGTCATCCGAAATATCAATTTTGATATTTCACCGGGTGAAACCGTTGCCATTGTCGGTGAATCCGGGTCGGGTAAAAGTGTGACGTCGCTATCGATTATGGGGCTGTTACACAAGCATAATGCCAAAACCGAAGGTCAGATTATGTTTGGCGGGCAGAATTTGTTGTCCCTGCCCCCCGAACCCATGCGCCATATTCGCGGCAATGAAATATCGATGATTTTTCAGGAGCCGATGACCAGCCTGAATCCGATTTTTCCCATCGGCAAACAAATTGCCGAAGCCATGCTGTGTCATCGCGACATTTCGGCCAAGGAGGCGCGTGCTGAAACCATTCGTCTTTTGGAAAAAGTCCGAATTCCCAATGCGGCAGCGCGGTTTGACGAATATCCGCACCAGTTTTCGGGCGGAATGCGCCAGCGCGTGATGATTGCGATGGCACTGGCAGGCAAGCCAAAATTGCTGATTGCCGATGAACCGACAACGGCACTGGATGTGACCATTCAGGGGCAGATCCTGGATCTGATCAAATCCCTTCAGGAAGAAGAAGGGATGGCCGTTTTGTTTATTACCCATGATATGGGCGTTGTCGCCGAAATTTCGGATCGTACCATTGTCATGTTCCGCGGGGATGTAGTTGAAACCGGCAAAACGGCGGATATTTTTCATCATGGGCAGCATCCTTATACCCGCGCCCTGTTGGCCGCCGTGCCGGCATTGGGGTCGATGAAGGGCAGTCAGCTGCCCCGGCGATTTGCCATTGTCGATACCAAAACTGGTGTAGCATCGGGGGATACCCAAATTGATGATACCGTTGATCATCATATGACGCCGGTCCTTTCGGTTAAAAACCTGACGACACGGTTTGATATTACCTCGGGCCTGTTTGGCCGCAAAACCGGGGCTGTTCACGCGGTTGAAAATGTCTCGTTTGATTTGTTTCAGGGCGAAACATTGTCGCTGGTTGGGGAATCGGGCTGTGGCAAATCCACGACCGGGCGGTCTATTTCCCGTTTGGTCGAACCTACCAGCGGTGAAATTACGCTCGATGGATATGATGTCATGAATTTGCGGGCCCCGGGCCTGCGGCAAATGCGGCGCAGCATCCAGATGGTGTTTCAGGACCCGTTCGCCAGCCTTAATCCACGCATGAATATCGGTTCTGCTGTGGCGGAGCCGTTTGTCGAAAACGGTTTGGGCACACGCAAACAGGCACGGGACAAGGCCGCAGACCTGCTGGACCGTGTCGGTCTGGGCGCGGATATGATGAAACGCCTGCCGCACGAATTTTCCGGCGGGCAACGCCAGCGCATTTGTATTGCCCGGGCCCTGATGCTGGACCCGAAGGTGATTGTTGCCGATGAATCGGTTTCGGCGCTGGATGTGTCGATCAAGGCGCAGGTGTGTAATTTGCTGATGGATTTACAGCAAAGCATGAATTTGGCGTATCTGTTTATCTCGCATGATATGGCGGTGGTGGAGCGGGTCAGCCATCGGGTTGCGGTGATGTATTTGGGTGAAATTGTTGAAATTGGCCCGCGGGAGGCTGTTTTTGACAATCCGCAGCATGACTATACCAAAAAGCTGATGGCCGCCGTGCCCGTCCCGGACCCGGCGCGCCGTGACATGAAACGCAATGTTGCGGTCGATGAAATCAAAAGCCCGGTTCGCAGGCTGGATTATGTGCCGCCGGTGCGGGAATATCGCGAAGTCAGCAAAGGCCACTTTGTACAGCTTTAATTTCTGTCCATTGAGCCGTGTCACGGCCAGGCGATTGTAAACAGGCAGCAGGCATCTGTTCGGGCAGGTGCCTGTTTTGTTTTGCCGTGATCTGATGAAGAGAGAATAGGGCTAAAAACGGAAGTGACGGTAACCGTTTCCCGCATCGGTTACCGTCACTATTCCACCTTGAGAGGCCTGCGAGGAGAGAGGACCCGCAGGACAGGACAAGCCTTTTTGGGGACAAATGCGAATGGGTTTCATTCGCGGGCTGTGTCTGGAGTGTTTATACGGAAGCCTGTTTCCGAACGCAAGTGAAAATCGTTATCAATTGCAGAAAAAATTGAGATTGTTTCGTTTCCTGCCGTGGTGTTGTCGATCTGGTTGCACTCATGGCGGGTTAACGAATTGATATAAATGTATTTTATGGAAAAATAAAAGGCCGCAATTTTCGTTGCGGCCTTTTTGCATGATAGCGTTTTTTTACGGGTTAGGTGGCAACACGCTGCAAATGATTGTCCCATTTAAGCGATTTAAGCGAATCGTCGGGCAGCTCTTCGCGTTTGCGGTTCAGGGCATCCATGCGCCAGCCATCGCCCAGCCCACTGGTGCCGACAAATTCGCCCTTGCGGTTGGTCGCCGCCAGGCCGCAACCATCGGGGGCGGCAATGTTGGTCAGGAATGTGTGGTTTTGTGCATCCCAAAAGGTGATCACACCGCCGCGCGGACAGGAAATTGCAAAGACCGAGCCTGAGGCATCAAAGCGCACACTGCCGCAATATTGGCGCATGCGGTATTGTACCGTATTGGGGGCTTCCAGGGCGTGAAGGTCGGTTTTGCCGGGTTTCCAGATACCAACCAGCGGCACTTCGTCATTTAACCCGCCATGATATTGAAAGCCCGTGGCAATGGTGCCGTCGCGGGCGACATCGATATGGCGGATGGACAGTTTGTGCCAGTCGTCTTTTAGCCGGGTTTGATAGAGCTTTTCACCGGTTTGGCGGTTAATCACCGTCAGGTTCGGGGCCATTGTGTCGATATTAAGCGGCGTTCTGCCATCAAAATCGGGATGGGTTTTAAGGCCGCCATTGGCAATGGCGATGCTTTCGCCGTCGGGCAGCAAATGCAGTTCGTGCGGGCCCATGCCAAAACTGTCAAATTCGGCAACCCGTTTGTACCCGTTTTGCGCATCCCACACCGAAATCACCCCACGGGCATTTTCAAAATCATTTTCGGTGATATACAGGTAACGCCCGTCATTTGAATAGATCGAGTGACCGTAAAAACGCCGGTCTTCCGGGCTTTTTAAGGTGGCGCGTACCTCGCCTGTATGGCGGTTGAGGATCAGGGCATAAAGGCCCGGGCGGCGTTCAACCGCGGCAACATCGACATGGTTGGGACGCAGGCCAATATCATGCCCCCGGCCCGGCAGTGGCTGTTCATACAGAATTTTGCCCTGGGCATTAAAGGCACTGACATAAAAATCGTCATGATTGCCAGCACTGGCACTGATATAAACCGCGCGGTCTTCGGGGGCGGTGACATTGGTAGCGGCACGGGCAAACCCGGCGGGCAGGAAGGTAATGGCCCCGCCAAGGCCGATCAGGCGCAAAACATCGCGGCGCTTGGAATTGAAATCAGTCTCCGTCAAGGGCATTGAAACCTCCTCCCAGTTCGGTGTGACCGCCAATGTCATTTTCCACCAGCATCACGCCGTAGGCGACCTGGTTTTCCAGATCCTGAATTTTCTCATACCCGTCGGGCTTTGCCAAAACCTGCACCATTGAATCGGGCAGGGCGTCGCTGGCGTCGCGAATTTGCTGCCAGTTCAGACGGAAGGATTTATCCAATAGGCTATCCGCCCCGATCAGGGCCACCATGCCCTTGCCGCTTTCGCCAGCCCCATTCAGTTTGCCGTCATAAATGGCAAATAACGATTTCAGGTTATGGGAAATATTGCGCAGCGACCGTTCCGAGCGCCAGCTTTCAGCCCGCTTGGCATTGGCATCATCGGGCCCTTCGCCCAGCGGGCGCGCCAGTTTTTGGCTGATAATAATCAGCATGCCTTCATGCAGGGCACGGTACAGGTCGGTCGCGGCAAATTTGGCTGTCGGGTAATCCATGCTGTCGGGCCCGGCATTCATCATGGCATCGGCAAAGGCGGGCCATTCGGCCACCAACTCGCCGGTCAGTTTTTCAAGGTTGGCTGAAATTGCCATGCCATACTGGCACAAATAGGCCCCGTCTTTGTCGGCAGCCACAATTTCGTCAGCCAGTTTCGGGTTGAACAAAACTTCCTCCAGGGCGGGGAAACCCTGAAGTGCGGCACTGGCTTCGCCGATTTTGGCCGGGTTGGTATAAAGCGGCGGCTTGTTGCGCAGCAACAGGCGAAACTGGCGGGCCGCTGTGCCGTGTTTGTCGGGCCAATATTCAATCAACTGGTCGCGGCCTTCGGCCATCATCGGGCCCATGCGCCACGGTTGGACTTCCTGCCAGCGATCCATCGCGGCATGAAAGCCCTTGCGCATTTCATCCAGGCCGTTTTGGTTCGGTTTTTTGCAAAATTCCGGCATGTCGGATGCAAGTGACGAGGTTGCCTTGTGAAGGGCATCAAGCTGCGGTGGCATCACGTTGGAGAGCAGATGCACGATAACATCGTGATACTGTTCATCGGGCAGGTCAGCTTGTGCGGGTGGTGCGGCCAGAAACCCGGTGGTGATGGTCACGATCATCCCGGCGAGCATCCGGCGTGGGCCGGTTTTGAGAAGCGGCATGATACCCCCTAAAGCGATTTCAAAAATGCGATCAGTTTGTTGCGGTCGGTTTGCGGCAAGGCAATGACGGCATCGCGCGCGGTTTGCGCTTCGCCCCCATGCCACAAAACGGCTTCCAGAATGGTGTTGGCCCGTCCGTCATGCAGGAAACTGGCGCGGGAATCAATTTCCTTTGTCCGTCCCAGGCCCCATAAGGGCGGTGTACGCCATTCCGAACCGGTTGCCAGGGCTTCGGGCCGGTGGTCGGCCAGGCCATCGCCCATATCATGTAACAATAGGTCGCTATAAGGCCAGATCAACTGCCCGGACAGCTCTGGCTGCTGGTCATTGACCGGTAGCTGATAGCTGGGGCGATGGCAGCTTGCACAGCCAATGTCTTTAAAGATCTGCTTGCCTGCCAGAACATCGGGGTCGGCGGCATTGGGCCGCATCGGCGGGGCAAGATTGCGGGTGTAATACAGGATCAGGTCGGTAATCGTGCCGTGTGCTTCGAGGTTGTCATATTGGGGGCTATTGCCATTGGGGGCCGCGCGGCACAGGGTTTGTGCCGGGGTGCAATCGCCCGCACCATCAGGATACAGGGTATTGGACAGGCCAACATCGAACTGCATGGCATTCTGGTTTTGCTGGTCCAGGGTGGGCATGCCCGCCTTCCAGCCAAACCGGCCCAGACCGATCTTTTGTGTTGCAATATCCCAAACCCGGTTTGCCTTGCCCGAAATGCCATCGCCATTGGCATCATCAGGGTCTGCCTGCGCGATAATCATATCCTCGGGAATGGCTTCAAGCAGGCCAAGACCGATCACTTGCGGCGCGATGCGGGGGGAAATCATCAGCCCGTCATGGGTGGGGCCATAGGCGAGTTCGTCCAGCTGGTAATCGGGTTTGTGCAAGGTAACAGTTTCGCCGTTCGCCAATGTAATGGTCTGGTCCTGATATGTTACCAGAACGCGCCCCTCCGCCGGGATGCCGGGCACAGAGAGTTCCTGAAACTGGTTGCCATATACCGGGTCGGGAATGGCATTGACCCTGCCACTGGCAAGAAGGGCACGGTCGGTTTCATTTTGTGGTGGAATGGACAGCCGCAGCAGCATGGCAACAGCCGCGCGATCCGTATCGTTTTGCGGATCAAGCGCGTGGCCGCGTCCATTGCGCACATGGCAGCCAATGCAGGAGCGTGAATTGTAAAGCGGTCCCAGCCCGTCGGTTGTGTGGGTTTTGGTTGGGGCCGCCACCCACATGCGCTGAAAAAGCGCCTCGCCCAGTTTGAAATCCATCCTTTTGTCAAAGGCCATATTGGCCGATGGATGGGTAAAGGCGGAACGGCCTGTTTCTTTTAGCCAGGTTGTTGTGCCACCGGGATAGGCATCGTCGGGCAACGCACCGGGCTGTGAGGGAGAATTTGCAAAGGCGGGCAGGTTTAACCCCAGGCCACAGCCCAGAACCATAAGCGAAAAACAGGATGCGCGAAAAGACCGGCGGCGAAAGGCAGAAAGGTGGGGCAGGGACATTGCGGGAAACTTTATGCAATGAAAGACCAAACCGGCCTGTTAATGCGGGCAGGGGCCGCGTTGACGACAATACCCGAACGACAGGGCCGGAAACGGAGAACGCGGCGAAGGAAAAACCTTCGCCGCGCGGCAGATCAGACAATCTGTTGCGTTAATCAGAAAAAGCCTGATCAGTTAACCGCAGAAGGATTGTCAAGGCTGTCTGATCCTTCAAAGCTGATGCTTTCAAGGCCGATGGCCGGCACGATCTGTTCGATCGATTTGGTCTGGTCAACCAGGGCATCGACAAATTTCTGAACGGCAGCATTGCCTTCATCATTGCCTGCGGCAATCATCTGGTCGAAATGTTCGCCGTTATTGGCACGATCAACCATTGCCTGACCGGCTGCAACCGAGGCCGCCAGCTTGGCTTTGATTTCCTTGTCGAGGTCGGCATTGTTGGCCGCAACCAGGTCCGACAGCGACGGACCTTCGACAACACTGCCATCGGTGCGGGTGTATTTGCCAAGATAGACATTCTGGATACCCAGCGCATCGTAATAATGCGAATTGTGGGTATTGTCCGAGAAGCAGTCATGGCTTTCTTCCGGATCATGCAACAGCAGACCAAGTTTGGTGCGCTCGCCACCCAGTTCGCCATAGGAAAGCGATCCCATGCCGGTGATTTCGGCAGTCAACCCGACCGAGCCATTGCCATCCATGACATGTTCGCGGGCTTCGCCCCCGTCATCCCACTGTTCGGTCATCCAGGCCAGGTCCGACACCAGCAGTTCGGTGGCGGCTTTAAGGAATTCACCGCGACGGTCGCAATTGCCATGTGTGCAGGCATCACCCTTGGCATAGTCGGTCCAGGGGCGGTCGCCGGCACCGGGGCCGGTTCCATTCAAATCCTGCCCCCACAGCAGAAATTCAATGGCGTGATAGCCGGTGGCGACGTTGGCTTCAACACCGTCAAGTTCATGCAGTTTCTGCAGAAGATCGGCATCGATGGTGGACGCATCAATGGTTTCACTGCCAATTTTCAATTCCTTGTTGGCAATGACATTGGCGGTATAAGCCGGGTTTTCTTCGTTTTCGCTGCCATAAAGGTCGCCATCGACATAATCGATCAGCCCTTCATCAAGCGGCCAGGCATTTACCTTGCCTTCCCAGTCATCCACAATCGGGTTGCCGAAACGGTAAACTTCGGTCTGCTGATAGGACGGACGTGAGGCAATCCAGGCTGCGCGTGCCTTTTTAAGGGTCTCTTCCGACGGATTGGCAATCAGGTCGTTTACAGCGGCCTCAAGCGTTTTGGCCGTTGATTCCGCATCGGCATAGCCTGCATGTGCGATGTCAGCATAATTTTTCATGATGGCTTCGGCATCCGGGGCGGCATGGGCCAACGGTGCCCCAAGCACCCCCATGACGGCCGCGGTACCAAGGATTTTTGAAAATTTCATAGGAATATCTGTCCGTCCCTGTTTGTAGATCAAGCATCTCACCGTCATATTGATACTGCTTGTGAGAATGATTTTCAACAAATCAATTGCATATGAAAATCACAATCGTCTGCAATTGATGTCATTTGGCGGCAGTAACCAAATGCAGTAACCAAATTGTGTGCAGCGCAATAAGGTTGATTGCGGCAAAATGGCATGATGGGGTATCGGGGAATGTGGGCCGGGTTTTGGCCTGATAAACCGTTGTTCCCCATCCGTAAGACCCGAATTAAATTTAACGAGGCACGGCATGCACGGCGAGAACGCACAAAAGATCAAGATCAGGCAATGGGATTTTCCGGTGCGCCTGTTTCATTGGGCGCTGGTGATAGCCATTGTAACGGCCTGGTGGACCAACCAGGAAGCCATTATCAATATCCATGAACTGGCCGGTTACACGGTTTTGACGCTGGTTCTGTTCCGTATTGTGTGGGGCATTGTTGGCAGTTCAAATGCGCGTTTTGTCTCTTTTGTCAAAGGGCCGTTTGCGGCCCTGTCCTATTTGCGCAAACTTCCCAAAGGCAGCGAGGAAGAACTGGCCTATGCCGGGCATAACCCTGCGGGCGGGTTGATGGTGGTTGTGCTGCTGATCCTGGTGGCCGTTCAGGCCTTTACCGGGCTGTTTGCCAGCGAAAACACCTTTTTGTTTTTTGACGGGCCGCTGGTCAAATATGTACCGTCCGATTTTGCCAATACCATGAACTATATTCACCATGTGAATATCAATCTGATTTACATCGCGGTTGGCCTGCACGTGACGGCGGCAATTGGTTATCTGTTTCTGAAAAATGAAAACCTGATTGGCCCGATGATTACAGGATCGCGCAAAGTGCCCGCCAGCATTGCCGGGCGGTTTGCCGCGATCAAATTCAAATCGGCATGGTTGGGATTGCTGATTTTGCTGATCTGTGCGGGAATTGTTGCCGCCATTATTACGGTTGCACGCGCCGGATAAGATGGCGTCCGATTTGGTGATTGGACTTTAAAATCCGCAATGACAAAAATTTTGTGCGATTGCCGGATGACGATACTGAAAAGGCGGGGTGAAATGGCACCCCGCCTTTTGCCTGATATTTTGCCCGTTCGTTAACCTGGAGACGGGACATAGAAGGCTTATTTATTGCGGTAATCGTCGTGGCAGCCTTTGCAGGACTTGCCCATTTCCGCCATGATAGGCCCCATTGCAGCTTTGTCGCCAGCAACTTCGGCCAGTTTCAGGGCGTTTTCTTCAAGTTTCGGGAAATGAGATGAAAAATCATCCCAGTTGGTCCAGATATCGGCCTTGGCGGTGGTTTCTACCGTAGCGGCGGGTGTTTCCGGTTTAAAAACAGCCGGACCGGTTGAGGCTGAATAGGCAATACCCTCGGCCAGAAGGTGAACCACGCCTTTTGGCAGGTCACATGCGCCCTTCATGTAGCAGCCCAGCGTGCCCATTGCCCCGCCGATACCCGCCATCATGTGCTGGCGCGTTTGCACGGCAGCATTGTCGCTGGCTTCATCGGCCTGTGCCGGCACGGCAGCGGCGGATACACCAAGCGTCGCGGTCAGAAGGGCGATTTTGACAAAGCGTTTCATTATTCTCAATCTCTCTTGCGGAACTGTGAAAAGTTAATGCGTATTTATGGAGTGTTGCCTGAACGTCCCCTGAGGGCTTAGTGTCCCAGCAGCGGGCAAAATAATGGAATCACAACACCGTGAGGACATCCGCATTGTTCTAAATTTGGCGATAAGGAAACGCCTATATGTCGTCCACCGGCTTACATACTGCGACTGTCCGGGGAAATGCCCCACATCTTTTCGGACTTGACCGTGCCCGCGCCCTGATACGTGACTGGGAGTTGCACAAGGCCTATATCAATGGTGAATGGCGTCGCGCCGATTCTGGCGAAACGATAGAGGTTTACGACCCGGCCACGGGCAAGCTGCTTGCGGATGTCGCATTCATGCGCACCAGCGAAGCGCGCCGGGCGATTGATGCCGCATCCGATGCTTTTCCGGCCTGGGCAGGCGAACTGGCGAAAACGCGTGCGACGATTTTGCGGCGCTGGCGCGATCTGATGGAAGAATATCTTGAGGATCTGGCCTGTCTGATCACCGCAGAGCAGGGCAAACCCATTGATCAGGCCCGGCGCGAGGTGATTGGCGCCATTGCCTATGCCGAATGGTATGGCGAGGAAGCCAGGCGCGCCTATGGGCAGACCATGCCCGGAACCCAGGCCGACCGGCGTGTTGTCATTCAAAAGCAGCCGGTGGGCGTGGTGGCGGCGATTACACCGTGGAATTTTCCCTTAACAATGGTGGTACGCAAATGCGCCCCGGCCCTGGCTGCCGGGTGCAGTGTGGTTGTCAAACCGGCCGAAGACACCCCGCTTTGTGCCCTGGCGGTTGCCAAGCTGGCGGAAATGGCCGGTTTCCCCAAAGGCGTGTTTAATGTGGTCACGGGTAATCCGGTGCCCATTGCCCAGGCGCTGACCGATGATTTCCGGGTCAGGATGCTGTCCTTTACCGGCTCGACCGCTGTGGGCAAGCGCCTGATTGTGCAATGTGCCGATACCGTCAAGAAAACCGCGATGGAACTGGGTGGCAATGCGCCCTTTATTGTGATGGACGATGCCCGGCTGGAGGATGCGGTGGCCGGTGCGATGATTTCCAAATACCGCAATAGCGGGCAAACCTGCGTTTGTGCCAACCGCATTTTTGTGCAAAGCAGTGTGTATGACGCCTTTGTGGAAAAGTTTATCGCTGCCACCCGCGCCTTGCCGGTGGGCAACGGGTTTGATGCCACAAGCGAGATTGGCCCGCTGATCAATAGCCGGGCCGTGGCAAAAGTCGAACGCCTGTTAAAGGATGCGAAAGAACGGGGCGGCGTGTTTCACGAAGGGGCCGATATCCCGGAGGAGGGATATTTTGTTCGGCCGATGGTTATTACTGACCTTCCGATTGATGCAAATTGCTTCGAGGAAGAGCTGTTTGCCCCCATCGCGCCAATATATCGTTTTGAGACCGAGGCCGAAGCCGTTTCGCTTGCCAACCGTGTGAAAGGCGGTTTGTCGTCCTATCTTTACAGCCGGGATATTGGTCGCATTCATCGTATTGCCGAACATCTGCAAACCGGTGTGGTTGGCATCAATGATGGTACGACATCCCATGAAGGGGCCCCTTTCGGGGGTGTGAAGGAAAGTGGGCATGGCCGGGAAGGTGGGCATTGGGGGCTGGATGAATATCTTGAGGTGAAATACCTCAATATTGCCCTTACCTAGGGTCTTTATAGCCATGCAAAATTAAACAGGGTCGCATCGCCGGCCCTGTTTTTGCGATTCGTGATCAATTTATATGCAGGTTGCGTAAAAAATAGCCTTGTTTCCCTCAAAAAAGTCGACTGCGAGCGGTAAACTCCATTGTGCTGTATCCCTTTTGTGACAACGGATACAGCCAGTTTGCCTTAATCGTTTGGCGCTGGCTTTTGCAGGGGGCTTTGAGCCCGGGAAAATATTGAACAAGATGAGCATCTTATTTGTCATGAGACAAAATCGGGGGATTTGCATGACGAAATTGTGTTTGAGCTATGTCAACCTATGCAGGAAATACATGGGTGGGCTGAGAAAACTGATCTCGTTGTCGGACGCTTTCTCAACTACATGGAGTTCAGAAGATAAACGACATTGCAATCGGGGCACTTTCGCCCCTGTCTTAGAAAGGATAAAGCCATGCGTCGTAACGAAGGATATGATCTCGTCGCGTTGCACCGTGAAGCCGAAAAACTGCGCGCTCAGACCATGCGCAAGGGCTTCCTGGCACTGGTGCGCATGATTGCCAATCTGTTTGGCAACAAGGGCGTTCCGCATGGTGGACATCACGCTGGCGCATAATATGGCACAGCCCCCCAGACGACGAAACGACCTGACGACTGATTTGTAAACACCCTTGTATCATATGATGCAGGGGTGTTTTGCTTTTGGGACTTCCCTGCTTGCCTTTGCCGAAAGGGCACGCCATTCTGCGCCAAATTCATGCTTTTGATCCCGGGAGGTCCGATGAAACTGGCGCATTACGCCTTTGGCGAAGAAAACCGCGATAATGGGACGCTGGTAATATTGCATGGCCTGTTTGGTCAGGCCCGCAACTGGACGGCCATTGCCCGGCGTCTGGCGGAAAAATACCATGTTGTCACGGCGGATTTGCGCAATCACGGGCGGTCTGGCTGGGATACGGATATGACATATTCGGCAATGGCAGCTGATATTGCCGAACTGATCCGCGATATTGATAACGGTGCCGTGCACTTGATTGGCCATTCGATGGGGGGCAAGGCATCGATGACGCTGGCCCTGTCGGATGATGCCGGTTTGATTGCCGATCTGGTGGTGGTGGATATTGCCCCTTTGCCCTATCAGCATGACTATAACGGTTATATTAGCGCCATGCGCGCGGTGGATTTTGACGCCATTTCCCGGCGGGCCGAGGTGGAAGAGGCCCTGGCAAGCGGGGTTTCCGAAAAGGGCATTCGCCAGTTTTTGGCGCAAAATGTGGTGACGGATAAAGACAGCGGCAAAATGTCCTGGCAGGTCAATATCGATGCGATGGCCGAGCATCTGGATGATATTACCGGCTGGCACAATGCCGACGGCGCGCAATATCAGGGCGATACCCTGTTTATTGCCGGGGCGAATTCGTCTTATGTCGATATGGACCGCCGCGACGATATCAAGGCGCTGTTTCCCAAGGCGTCCTTTACCAGCATCAAAAATGCCGGGCACTGGGTGCATGCCGAAAAACCCGATGCCGTCTTGATGACTTTGTCGGCCTTTTTAAACCGGTAAAACCTTCTGATCACATAGGCCTGTCATGACTGATTTTCCCACCAACTGGACCCGGTTTGAGGCCGATCATATCCGCCTTGATGGCATCGATTGCCTGTCGGACAACTGGTATCATCTTTATCGGGTGCGCTTTGCCTTAAAACGCCGCGATGGCGAATGGCAGGAACAGACGCGCGAGGCCTATGAGCGCGGTAATGGTGCGGGCATCCTGCTGTATAACCGGCGCACGCGCAGCATTATCCTGACCCGGCAGTTCCGGATGCCAACCTTTGTGAATGGCAATGAAACCGGCATGTTGATCGAGGTGCCCGCCGGTGTGTTGGACGACCGGGCCCCGAATGCTGCCATTATTGCCGAGGTCGAGGAAGAAACCGGCTATAAAATTGGCAAACCCCGCGAAGTTTTTGACGTGTTCATGAGCCCCGGATCGGTCACCGAAAGGCTGCACCTGTTTGTCGCCGAGATCACGAGCGATCATTTGCAGGGCGAAGGGGGCGGCAAATATGACGAGGGCGAAGATATCAGCGTGCTGGAAACGCCCTTTGAGGAGGTGATTGCCATGATTGCCGATGGCCGCATTCGCGATGCCAAAACCATCATGCTGATCCAGTATGCCCAGATTCAGGGTCTGTTGGATCAGTCAGGCGTGTGAAACCGGATCTATTTACCAGTCAATTTGACTGCCGTCATAGGCATAAAAGCCGCCACTTTGATCGCTCGATAGTGTGTTGATCACGTTGAGCATATTGGCCGTGGCCTGTTTTGGTGTTTGCACCGGCAGGCCGCTTTTGGCAAAGGGGGCCGACAGCCCGGTGTCCACCGTGCCGGGGTGCAGGGCAAGGCACAGGGCATCGCGTTTTTTGCGTGCCAGCTCCACCGACATGGTTTTGACGATCTGGTTTAGGGCGGCCTTGGCCGCGCGATAGCCATACCAGCCGCCAATATGATTATCGCCAATGCTGCCCACCCGTGCCGACAGGGTGACAAAGGCCGCTTTGCCCTCTTTGGGCAGCAGGGGCAGGAAATGCTTCATCAACAATGCCGGACCAATGGCATTAATGGCGAAGTTTTGCGCCATATGGGCCGGGTCAATATGGCGCCAGCTTTTTTCCGGTTGAAAGTTTTCGTCATGCAAAAAGCCGGTGGCATCAATGATCAGGCGGATATCGCCTTTCATTTGCGAAAGGCTGTTAGCACAGTTTTCAATGCTGGTTTCATCAAGCAAATCAAGGGGCGGGGTACCGCTGCGCGACAGCGAAATAATCTGCGAGAAATGGTTGGCATTGGTCAGGTGGTGCACAAACGCCCGACCAATACCGCCGCTGGCACCGACCACCACGGCAATGGACCCAGGCGCGAAACTGTCCAGTGTGATGGGCGTGGCTGTTTCGGCATTTGGGGCTTTTGTCACGGGGGTGGGCATGGGGCCTCCTGCCAATTATTGCGGGTCTGTTTTGCATCGTGATAAAAAATATACGGTGCAAATCCCCGTTTGGTTCCTTTGACCTTTTTGGCAGGCGTACCTTTGTCGCTGGCGCTCAGCAATGCGATTTAACCCGGAACATAAAAGGTTGCGACAATGGCATATATCTTTACCGAGGCAGACGACCCCACCCAAATTGCTGAACGCCAATGGGGGCAGGCAGATCCGATCATGTTTACCACATTCACATCCTGCATCGGCATTATGGGGATCAAGGATGATCAGGTGATTGGTGTTCACCTGGCCCTGATGGGGACCGCGGATGAACTGGTGACAAACGCCAATATCGATCAGGCAATTGCGTTGCTTGATGGGGCGGCGAACCCCGTCATCATCGGGCAGATTGAAATTTGGGAAGACGCCGTGCCCGCTGTTTATCAGCATCTGGTCAGTACATTACACCCGGTTGCGATTTATCCGCGCGATGACGGTACCTATGGGGGCCGTAATAATCAGGGCAATGTTCAGCCGCTAGAAGCTCCATAAGCCGCCTATATGATGAAAAAAGCCGCCCGGATGAAGGGGCGGCTTTTTGCTGTGATGCGGTAATTTTATTCGGCAGCGTCGATGGCGACTTTGGCCGGGGCACTGTTGACCCCTTTGCCTTCATGGTCGTGACGACGGATGAATTCCTTGACGCGCGGGCTGATCTGTTCGCGCCAGCGCCGCCCGTTAAACACACCATAATGGCCCACACCGGGCTGTAAGTGGTGCATGCGCATGTTATCAGGCAGGTTGCTGCACAGTTTGTGTGCCGCGCGGGTTTGGCCCATGCCGGTAATATCGTCGCGTTCGCCCTCAACGGTTAACAGCGCGGTTTTGGTAATGGCCGATGGATCAACCGGGATGCCCTGCCAGCGCATGGTGCCAGCGGGCAATTGATGTTCCAGGAACACCACCTTCAGGGTTTGAAGGTAGAATTCCGCGCTCATATCCATCACGGCAAGATATTCCTGATAGAAATTGCGCTTGGCATCGGCACTTTCACCATCCCCTTCGACCAGATGGGTGAACATGTCGTGATGGGCGGCGAGGTGGCGGTCCCAGTTCATGCTCATGAAACCGGCAAGCTGCATGAAACCAGGATAAACCCGGCGCATCACCCCGGCATGGGGCAGGGGTACATGCGAAATGACATGGCGTTCAAACCATTCCAGTTCGTGCTGTTTGGCAAAATTGTTGACTTCGGTAGGGTGTTCACGCGTATCAACCGGCCCACCCATCAATGTCATCGAGGCAGGCTGGCACGGTTCATCACCCGCCGCCATCAGTGAAACAGCCGCCATCACCGGCACCGAAGGCTGGCAGACGGCAATGATATGGGTGTTGGGGCCAAGATGGCGCAAAAACCGCATCAGATAATCGACATAACTATCCAGGTCGAAATGGCCCATATGCACCGGCACGTTACGTGCATCCACCCAGTCGGTGATATAGACATCATGGTCCGGCAGCATCGTTTCGACCGTGCCGCGCAACAGTGTTGAAAAATGGCCCGACAAGGGGGCGACGATCAAAACCTTGGGATCATCAGGTTGCTCGGACAGATGCGCCGTTTCGCGCTTGAAATGCAAAAGATTGCAGAACGGTTCGCTATAGACAAATTCCTCGGTGATGGGCACCTCTTCACCCGCAATCAGGGTGGTATCAAGGCCAAATTCCGGTTTGCCATAACGGTTGGTGATATGGGTAAAGACATCAAATGCAGCTGCCGTGGCACGCCCGGGCTGGGTATAGGCCCACGGGTTGACCGGATTGCGCATCCATTTTTTGCCCATGTCGGCGGCAACGCGCCAGGGACTTATGGTTGCATGTTGCAATTCATAAAAATTATAGAGCATTCGATCTCACTCCCCGGCCAGGGTGTTATTAAAATTTCGGGAAATCCCGGCCGTTCAATCCCTGTATGTCAGTTGTGGTTTTGCCAGCCACAATTCAATTGTTTTGTTTCGGATTGGTGTCATTCAAAACGTTATTGCTCATAACGTATGACGAATTTACGACTGTTGTCACTGATTCAAACGAATATTCACGCTAATGTCGAGTGAAATTTTGCAGTGCAGTGTAAGTTGTTGCGATGCAACATAAGTTTTAATCCGCTTTTTTCCGGTTTGTCTCTCTTTGCTTCTGGCGGCGTTAAAATTGTGACTCGGCCCGATTATATGCAGCGCGTTTTTCAGCAGGGTGATTGGAAATTCAATGCGCTGATTTTATGTTAACGCTGCAAACACAGAAAGGTGCACGGTGCGTGCGAGAGAAATGGCATAAAAAAAACACCGCTGCCGTGGGGACGGACAGCGGTGCCAGTTGCGCGGTTGTATGGATTTGAACGGGACGGGCGGAACGACAAGGGACGGGGACAGGGTGCGGGGTTGTCCATTGCCGGGTATGGGAAGCCGTCCCGTTCAAAACTTGAAGAAGGTCAAGTCAGATCAGACCACGAAGGGTTTGGGCCATGCCCAGTGCAATAACGAAAAGGAAAAACCCGGTGCTGCCGACAACGGCGACAGTGCTGCAAACATCGTTAAGGCGACGGGGATTCTGAAGCAATTTCATCATGGCTGTGACCTCCTTGATCTGTCTGAAGTCACTTTATTGTTCTAATTTTGTTCCATCAAGAACAAAATCGGAACAAAAATGATGTTTTCTTCTATCTTGTTGTTTTAAAGCAATTTTTGTTGATATGTTTTTGGTTTGTTCCCCCTTCTTTTGTTCTGAAAAGAACGGAATTCTTAAAAGACTCGGCAATTTTGACCCTGAAAACCGGTGCGGGACTGATCCGGGAAAGTCCCGTTAGGGACGTTCATGCCTTCTGATATAGGCCACTGCTTGGGGAGGGCGGGGCTTTTGCTCATGCTGTTTCAGTTTTTGTGCGTGCAGGGGGCTTGCGGGTGCTGAAAACAACCAGCGGGATCGCAAGGACATAAAGTGCTACTACGCTAAACCAGATGGCACCGGGCCACGTCTTTTGCACCAGCATATAAAAAGCCGAAAAAGCCAGTGGCCCGATAATGGTTGCGAGGCTAACAGCAGATGTCAGCACGCCTTGCAATTGTCCTTGCCGGGCGGCATCGACCTTGCGGGTGGCAAGGGCCTGAAAGGCCGGGATGCCGATGCCGGCGAGGGCAAATATCGGCATGATGGTAAAAATGATCCATCCTTGCCGGGCAAAGGCCATGATGACAAGGGCCAGACAGGCACAAAAAATGCCCGCAATAACCGCACCACGCTCGCCGAGAAAACGGGTGGTCGGGGCGGGCAAAAAAGCCTGTACCAATGTCTGGAAAATGCCAAACATACCTAGCGATAACCCAATCCACAGGCCATTCCACTGAAATGTATCCGCCCCCCAAAGCGCCCAGCAGGTGCCATAGGCTTCGCCGGTGCCACTTAGCAGGAAAAACACCAGCACAATGGGCAATAATCCGCTCATGGAAAACATCCAGCGTAGCGGTGCAATGGGGTTTAGTGTGGAAAACGCGATTTTCAGCCCGGTTTTCTGGTGCGTCTCGGGCAGGATGAAAAAGGCCAACAGGAAAATATACCCGTTGAGCACGGCAGCGGCGATAAAGGGCAGGCGGACCCAGTAATCCCCCAAAACGCCGCCCAAAATTGGCCCTACGATAAAGCCCGCGCCAAACATGGCATTCATCAGGCCAAAACGGCGTGCGCGGATATTTTCGGCGGAAATATCGGTGATATAGGCTGAGGCAACTGCGGCATTGGCACTGGTCAGTCCAGCAATCAGCCGTCCCAGAAGCAACATCCATAAATGTGGGGCAAAGGCCATGATGGCATAATTGATGGTGGCCCCGGCAAGGGAAACCAGCAATACCGGCCTGCGACCCAGATTATCGCTAAGCGCCCCCAGAACAGGGGCGAAAATGAACTGCATGACGGCATAAAGCGACGTCATGATCCCGATGTAAAAGGCAACATTTCCACCCTGTGTCACCTCGGCCAGCAGGTCGGGTAAAATCGGGAAAACAAGGCTGATTCCCACAGCGTCCAGACACAGGGCAAAGTAAATAACAATCAGTGGACGTTTGGAATGGGAGATGCCGGCTTTGACGGCCTGAACGGTGGGCAGATCGGATGATGGTTTCATGATGGGGCTTTCGGACAGGCGGGCTTGTCTATGCGCCGCGCTGTTAAGAAGGATGGGGGATAGTAAATTTATGTACTTGATCAATAAGTATACTAAGTACATTTAATGCACCAGGGCAGGAGGAGAGTCAATATTAAATATGTACTCGGTACAGAAACCGGTTTATCACTGCGTCATTGCTGTTCGCTTTTGCACACAGGCAAAATCCAGGTGATCAGCGCCGTTTGACCCGCAAAACATTCCGGATCGCCCATGTCACAAGCATCATCCCCACCGCAGGATCGCCGTTCGCGCAAGCGTCTCGCAACACGTCGCACCATTTCGCAGGTTGCAGATCGATTATTTCGTGAACGGGGTTTCGAAAATGTGACGGTGGATGAAATTGCCACGGCGGCCGATGTTGGCCGGATGACGGTTTTCAATCATTTCCCGCGCAAGGAAGACATGTTCTTTGACCGGGATGAGGAAGCACGCGAAGATCTGCGCGACGCCCTAAATCGCTGTCCGCCGGATTTTTCGCCGACCGAAGCCTTGCGGCAATTGGCTCATCAACTGGTTGGCGAGGGCAAGCCTTATGTGCAGTTCTCTGCCCGCAGCCAGCCCTTTATTGAAGCCATTGAACGCAGTGAAACCTTAAAGGCCCGCGCACGGACCATTCGCAGCGAACTGGAACACGAGGTGGCAGCCATCATGGCGGCAAAGGTGGGGCGCCCGGTATCGGATAAAGATGCCCATCTGGCGGCAGGCCTGTTGCTGGCGGGGTGGTCGGTTGCCTTTATGGCAGGGCACCGGGCCTTTCGCGAACATAACGACAGTGCAAAGGCCGCAGCGTTATTCTTGCAAATTATTGACCAAACAGCTGTCGGCATAAAGGCGGCGCTGGCAGGGACGCCCTATGTGATGCCAGGAGCAACCGATAGCTGATCAAACTGTTTTCCGTTGGGGGGGGAGATAGGCGGCGCAATCATGGATGCCAAATATAATGGGTATCCAGATCGTCCGTGCCGGTGATTTGAAAGCCGCAAGCCTGATAGAACCGGTTTGCCGGGCTACCGTTGAGCGCCACGAGCCGGACGGGGAATTGACGTGCCTGGGCATCTGCCTTGATCTGCTCCAGGAGGCTTTTTCCTATCCCGGTTCCCTGAAATTTGGGGTCAACATACAGATGATCAAGATAAAGGTGGTCTTTGTGTTGTCGAACCACAAAAAAACCGGCCCGTTCTTCACCGCGATAAACGATCTTTGTATCAGCGGCGACAAAGGTGCTTAAAAATCTCTCTCGCGCCCGTATCGGGTCAAATCGGCCCACGGCTTCCAGGCTGGGCCGCATAGCCAGAACGCGCAATTCTGCCAAATCAGCGGCATCTTTTATTTCGGCGGGTACAAGATGAAAGGGGCTTTCTAGCACGCAAGTGTCCTTTGAGGGTGATCAGGCGACACGGGTTTTTGGGGTTAGAGGCTCAAATGACCTCGGCAGGTATGCCCTTTAGCCCCACACAGCGTCCAGTAGAAACACCGTCGGTTTCGCTGGGCAGCGGGCGGGCGGGAACGGCACCGATGCGGGCATCGGGCATGGGCGGATAATCGGGGAACTGGCCATGAATGCGAATATTGTCGCGATAATCGCGGGCCGATTTGCCGCGATACTGGCGAAAACGGCGGTTGAAATTGGACAGGTTGCTAAAGCCGTTAAATTCGGCAATGCGATAGATCGGCCAGTCGGTGCGCGACAGTTGCACGCAGGCGCGTGAAATGCGGTATTCGTTGAGATATTCAACCACGCTGCGCCCGGTATAGCGTTTAAACAGTCGGTAAAAGCTGCTTTCGCTGACCCCGGCAACATTGGCAAGGGTGGAAACCCGCAGCGGTTCGGCGTGATGAGCATGAATAAAGGCAATGGCACGATCAACGCGCAGGGAGTCACTATTGCCTTGCGTATCATTGCCAAAGGATGCCGATGCCAGCGGTCCGTCAATGCCATTGAGCAGAATTTCAAGAATTTCGATAATCAGCATAAAGCGTTTGCGCGGGGCGGCATCGTCCAGTTCCGGCGCAATCTCCAGCACTTTTTGCACGGCCTCGGGGGTGAAGGAAAGGCCGCGCCTTGCCTGCTCGAACAGGGCATAAAGGTCGGCAAATTCAACGAAATCGCGGGTCAGGTTTTCAACCCATTCCTGAGAGAGCCATAAAACGTAAACCTCGATCTGTTTTTCCGCCGAGATGCGCTGGCATTCCCATAAATGGGGCAGGTTCGGACCGACCATTGCAAAATCCACCCCGTCAAAGGACTGGCGATGATCGCCAATCAGGCGACTGCCTTTGGCATTCAGCGTTAAGGTCAGTTCGTATTCCGGGTGTTGGTGCCAGTTGCAGCGAAAATCATCCCAGACATAGTGGAAATATCCCCATGAATATCCTTCCGGATTGGTGATGCGTTCCTGGATGATGCGCATGTCTGACTCCCGATTCAGGCTGATCTTTTGCAGAATAGTATCATCCTTTAAAGGATATGACACTTTGAAAAGGTGGGAAGGGGCGTATCCTTTTTTGCATCGGGTGTTGCTGGAAACACATATTCCCCGCCTGGCGGAAACACCTTGAACCGGTTTGCGCAAAAATATCCGGATCAATAAGGGCAAAGCCGACAACAGGCAATCTGCCCGGGAAAACCCAGAACCATCAATAGGGAGGATTGAATGACCCTGATCCAGAAGTTGCTTGCAGGTGCCAGTGTGGCAGGTGCTGTTTTTGTTATGGCTGTTCCGGCACAGGCCGCCAAGCTGGCCATTTCGTGCGGTGCGGTTGGCCAGGAACTGACCCTGTGCAAGGAAGGTGTCGATGCGTGGGCCAAAAAGACTGGCAACGAAGTTGACGTGATTTCCACGCCCAATTCCTCGACCGAACGGCTGGCCGTTTATCAGCAGATGCTGGCCGCGGGGTCGTCGGATGTGGATATTTTCCAGATCGATGTGATTTGGCCGGGTATTTTGGGCAATCATTTCATCGATTTGAATAAATATATGGGCGAGGAAGCCAAGGAACATTTCCAGCCTATTATCGCCAACAACACGGTAGATGGCCGCCTGGTGGCGATGCCCTGGTTTACCGATGCCGGTGTTTTGTATTACCGCAAGGATTTGCTGGAAAAATATGGTGAAAAAGTTCCCGCAACCTGGGCTGAACTGACCAAAACCGCGCAAAAGATCGAAGAAGGCGAACGCAAGGACGGCAACGACAAGATGTGGGGCTATGTGTTTCAGGGCCGGGCTTATGAAGGGCTGACCTGTAATGCGCTGGAATGGGTCGCCTCCTTTGGCGGTGGCACCGTTGTTGAGCCGAATGGCGATATTTCGATTGATAATGACAAGGCCAAAGAAGCCCTGGCAATGGCGTCGGGCTGGATTGGCACCATCGCGCCGGATGGCGTGCTGGGCTATGACGAGGAAGGGGCCCGGGGCGTTTTCCAATCGGGCAATTCGGTTTTTATGCGCAACTGGCCTTATGCCTGGTCGCTGGCAAATTCCGCCGACAGTCCGGTTAAGGGCAAAGTTGGTGTCGCTTCGCTGCCCAAGGGCGGTGAAGATGGTCAATCCGCCGCCACCCTGGGTGGCTGGCAGCTTTCGGTGTCGAAATATTCCAAAAACCCGGAACTGGCGGCCGATCTGGTCAAATATCTGACCTCGTATGAAGAACAGAAACGCCGGGCGATCAAAGGGGCCTATAACCCGACGATTGCCGCCCTTTACAAGGACAAGGATGTGTTGGCAGCCAATCCGTTCTTTGGCGATCTCTATGAAACATTCACCCATGCGGTGCCGCGTCCGTCAACGGCAACGGGGACCAAATACAACAAGGTTTCCAGCGATTTCTGGGAGGCGGTGCATACTACCCTGTCAGGTACGCAGACCGCAGACCAGGCGGTTTCCAGTCTGGAACACCAGCTTAAACGGACCAAGCGTTCCGGCTGGTAACAGGCTTGGGTTTTGTCATGTTGCGTGATGCGCGCAAGGTGCGGCGCAACATGACCCTCAAAGCCTATTGCCGTTTTAGTATGTGATCACGGGCCACTTCTGTGGTGATGGCACATCAAAGGCAGCCCTGCCGGGCAGGGCGCCTTTTTAACCAAGAGCATTTGTCATGGCGCAAGCTTCGTCTTTGACGCGAGCCAGACGGCGTTCCGCGTGGATTTTTCTCGCCCCGATGCTGGTTATTCTGGCGGCGGTGGCGGGTTGGCCGCTGCTTCGCACGTTTTATTTCGGGTTTACCGATGCCAACCTGTCGGACCTTTCCTCCTATCATTTCATTGGCATTGAAAATTTCTATGCCGTTTATGATGGCGAGACATATGGCCTGCTAACGGATCCAGACTGGTGGCAGGCGGTGTGGAATACCCTGTTTTTCAGCGTGATTTCGGTGTCGCTGGAAACGGCACTGGGCATGATTGTCGCCCTGGTTTTAAACCAGAACTTCCGGGGCCGTGCGCTGGTGCGTGCCGCCGTGCTTATTCCCTGGGCCATTCCCACCATTGTGTCGGCGCGGATGTGGAACTGGATGCTGCATGACCAGTTTGGCATTATCAACGATATGCTGATGAAGTTGGGTATTATCTCCGCCCCTATCGCCTGGACGGCGAGCCCCGAATGGGCCATGAGTGCGGTGATCCTGGTGGATGTCTGGAAAACCACGCCGTTTATGGCCCTGCTGATTTTGGCCGCCCTGCAAATGCTGCCCGGCGATTGTTATGAGGCAGCACGGGTGGATGGTATTCATCCGGTGCGGGTGTTTTTCAAGGTGACACTGCCCCTGATCAAACCGGCCGTGATGGTGGCGGTGATTTTCCGTGCCCTTGATGCCCTGCGTGTGTTTGACGTGATTTACGTGTTAACGCCCAACAACCCGCAAACCACCACCATGTCGGTCTATGCCCGGCAGCAATTGGTGGATTTTCAGGAAGTCGGTTATGGCTCGGCGGCATCAACCCTTTTGTTTATCGTGATCGCCTTTTGCATCATGGCCTATATCATGATCGGGCGTGTCCGCCTGGACGAGGGAGGGCATTAAGATGAACAATAAATTCCGCAAGCTTTTGGGGAAGGCCGGGTTCTGGCTTTTGGTAACGGTCATTGTTCTGTTTGCCGTCTTCCCGTTTTACTACGCCATTCTCACATCGTTTGAAACCGGGTCGGGCCTGTTTCAGGTCAATTACCTGCCTGAAAGTGTCACGCTGGCCAATTATGTCTCGGTGTTTAAGGGGCAGCCCTTTGGACACAATATTTTCAACTCGGTCTTTGTCAGCTTCATGGTGGTTGCCCTGTCACTGCTGTTAGGTGTCACGGCTTCCTATGCGCTGGCACGGGTGAAATTTGCCGGACGGGGCCTGCTGTTACTGACCATTTTGTCGGTATCGATGTTTCCGCAGGTGGCGGTTTTGTCGGGCATGTTCGAGCTGATCCGGGGTGTTGGGCTTTATAACAACATGTTTGGCCTGGCGATATCCTACATGATGTTAACCCTGCCATTTACCGTGTGGGTGTTAACAGCCTTTATGCGCGAATTGCCCCGCGAGCTGGAAGAAGCTGCCGTGATGGACGGTGCCTCGCCCTGGATTATTATTCGCCGGGTGTTTTTGCCCGTGATGTGGCCGGCAATGGTCACAACGGGGCTTTTGGCCTTTATCGCGGCGTGGAATGAATTCCTGTTTGCCCTGACCTTTACCCTGACCGATGACAAACGCACCGTGCCGGTTGCCATTGCCCTGATTTCCGGGGCCAGCCAGCATGAAATGCCTTGGGGCAATATCATGGCGGCATCGGTGATTGTGACTTTGCCGCTGATTGTGCTGGTGCTGATTTTCCAGCGCCGCATCGTTTCGGGGCTGACGGCGGGGGCCGTGAAAGGCTAGGCCGCGGGCGTCAAAAAGATGCCTTTTTACCCATGATGATCATATCCGGTCGGAAAACAGGACAGGTTCCGGTGTTTTTCGACCGGCAATCGACGACACATAAATTTCAGGATGTTCTAAAATGGCATTAGATGGCGATCTCGACTGGTGGCGTGGTGGTGTTCTTTACCAGGTTTATCCGCGCAGCTTTTTTGATTCCAATGGGGATGGCATCGGCGATTTACCCGGGATTACCCAGAAACTGGACTATATCGCCGACCTTGGCGTAGACGGGATCTGGCTGTCGCCGTTTTTTACCTCGCCGATGAAAGACTTTGGCTATGACGTGTCCAATTACCGCGATGTTGATCCGATGTTTGGCACGCTCGATGATTTTGATCATCTGCTGGAAAAGGCCCATGCGTTGGGCCTGCGGGTGACAATTGACCAGGTGCTGTCGCACAGTTCGGATGCACATCCGTGGTTTCGCGAAAGCCGTTCCTCGCGCGATAATCCGAAAGCGGACTGGTATGTCTGGGCCGATCCCAAGCCCGATGGCACCCCGCCCAATAACTGGCTGTCGATTTTTGGCGGGTCTGCCTGGAAATTCGATACCACCCGCCAGCAATATTACATGCACAATTTTCTGGTCAGCCAGCCGGATTTGAACTTCCATAACCCCGATGTTCAGCAGCAATTGCTTGAAGACGTGGAATTCTGGTTGCGGCGCGGGGTGGATGGCTTCCGGCTTGATACCGCCAATTTTTATGTCCATGACAAACAATTGCGCGATAATCCGCCCTGGGTGCCCGGCACGCACCGCCCCGAAGGCGCGCCCAAGGAAAATCCTTATACCCGCCAGATGCACGTTTACGACAAAACCCGGCCGGAAAACCTGGCTTTTTTGAAAAAGCTGCGTGCGGTGCTGGATAAATATCCTGGCAGTACGACGGTGGGTGAAATCGGGTCGGATAATTCGCTGGCGACAATGGCGGAATATACCGCCGGTGGCGACAAACTGCATATGGCCTATACCATCAACCTTTTGGAAAGCCCGCTGGAAGCTGGCCTGGTGCGTGGCATGCTGGTGGATGTGTTTCGCGAACTGGGCGATGGCTGGCCGTGCTGGGCGGTCAGCAACCACGATTTCGTGCGGGTTGCCTCGCGCTGGGGCAAGGATAAAGGCGGCGATAACGATGCCCGCCTGCGCATGATTCCGGCGCTTTATACCTCGCTTCGTGGAACACCGTGCATTTATCAGGGCGAGGAACTGGGCCTGGAAGAAGCCATTGTGCCCTATGAATTGCTTCAGGACCCGTATGGCATTGAAATGTGGCCGGAATTCAAGGGACGCGATGGCTGCCGCACCCCGATGCCGTGGCATAATGCCAATGTGGCACATGGCGGTTTTACCACGTCTGATCAGCCCTGGTTGCCGGTCCCGCAGGAACATAGTGCGCTGTCGGTGGCAAGCCAGGTCGAAGACCCTGCTTCCCTGCGTAATTTTTATAAAAACCTGCTGGCGTGGCGCAAAACCCACCCGGAAATCGTGCAGGGTGACATCGAAATGCAGGAGCATATCAATGATGCAGTCATCGCCTTTACCCGCCTGGCCGGCATTGTGCGCACAATATGTGTTTTCAATGTTACGCCCGATCCGGTGACGATTAGCCTGCCTGGGCCCTCGCAGGGGAATTGCCCGCTTAATACCGGTTCGGTTTCGGGTGACCGCGTGTCCCTCCCGGGCTGGGGTTTTTATTTCGGAACGATCTGACGGTCCTGACAACAAAAGTGGGAGGAAGACCAATGGCAAATGTGGTTCTAAAGCAGGTCCGTAAGCGTTTTGGGCCGGTTGAAACCATTCACGGGGTCGATCTTGATATTCGGGATGGCGAATTTTGCGTGTTTGTCGGCCCGTCGGGCTGTGGCAAGTCAACGCTTTTGCGGCTGATTGCCGGGCTGGAAGACATCACCGACGGCGAGCTGTCGATTGGCGGAGATGTGGTTAATGACGTCGCGCCCAAGGAACGCGGTGTCGCGATGGTGTTTCAGTCCTATGCGCTGTATCCGCATATGAGTGTGTTTGAAAATATGGCCTTTGGCCTGGATTTGGCAAAACACAGCAAGGATGAACAAAAGGCACGGGTGATGGCGGCGGCCAAAACCCTGCAATTGGAAAACCTGCTGGACCGCAAGCCCAAGGAACTTTCGGGTGGGCAGCGCCAGCGCGTGGCGATTGGCCGGGCGATTGTGCGCAAGCCGCGCGTGTTTTTGTTTGATGAACCCCTGTCAAACCTGGATGCCGCCCTGCGTGTGCAGATGCGCATTGAATTGGCGAAACTTCATGAAAAATTGAACACCACCATGATCTATGTGACGCATGATCAGGTGGAGGCCATGACAATGGCCGATAAAATTGTGGTATTGCGCGATGGCAGGGTAGAGCAGGTGGGCACCCCGCTGGAGTTGTATCACTACCCGGCAAATCTGTTTGTCGCCGGTTTCATCGGTTCGCCAAAAATGAACTTTATTTCGGCTAATGTTGCTCAGTTTTCGCAACATTCTGTTACGGTTAAACTGGAATCCGGTAAAGAAGTGTCGTTACCCGTTGATGGCAGTGGTCTTGCCCCGGCAGATCGTGTAACAGTGGGCATTCGACCGGAACATTGCAGCATTGCCGATCAGGACACGGCGCTGTTTACCGGAACGGTCGAAGTGGTCGAACATCTGGGCGAAGCAGGCCTGGTTTATGTTCGCACCGGATCGGACGACCTGTTTGTTGTCAGGGTTGCGGGGGATACCGCGATCCAGAATGGCGAAACCGTTGGTGTCGCGGCAGCAGAACAGGATTGTTACGTGTTTGACGGTGCGGATATGGCCAAACGGCGGCTGGCGGTGGATAATGCACCGTTAAAAGCGCAGATGACACTGAATTAACAGGGCCTGACATGCCCTGCGCACGGAAACTTTCGTGCAACCGCATGCCGGCCGGAACCGCAAAACGGTTCCGGGTCCCACCTTGGCAGCGGGGAGGATAACGAGTGAGAGCAGTTCGCTTGGAAGGCGCAAGTCAACATGAAGAAACAAAGGCTTAAACATCGCATAGCCGATATTGTGATTTTCGGTGGGACCGGAGATTTGGCGCTACGCAAATTATTTCCCGCTTTGTACGAAATGGAGCGGACGGGGCGCTTTGACGATGAAACCCGTATTTTTGGTGCATCACGCAGCCCGCATAGCGACGATGATTTTCGCGCTAAATTGCTTGAAGCAGGCAAAAAATACATTCCCGAAGGCGAATTTGACCAGAAAACCTGGGATAAATTTGCCAGCCGTGTTGCCTATTTGCAGGTTTCTGCCGGTGATGCGGAAGGGTTTAAAAACCTGTATGACCGCCTGAGCGACGCACCGGACCGTGACCGGGTTTATTATTTTTCCACCAGCCCCAGCCTGTTTGCCGATATGGCCTTTAATTTGCAAAAGGCCGGGCTTGTTACGCCCAATTCGCGTGTTGTGCTGGAAAAGCCGCTGGGACACGACCTTGAAAGCTGTCGTGAAATTAACGGCCAGATCGGTGACGTGTTCGAGGAATACCAGATTTTCCGTATCGACCATTATCTTGGCAAGGAAACGGTGCAGAACCTTTTGATCCTGCGCTTTGCCAATGCGATGTTTGAACCGCTCTGGAGTAGTGCGCATATTGACCACGTCCAGATCACGGTGGGCGAGGAAGTCGGTGTGGAAGGGCGCTGGTCCTATTATGACGATGCCGGTGCGATGCGCGACATGGTGCAGAACCATATGTTGCAGCTTTTGTGCCTGGTGGCGATGGAACCGCCCTATGTGCTTGACCAGGACGCGGTGCGTGACGAGAAGGTCAAGGTTCTCAAGGCGCTAAAGCCGATCAATGATACCAACATTGATCAGAACACAGTTCGCGGCCAGTATCGCGCCGGGGCTGTGGGCGGCAAGGAAGTGCCAGGTTACCTTGAGGAAGAAGGTGCCAATGTGGACAGCACCACGGAAACCTTTGTTGCTCTGCGTTGCGAGATTAATAACTGGCGCTGGGCCGGGGTGCCGTTTTATCTGCGCACCGGCAAACGCCTGCCCAAGCGCCATTCGGAAATTGTCATCCAGTTCCGCGATGTACCGCACCAGATGTTCCCGCTGGCAAAATCCATGACCAATTACCAGGCCAATCGTCTGGTGCTGCGTTTGCAACCCGATGATGGCATTCATCTGGTTTTGAACAACAAAAACCCGGGCCCAGGCCTTGTCCGCCTGCGTCCGACCGCGCTGAACCTTTCCTTTGCCGAGGCCTTTGGCGCCCGCAGCCCGGATGCCTATGAACGTTTGCTGCTGGATGCGATTGATGGCAACAACACCCTGTTTGTCCGCCGTGATGAACAGGATATTGCCTGGCAGTGGGTGGATGCCATTCAGGAAGCCTGGGAAAACAACCATATCGCGCCCAAGGGCTATACGTCGGGCACCTGGGGGCCGTCGGCTGCCATTGCCCTGATCGAACGTGACGGCCGCACCTGGAATGAAGAAGCGGTCTTCTGATCAGCCATGCCGGGGGCTCAGGTTCCCGGCAATTGCTTCATTTGATCCGGTTTCCCATTTCTATGGACGATAACATGACAGACGAACGCACCTTTAAAAGTGGCGACGAGATGCTGGCCAGCATGGTTGCGCAAACCGTGGAACGGCTGGAATTTGCCATTGCCGAGCGGGGCCGGGCAACCATTGCCGTGGCCGGTGGCCGGTTCCCCAAACCGTTTTTTCAGGTTTTGTCACTGGCAAAACTGGACTGGTCCAAAGTTACCATCACCCTGGGCGATGATCGCTGGGTGGGGATTGATGATGACCAGTCGAATGAAAAACTGGTCAAGGACAATTTGTTGATCAACGAAGCCGCCAGCGCGACCTTTGTGTCGCTAAACACGGCCGATAAAAACCCGGAAGACGCCATTGCCACCGTGACGGAACGTTTGAAAAACGAGCTGTCCTGGCCGATGGATATTGTCTATCTGGGCATGGGCGATGACGGGCATACGGCATCGCTGTTTCCCTCCTCGACACCCGAGGATTTGAAGCGCGGGCTTTATCCCGAAAATGGCGAACTGGTGGCTGCCGCACGGCCAACCGTTTCGCCGGTTCCGCGCATCAGCATGACGTTACCGGCCCTGTTGAATGCCCGTTATATCGGCATTCACATTACCGGTTCCGATAAATGGTCGACCTTTGAAGCCGCGAAAAATGGCACAGTGATTGAAGAAATGCCGGTTCGCGGGATTTTGCACCAGACTGACGTTCCCGTCGATCTGTGGTGGAGCGCCGAGAACCCGAAAGGCTGAACCCCATGAAACGTGAAATAGAAATCGTTACCCAGCGGATTGTTGAACGCTCGAAACCGACGCGCGAAGCCTATCTGGCGCGCATCGAAGCTGCCGCAAGTGACCGTCCGCACCGTTCCAAACTGTCTTGTGGCAATCTGGCCCATGCCTCGGCCGGGTGCCTTGGTACGGAAAAGGATCGCATTAATCACGAAAATGCCGCCAATCTGGGCATTGTCACGGCCTACAACGACATGCTTTCGGCGCATCAGCCGTTGGGCACATACCCGGATCGCATTAAAAAAGCCGCCTTTGACGCCGGTGCAACCGCACAGGTTGCCGGTGGTGTGCCCGCCATGTGTGACGGTGTTACCCAGGGCCGTCCGGGCATGGAGCTGTCGCTGTTTTCACGCGATGTGATTGCCATGTCCACAGCGGTGTCGCTGTCGCATGACACGTTTGATGCCGCCCTTTATTTGGGTGTGTGCGATAAAATCGTCCCCGGTCTGGTGATGGGCGCGCTGACATACGGGCATATTCCGGCGGTATTCGTGCCCGCTGGTCCCATGCCATCGGGCCTGCCGAATGATGAAAAGGCGCGTGTCCGCCAGCTTTATGCCCAGGGCAAGGTTGGTCGCAAGGAATTGCTGGAAGCCGAGGTGGCCTCCTATCACAGCCCGGGTACCTGTACGTTCTATGGCACGGCCAATTCCAACCAGATGTTGATGGAAATTATGGGGCTGCATTTGCCCGGTGCGGCATTTGTTAATCCGGGTACGGATTTGCGCGATGCCCTGACCGAGGAATCGGCCCGTCGTGCCCTGCAAATTACCCGCCTTGGCAACGATTACCGGCCGATTGGCAAAATCCTGGATGAAAAGGCCTTTGTGAACGGCATTATTGGCCTGTTGGCAACGGGTGGTTCTACCAACCACACCCTGCATTTGCCCGCAATGGCCCGTGCCGCCGGGATCGAACTGCGCTGGGAAGATTTTGACGATCTGTCGCGCATCATCCCGCTTCTCTGCCGGGTTTATCCGAATGGTCAGGCTGACGTGAACCATTTCCACGCCGCTGGCGGCATGGGCTTTGTGATTAGCAACCTTTTGGCACATGGCCTGTTGCATCATGAAGTTGAAACCATTGTTTCGGGCGGTATGGCGGCCTTTGGCACCGAACCGCACCTTGAAGAAGGCAAGCTGGTTTGGCGCGATGCCCCGAAAGACAGCCATGACGAGGAAATTTTGCGTCCGGCAGAAAAGGCATTCAGTGCCGATGGTGGCCTGCGGATGCTCAAGGGTAATATTGGCCGTGCCGTGATCAAGGTGTCGGCGGTAAAACCCGCCAACCGCGTGATCGAAGCCCCGGCAGCGGTCTTCACCTCGCAGGATGACATGATGCAGGCCTTCAAGGATGGCAAACTGCATCGCGATGTCGTGTGTGTTGTGCGCTTCCAGGGGCCGCGCGCCAATGGCATGCCCGAACTGCACAAACTGACCCCGCCTTTGGGGGTTCTGCAGGATCTGGGGTATAAGGTCGCATTGGTGACGGATGGTCGTATGTCTGGTGCATCGGGCAAGGTGCCTGCCGCCATTCACGTTACGCCCGAAGGCATGATGAACGGCATGATCGCCAAGGTGCAGGATGGCGATATGGTGCGTCTGGATGCCGAAACTGGCGAATTGCAATTGCTGGTATCCGACGAGGAACTGGCAAAACGCGACTTCGCCCTGTTTACCAACAAGGCCGATCATCAAACCGGCTTTGGCCGCGAAATGTTTGGTGTGTTCCGCGATAATGTGGGGCTGGCCGAAATGGGGGCCAGTGCGGTTCTGCCCGGAGGGAACGAATAATGCGGCTGGTCGGGGATATTGGCGGGACAAACGCCCGTTTTGCCTGGCTGGATGACAATGGTAATCCGCACGCACCGTTAACATTGGCCGTGCGCGATTATCCCGATATCGGCAGTGCCATTCGTGATTTTGTCGCCCGGACCGATGGGCCCGCACCGCGCGAATTTGCCGTGGCGGTGGCCTGCCCGGCAATGGCGGACCAAATCAAATTTACCAACAACCCCTGGGTTTTCTCGAAAACGGCCTTAACGGCGGAATTTGGGCTGGACCGGCTGGTGGTGGTCAATGACTTTACCGGTCTTGCCATGTCGGTGCCGTTTCTGGGCAGCGATGATTTGATCACGCTGTTTGACGGACCGGGGCGGCCGGGGCAACCCCTTGCCGTGATCGGGGCGGGCACCGGGCTTGGTGTTTCGGGCCTTCTGCCCCATGACGGGCACTGGATACCCGTGCAGGGCGAAGGCGGGCATGTGTCGCTTCCGGCAGTGGATGACCTGGATTTTGAAATTGTCAAATTCCTGACTGCTGAACTTGGCCGTGTTTCGGCGGAACGTATTTTATCAGGCATGGGGATTGAAAACCTCTATCGTGCGCTGGGCGCGATTAACGGGCAGGATGTGACCCCCAAAACCGCCGCCGAAGTCGTAGAGGGTGCGCTGGTGGGCAAAGATCCATTATGCCTTTCGGTGCTGGATCGTTTTTGCCTGTTTTTGGGCGGTGTTGCCGGGGACCTGGTGTTAACGCTCGGTGCGTTTGATGGTGTTTTTATTGGCGGGGGCATTGGCCCGCGTATTGCCGACTTTATGAAGCAAAGTGGTCTGAAAGAACGCATGATCGCCAAGGGGCGGTTCCGCGAATTAATGAATGATGTGCCGGTGCGCCTGATGACGGCGCAATATCCGGCTCTGCTGGGTTGTGCCAAGATTTTAAGTGCTTAACCGGCAAACAGGAGAAACGAAAAATGGCCTTGTCTTCACGCGAAATTCTCTCTCAGGCCCCGGTTGTTCCGGTGCTGGTTATCGAAGATGCCAATGATGCCGTGCCGCTGGCAAAGGCACTGGTGGCCGGTGGTCTGAAGGTTCTGGAAATCACCCTGCGTTCCGCCGCGGCGGAAGAAAGCATTCAGCGTATTATTGCCGAAGTGCCCGATGCCATTACCGGTGCTGGTACCGTGATTAATGCCAAGCAGATGGAACGCATGGCTGAAATTAACTGCGCCTTTGCCGTTTCGCCGGGCCATAGCGCGGGGTTGCTTGCGGCAGCCAAGGATAGCGATGTTCCGCTTTTGCCCGGTGCTGGTACGCCGTCGGAAGTGATGAACCTGCTGGATCATGGTTATGACATTTTGAAATTCTTCCCGGCTGAACAGCAGGGTGGTGTTTCGATGCTCAAAGCACTGGGCGGGCCGCTGTCGCAGGTGAAATTCTGCCCGACGGGCGGTGTGTCGCTGGCTAATCTGGCCGATTATATTGCGTTGCCCAATATTATTACCGTTGGTGGGTCCTGGGTCGCGCCCAAGGATGCTGTCAAGGCGGGCGACTGGGCGAAAATCACCAAATTGGCGCAGGAAGCCACCGATAAGGTTGCTGCCTTGCGCTCTGGTGTGATGCAGGCCTGATTGGGGTTTTTGCACCATGCTCTGCGCTGGTGTTACAGATATAAAAACGGCCCCGAACAGTGGTGTTTCGGGGCCGTTTTAGCATCGCTTGCGTGATGGTAACATTAACGACGACCTTGTGTCGTTTCAGAACCGATCATTTGAAGTTTCCAGTTTTTGCCATCAAAAACACGTTCCAGGCCAACATCGTACAGCTGGGCATCGCCAAGTTGATCGACCAGTTGACGCTGGCTGCGTGCCAGACGGGCGCGGACCATGCGGTTGACAAAAAGCTGACGCATCTTTTTAATCATCGCTCCGTGCGGCACGGGCGTTGTGTTCATGACGATGCGGTCAAGATGGGTGACTGGCAGTGTGGACATTTTGCCCTCCATGAGTTCATCGTTGCGATGCCCGGAATGTGCCATATGCAAAATAGCCCGGAAATTGGCAGTTTTTGCAAATTTGATGTTTATTTTTGCACAGGTCTTTTGGCGTTATCATTTTGCATGAAAGATGCCTGTTTGTTTTGTCATGATGGGGATGGGCAGTGTTTTCTGGTGTTGCTATTTTTTGAACATGAAACATAAATCGCACGTTTTTACCGGTCTCATTATTACCGCCATTTCACGAATGGCGGGGTAGGATCGGTATTTGTTGTGCCCAAACCCGCCGGTGAGGCGGGTTTTGTCATTCTGTCTCCCGGTGTTCCTTTCACCTGATACGGAGACCTTTTATGACTTCCTCGAAAAATTCCCATCAGCATCCATTGGTAACAGAAACACCCTCATCAACCGGGCCAACCCTGCATATGCTGTGTGGCAAGATCGCGTCGGGCAAATCGACATTGGCCGCAACATTATCGCAAAACCCGTCGACAATTTTGATCAGTGAAGATTTTTGGCTGGCAGGATTATTCGGGGCGGAAATGGCATCCGTTGCCGATTATGTGCGTTATTCGCATCGGTTGCGCGACGTCATGGCGCCGCATGTTGCCGGGCTGTTGAAACAGGGATTATCGGTTGTTCTGGATTTTCCCGCCAACACGCCGGAATTGCGCCACTGGATGCGCGAGATTTTTACCTGTGCCGAGGCGGCGCATGTTTTGCATTTTTTGGATGTCGCAGATGAAAGCTGCAAGCAACGCCTGCGGTTACGCAATCAGGCGCAAAGTCATGAATTTTCGGCATCCGATGCGCAGTTTGAGCAAATCACGGCCTATTTCGTGCCGCCGCAGCCCGATGAAAATTTCCATGTCGTGCGTTATGGGCCGGATTAACCGTATCGATCGTGCCGCAGATGTCTGGGGGTTCTTATCATAATCCTGCTTTGTTATGACCTTCCGGTGATTACAGGCATCACCGGAAGGCCATAGGACAGGCGATTTTGGAATCGCGTACGATTTTAAGACCGCGACGCACGCCCCAGGAAATGGCCGGTTTCGGGCAGGCGGCGGTGAATAACGCCGTGCATGCCATTATGGTCCCGTTCCAGTCCACCATCGCGCAGCAAATGGTCGCTGAGATCGGCCATTAAAACCTGGCCCTGATACCAGCGCAGGACGGTTGTGGCCAGTTGTTGTACCCGTGTACCAAGATCGCGCAGGCGCGCCAAAATGCGCAGCGGTGCAGGTTTGATAAAGCCGGGCTCAAGTGTGGGGCTGTTGAAATGTGCCATATGAAGCCTCTTGCGGCATAAGCGGTGGGTGGAATAACCAATCGAATCGGACGCATACTGGCATATGCAAAATCACCCGGAAATTTGTATGTTTTGCATAGTTCATGTGCAAAAATGCACACCGAAATGTCAGGAGGACGTGTTGTGAACTGGGACGATTTGAGGTTTTTTCTGGTTTTGGCCCAGGAAGGAACCCTGTCGGGGGCGGCCCGGCGTTTACGCAAGGAGCACACAACCGTTGCCCGCCGGGTCGAAGCCCTGGAACAGGCTGTCGGAACCAAACTGTTTGACCGGATGCCGGCAGGTTGGCGGCTGACACCGGATGGGCAGCAGCTTGTGCCTCTGGCCGAACGGGTTGAAGAAGATGCCCTGGCCTTTGAACGTATGGCAAATAGCAGTGAGATCGCCAGGGGTGTTGTGCGTATTTCCGTGCCGCCGGTGGCGGGGCGCATTTTGTTTGCCCCGCGTTTGGCCGCGTTGCTGGCTGAACATCAGGGCCTGGAATTTGAATTGATCGGGTCCTCTCATGTGGCAAACCTTGCCCGGCGCGAGGCCGATATTGCGGTACGCATGGTTACGCCCACCGAACCGGGGTTGATTGCCCAAAAATTGGCAGAGGTTGGCGTGGGCCTGTATGGCGCACACGATTATGTTGCCAATATTCCCGAGGAATCGTGGGAATTATGCGGTTATGACGATACATCTTACGGTCTGGCAAAGGCAGATTGGGTCAGGCGGCTTTTGGGACGTGATGTGTTATGTCGTTTGCGTGCCAACGATACGGCATCGGTTCAGGCATTTGTAGCTGCCGGGCTGGGGGTTGGGGTGTTGCCACGCTATTTGGGGGATAGTGATCGTCGCCTGACCCTGATCCGTGAAGACGAAAAAGGCGAAAGCCGCGAACCGATCTGGTTGGTGGTTCATCCGGATATGCGACGCTCCCCACGAGTGCGTCTGGTGATGAATGCCCTGATCGAGGCGGCGCGCGAGATTGCTGAAGAATTCCAGCTTTGATGTCAATTCTGCAAGATGCGGCTTTAATTAAAATAATAAAAAATCATATTTTTCAATGATTTGATGGAAGTCAACGCATTGGGCAGGTGCGGATTTACGATGTGCCGGTTCTCATCTTAACCGGAGAAAATCCGTTGTCTGTTGCGCGTCCGGCTTTTACGCCGTTTCTGTTGTTAGGCCCGGTCGTCGCGGCGGTGCCCGGCTGGCTGATCGACCGTGTTTTGGCCCATGCGATTGCCACCATGCAGTCGCGCCATGTTGCCGTGTTTGACCGTTTTGGCCCCGCCACGCAAAAGGGCGGACGGAATGATGCGCCTGTAAAAGACAGGGGCGAGGCGACGGTTTCGCAACAGGATGCCCATGAGGCGGGCATTGGCATTGTGGTTTCGCCGCTGGATTTGGGCATGGACCTTTATTTGCGTCTTGATCCGGTGAAATCGGTGTTGCGTCGGGCCACTGTGGCGGATCGCAAGGCGGCCCAGGCCACCATCATTGGTCCGTTGCCCGCGCTTTTGCAGTTGCTGGAAGGCACATCGGACGGGGATGCGCTGTTTTTTTCCCGCACATTGAAAATCGAGGGCCGTACCGACATTGTCGTTGCCCTGCGCAATGCGCTGGATGGCGAAAATATTGATATACGCCAGGCGGTTGTTGAAAGTTTTGGCATGTTGGGGCCGGTGGCCCGCCGTGCCCTGAAGGTGGCGGAGCGCGGCTATCATCGCCTGGATCGCGATATGGCACGCTTTACCGATGCCTTTGCGGGCACATCCGATAAAAAACAGGCCGGACTTGCCGACAGGGTTGAGGACCTTTCGCTGCGCCTTGCCAGTGCCGAATCGCAAATACGTCGTCGTCAACCCGCGCGTGCACGGGGGCCTGTAACACCCGATGCGGGTAACGCATCCGTTGGCGCGGTCGCCGAAGGAAAAACGTTCCGGGCGGCTGATTATGCCAATTCCACCAAAGATGATTTTTCCCTGCCCGAAACGGATACCCCTCAAAAGAGCGGAGGAGCCTTATAATGGAACTTGTTTGTCCGGCGGGTACGCCAGCCAGTTTCCGTGCTGCCGTAGAGGCCGGGGCCGATGTGGTTTATTGCGGTTTTCGTGACGAAACCAATGCCCGGAACTTTCCCGGCCTGAATTTTTCCCGTGCCGAACTTGCGACCGAAACCGAATTTGCCCATGCGCGGGGCACACATGTTTATCTGGCGTGCAATACCTATCCGACGGCGGGTAAAGAAGCCTTGTGGCACAAGGCGGTGGATGATGCGGTTGCAATTGGGGTGGATGCCATCATTTTGGCCGATATCGGCCTGTTGCGTTATACCCGTGACCGTCACCCGAATGCGCGGTTGCATCTGTCGGTGCAGGCATCAGCCTCGAATGTCGAGGCAATCCGTTTTTATCATCGGGAATTTGGCGTGCGACGTGTGGTGTTGCCGCGTGTTTTGTCGCTCGATGAAATCGCCAATCTGAATCGGCAAATTGGTGTTGAAACCGAGGTCTTTGCCTTTGGCGGCATGTGCGTCATGGCCGAAGGGCGGTGTTCGCTGTCGTCTTATGCCACAGGGGAGAGCCCGAATATGAACGGGGTGTGTTCTCCGGCCCATCATGTGCATTACGAAGAACGCGGTGATGCGACTGTTTCCCGGTTGGGCGATTTTACCATCAATGTTTATGGGGCCTCGGAAACGGTGGGCTATCCCACCTTGTGCAAGGGGCGTTTTCGCGCAATGGGCAAGGCGGGATATCTTTTCGAGGAACCCACCAGCCTGGATGTTACCAGCATGTTGCCCGAACTTGAGGCCGCCGGTGTGACCGCCCTTAAAATTGAAGGCCGCCAGCGTGGCAAGGCCTATATCTCGCAGGTTGTGGGCAGTTTTCGGCGTGCGTTAGACCAGATTGCTGCAGGGCACGGCGCAACCACCAGCCGGCTTTCCCATATGACCGAAGGCCAAAGCGACACCACCGGGGCCTATCGGAGGAACTGGCAATGAGCATGTCTGTCAACAAAATGCCGTCATCCGTTTCCGACGCCCCATCTGCTGCACGGCTGGTGATGGGGCCGGTTCTGTTTCACTGGCAGGCCGACTATCTGCGCGATTTTTATGCCCGCATCGCGGATGAAGCCGATGTCGATGTGGTGCATGTTGGCGAAGTTGTATGTGCCAAACGCATGCCGTTTTTCGACCGCGAATGGCCCGATGTGATTGAAAGGCTGCAACGGGCAGGCAAGCAGGTGGTTTATTCCACACTGGCCCTGGTGATGGGCGACCGCGAGGTCGGTATTATTCGGGATCTGGCGGAAATGCCCGATATGCTGATCGAGGCCAACGATTTTTCCGCCATTGGTGTGCTGGCTGGGCGGCCGCATATGGTTGGGCCTTATGTGAATATTTATAATGAAGGGACGCTTCGTTATATGATCGAACGCGGGGCAACCCGCATTTCCCTGCCGTGGGAATTGCCCGAATCCTCGATTGCCAGCCTGTGTGCCGCTGCGCGCGATGTTGAAATGGAAATGCAGGTTTTTGGCCGGGTGCCGCTGGCGATTTCAGCACGGTGTTATTCGGCGCGCGCCAATGGCCTGCATAAGGATGGCTGCCGTTATGTGTGTGGTGATACACCCGATGGCATGAATGTCGATACCCTGGATGGTGCGCCTTTCCTGGCGGTTAACGGCCTGCAAACCCTGTCGGGGACCTATCTGGAATTGTCTGCCGAAATGGCGGATTTGCGCCAGGCTGGCATTAACCTGTTCCGCCTGTCACCCCATCGCTGCGATATGGTGGCGATTGCCACGGTTTATCGCCAGTTGTTGGGCGGGCATATCGGGCCAGAGGAGGCCCGCGAGGCCGTTTTGGATATTGCCGGGGATATTACCCTTGCCAACGGGTTTTTGCATGCCATCCCGGGGGCCGATCTGTATCGGATTCCGGGGCAGCCTCAGCCCGAATAAGTCTGTCTTTCGTGTAAATGGCCTGAAATACGTATTTCCGACCTTAAAATTTTACAAAACACAACCCGCTACAACCCGTCATTGTGATCTGTTTCACATTGACGGGTTTTCTTTTGGCGAAAATGCCGATTGTTGCGCAAAGGCTCGTAACTATTTGTTTTTAAAATTTTTTATATCTTGGTTGGTCAGTTTTTCATCTCTGGTGGCGATGTGGGGCCGACCTGTTACGGGTTGTGTTTCACATAAAAGGTTCCCCGTAGTGTGAACGATTTCACAAAACTGTAGGAAAAAATCGAAAAATCCGGGTGTAGGTTCTGCGCCATCGCAACGGTTTACAGCGAGCCGGGGCGAAAATTCATTTCAGAAGTTTGGTGGCGGTATTCTGCCGACAGTCAAATTTCACTGATTTTTTGATTTTGCCGCTATGGTGATTGGGAGAACCTCATGCTGACGACTTTTAAGAAAGGCATCCTGGGTGGTGCTGCTCTTTTGATGGCTGCCGGTGTATTTGCTTCGGCGCAGGCCACCGAAATTTCCGGTGCCGGTGCTACCTTCCCTTATCCGGTTTATGCAAAATGGGCCGAAGCCTATGAAGCAAAAACCGGTGTCAAGATGAACTACCAGTCGATCGGCTCGGGCGGCGGGATCAAGCAGATTAAAGCTAAAACCGTTGATTTCGGTGCATCTGACGCACCGCTGACCAAAGAAGAACTCGACAAGGCAGGCCTGGTTCAGTGGCCGATGATCATGGGCGGTGTTGTTCCTGTCGTGAACATCAAAGGCATCAAGGGCGGCGATGTTAAGCTGACCGGCCCGGTTCTTGCCGACATCTATCTTGGCAAAATCACCAAGTGGGACGACAAGCAGATCACCGATCTTAACCCGGACCTGAAACTGCCGTCAGAAGCCATTTCGGTTGTTGAGCGTTCGGATGGTTCAGGCACCACCTTTAACTTCACCAACTACCTGGCTGCTGTCAGCCCGGAATGGAAGAAAAACATTGGTGTCAACAAATCGGTTCAGTGGCCGGTCGGTGTTGGTGGCAAGGGCAACGAAGGTGTTGCTTCCTACACCAAACAGATCGACGGTTCGATCGGTTATGTTGAATATGCCTACGCCCTGCAAAACAACCTTGCCTACACCCAGATGAAAAACAAGGATGGCGAGTTCGTTTCTCCGACCGCTGCCTCGTTTGCTGCTGCCGCTGCCAATGCAGACTGGGCCCATGCGCCGGGTTACTACCTGATCCTTGGCAACCAGCCGGGTGCCAAAAGCTGGCCGATCACCGCGGCTTCTTTCATCCTGGTTCACAAATCCCAGGAAAAGCCGGAAACCGCCAAAGAAGTCCTGAATTTCTTTGACTGGTCCTTCAAAAACGGTGGCGAAATTGCCGACAAGCTTGACTATGTCGCCATGCCGGAAAACGTCGTCGATATGGTTGAAAAAACCTGGTCTGCCGACGTCAAAGGCAGCAATGGCAAAAAGATCTGGTAAGTTTGCTGCATAACTTACCTGACCAACCCGCCGCCGAACGATCTCGGCGGCGGGCTTTGGTGTTTTAAAGGTCGTTATATTTTTCCCTAGAAAACAGGTTTATTGCGGTGTCCGTAAAACAGTTCAGACCGGCATTTGATCGTGGTTTCCATAATCTGACATTCGGACTGTCAATGTTCGTACTGCTCTTGCTGGTCGCCATTCTGGCCTTTCTGGTGATGGGCAGTATCCCGGTTTTGCAAAATCAGGGATTGTCGTTTTTCATCAGTTCCGACTGGAACCCGGTCACGGATGTCTATGGCGCGCTTCCGGCCATCATCCAGACATTGATCACGGCCATCATCGCCCTTTTGATCGGCGTTCCGGTAAGTTTTGGCATTGCGATTTTTCTGACCGAACTTTCACCGGCCTGGATCGCGCGGCCGGTTGGAATGGCGATTGAGTTGCTCGCCGCCATTCCCAGTATCATTTACGGGATGTGGGGGCTGTTTGTTTTTGCCCCGACTTTTGGTGCCGCCCTGCAACGCTGGACGATGGCCAACCTGGCGCCAATTCCCGTGATTGGCCCGCTTTTTGCCAGCCCGCCAATGGGCATTGGTATTTTTACCGCCAGCATCATTCTGGCCATCATGATCGTTCCGTTCATCAGTGCGATGATGCGCGATGTCTTTACCACGGTTCCCGCCGTGCTTAAGGAATCGGCCTATGGGCTGGGTTGCACGCGCTGGGAAGTCGTGTATCGCATTGTGCTGCCTTATTGCCGTGCGGGCACGGTGGGGGCGGTCATGCTGGGGCTGGGCCGTGCGCTGGGCGAAACGATGGCGGTGACCTTTGTGATCGGTAATTCGCACCGGCTTTCGGCCTCCATCATGGGGCCGGGGGCGACCATTTCATCCTCGATTGCCAATGAATTTGTCGAAGCGGATTCCAAGCTGCACACATCGGCACTGGTGACACTGGGGCTGACCCTGTTTGTCATTACCTTCATCGTGCTGGCAGTTGCGCGGCTGTTTTTGCTGCGTTTGAAAAAACAGGCAGGCCACTAGGCCGGGAAAGGACAGGATATGTCAGTTCAAATACCGGTCAAACCAACGACCGAACGTCAGGTTTCCACCCCTTATCAGCGCCGCATGTATATGCGCCGTCGCCTTGTTTCGATGTTCCATATGACAATGGCGCATCTGGTCACGGCATTGGGCGTTGCCATGCTGGCCTGGATTTTATGGTCCCTGTTTGGCGAAGGGTTTTCCGCGGTTTCGCTAAAACTTTTTACCGAAATGACTCCGCCGCCCGGATCAGACGGCGGGTTGTTAAATGCCATTGTCGGGTCTTTGATGATGGTTGGCATTGCGACCCTTTTGGGCATTCCTGTTGGTCTGTTCGTCGGGACCTATCTGGCGGAATATGGCCGCTATGCAAAAATATCGGCTTTGGTGCGTTTCATTAACGACATTTTGCTCTCGGCTCCCTCCATTCTGATTGGTCTGTTCGTTTATGAACTGGTTGTTGTGCCGATGGGGCATTTTTCGGGCTATGCCGGGGCCATTGCCCTGGCGGTTATCGCGCTGCCGGTTGTGGTGCGAACCTCCGAAGACATGTTGCTGCTGGTGCCCGACAGTTTGCGTGAAGCCGCAGCTGCCTTGGGCATTCCGCGCTGGCGGGTCATTTTGCAGGTTTCTTACCGTGCGGCCGGGCCGGGTTTGTTGACCGGTGCCTTGCTGGCGGTGGCGCGTATTAGCGGCGAAACGGCACCGTTGCTGTTTACCTCGCTCAATAACCAGTTCTGGAGCGCGAATATGAATCAACCAATGGCAAACCTGCCGGTGGTGATTTTCAACTTCGCCATGAGCCCCTATGACGACTGGCGGTCGCTCGCCTGGGCGGGGGCATTGCTTATTACTCTTGCCGTGTTGGGCCTTACCATTGCCGCACGGACTTTGCTGGCCGCCAAAAGCCGGATGAAAGGTTAATCATGAGCATGTTTCAGGCTCTTTCCGATGATATTGTTGCCCACGCACCGATTGCCGAACCAACCCCGATCAAGCTGAGTGTCCGCGATCTTGATTTTTACTATGGCAAGAACAAGACACTGAATTCGATCTCGCTGGATTTCCATGATCGCAGTGTCACCGCGCTGATTGGCCCGTCCGGCTGTGGCAAATCGACGCTTTTGCGCACGTTAAACCGCATTTATTCACTTTATCCCAACCAGACGGCAACCGGCGAAATCCTGCTTGATGGGGAAAACATTCTGGCATCGGGCAAGGATTTGAACAATCTGCGCGCCCGTGTTGGCATGGTTTTCCAAAAACCGACACCATTCCCGATGTCGATTTACGAAAACATCGCCTTTGCCGTGCGGATGTATGAAAAACTCAGCAAATCCGAAATGGATGAACGGGTGGAATGGGGGCTGCGCAAGGTGGCCCTGTGGGATGAAGTCAAAGACAAACTTCATGCCAGTGGTAACGGGCTTTCCGGTGGGCAGCAGCAGCGTTTGTGCATTGCCCGTTCGGTGGTGCTGAACCCCGAAGTTTTGTTGCTTGATGAACCGGCATCGGCGCTGGACCCGATTTCAACGATGAAAATTGAGGAGCTGATTTCGGAACTGCGGTCTGATTACACCATCATCATTGTCACCCACAATATGCAGCAGGCGGCCCGGACGTCGGACTATACCGCATTCATGTATCTGGGGGATCTGGTTGAAATCAGCCCGACGCGCGAATTGTTTACCAACCCGCGTGAAACCCGCACCCGCGATTATATTACCGGTCGTTTTGGCTGATGTTTCTGGCCGTCGTGCCTAAATATGATACAGGCCCGAAACCGTTGTTTCGGGCCTGTTTTTTTGGGGGAGGAACTGGTTTTTAAGCCGGTTTCTGCCCAACATGGCGACCCGCCCCATTGGGGGGTGGCAGGGTGGCATGCTGTTGGGCAAATTCGGCCAGTTTTGTTGCTACATCCTGCTCGGGCTGGCAGGCACGCCGGGTGGTTAAATCCACATGGATCAGCAGGGTTTCACAGGTGGCAATCAGGCTATTGTCCGGCCCGTACATGCTGTGAAACAGCTGCATTTTTTTGCCTTCACCCATCAGGACCTGGCTTGTGATGGTAATGTGATCCCCTTCTTTAGCCTCGGCAATGTGGCGCAGGTGGGTTTCGGCGGTAAAGAAACTTTTGCCTGTGGCGATATAGGCTTCATCCGCGCCAATCAACGCCATGAAGGTGTCGCTGGCCTGGGCAAAGGCCTCCAGATAATGGGCCTCGTTCATATGGCCGTTATAATCCGTCCAGCTTTGCGGGACAGCGCGAGACACGGTTTGCGGCAGGTCTGTTATCGGGGATGTTGTTGCAAATGACGGGCGCAAGGCCTGTTCGTGATCATTGATCGTGCCGCCCGCACCGCTGCCCGATTTTTTAAGCGCACGCATCATGCCCACAAGGTTGTCATCGCGCAGGCGTTCCAGCTCGCGGATGGATAAATGTCCCGATTGCGCATCGGACTGATCAGCGATTTTGGTAATCAGTTCCGGGGTTAAATCCGGCACATTCATTAATTTGGTCCAGGGCCATTTCAGGGCCGGGCCAAACTGGGCGATAAAGTGGCTCATGCCCGCCTCACCGCCAGCGATGCGGTAGGTTTCAAACAGGCCCATTTGTGCCCAGCGCAGGCCGAACCCGAAACGAATGGCATCATCAATTTCTTCGGTGGTGGCAATGCCATCATTGACCAGCCACAGCCCTTCGCGCCAAACCGCTTCAAGCAGGCGGTCCGCAATATGGGCGTCAATTTCCTTGCCAATCACGAGGGGCTTTAAGCCCACATCGCGTAAAACTTCGCAGGCATGGCGGACAAAGTCGGGCTCGGATTTATCGGATGCCACGATTTCGATTAATGGTAGCAGATAAACCGGGTTAAACGGATGTGCGACCACGATTTGACCGGGGTTAAGGACCTGTTCCTGCAATTGGGATGGTTTGAAGCCCGATGTTGACGAACCAATGACCGCATCCTTGGGGGAAAATTGCTGAATTTCAGCCAAAATACGATGTTTGATTGCCAGTTGTTCGGGCGCGCTTTCCTGAACCCAGGTGGCATTGGCAACCGCATCGGCAAGGCTGCTGCTAAATTCCAGTTTGCCTTCGGCGGGCAGGGAGACGTCATACAGGGCAGGCAGGCTGCGCCGCGCATTTGCCAGAACCAGGTTGATTTTACGTTCGGCTTCCGGGTCCGGGTCGTAAACCGAAACATCCCAGCCATTTAACAAAAACCGGGCCACCCAGCCGCCGCCAATGACGCCGCCGCCAATAATCGCGGCCTTGCGGTTCGGGCTGTGGGGCGCGGCTGCTTTCTTGTCAAATTTGGTAGGGGTCATTATTTTGGCTCCCGCTTGGTCAGGCCCAGCATTTTGCGCACTTCTTCCGGCCCCATCAGGGACGCACCCATGCCTTCAATAATGCCGGCTGCGCGTTCAACCAACTGGGCATTGGTTGCCAAAACGCCCTTTTTCAAAAACAGGTTGTCTTCCAGGCCCACACGCACATTGCCCCCGGCCAGCACCGATGCGGCAACATAGGGCATCTGGTCACGGCCCAGCGAAAAGGCCGACCAGGTCCAGTCCGCAGGCACATTATTGACCATCGCCATAAAGGTGTTCAGGTCATTGGGCGCGCCCCAGGGGATACCCATGCACAGTTGCACCAGTGCCGGACTGGTTAAAATGCCTTCCGCCACCAATTGTTTGGCGAACCATAAATGGCCGGTATCAAAGGCTTCAATTTCCGGTTTGACGCCAAGATCCGTCATCATTTGTCCCATGGCACGCAGCATGCCGGGCGTATTGGTCATGACATAGTCGGCCTCGGCAAAGTTCATGGTGCCGCAATCCAGGGTGCAAATTTCCGGCAGGCAATCGGCAATATGGGCCAAACGTTCGCTGGCCCCAACCATGTCGGTTGACGTGGCGTTTAACGGTAACGGGGATTCGGTGGAGCCAAAAACAATGTCGCCACCCATGCCTGCCGTCAGGTTTAAAACCACATCAGTATGTGACGCGCGGATGCGTTCGGTGACTTCGCGGTAATAGCGGCCCGCGCGTGATGGGGTACCTGTTTCCGGGTCGCGCACATGGCAATGCACCACTGCGGCCCCGGCCCTGGCGGCCTCAATGGCGGCATTGGCAATTTCCTCGGGCGAGCGCGGTACATGCGGGGATTTATCCTGTGTTGCGCCGGACCCGGTAATGGCAGCCGTGATAAACACATTGCGATTCATCGTAAGTGGCATGGTGCATGTCCTGTTTCTTTTGACCTGCCTGTAGCCTAACGCGGAAAATGCGATTGTTATTTGCCTAAACTGTCAGTTAGTTTGCGTATCATGCCAAATGAAATGTCTTTTCGCTTTTTGCTGTTTGACGGCTTTTCCAACATGGTGCTTGCCAGTGCGCTGGAACCCTTGCGCGCGGTGCGTAATTTGCCGCAGGGACCCAATATTGGCTGGCACATTTGCACCCCGGAAAACGAAATCGCGCGCAGTTCCAGCAATATTCAAATCCAGCCCGATTGCACCCTCGACGGCCCGGAATCCTATGATTATCTGGTGGTGATTGCCGGGTATGACATGCGCGGGCATGTATCGGTGCGCAACCGCGCGCTTTTATGCCAGCTTGCCGGGCGGGCGCGGTTTGTCGTCGGGCTCGATACCGGGGCGTGGTTGCTGGCGTCGGCCGGGTTGCTGGATGGTGCGACCGCCACCATTCACTGGCAGGAATTTGCCGATTTTGCCGAAACTTTCCCCCATGTCACGGTGTCGCGTGACCGTTTTGTCTTTGCCGATAAATATATCACCAGCGGTGGGGCTTCGACGGTGCTGGACCTGATGCTGCATTTGCTGGGGCAAAATTTTGGGCCCGCAATGGCCTTTGATGCCGCCAATCTGTTTGTTTATGACGCCGAACGCCAGCATCGCGGCAATCGAGGGGCGAATATCCTTAAACATCGGTCTGATGCGCCGGGTTTTCTGAACGCCATTGATGTGATGATGGACCATATTGAAAATCCGGTTTCGCTGGATTTTATAGCCGGGCAGGCATCATTGTCGCTGCGCTCGCTTGACCGACTGTTTCAGCGCGAGCTTTCCATGTCGCCGGGGAAGTATTACCAGCTTTTGCGTTTGGGCCGTGCGCGTGATCTTGCGACCCAAACCGGGCTTTCGGTCGCGCAAATTGCCCTGCAAACCGGCTTTTCTTCGCCCGCGACGCTTGGCCGTGCCTTTCGTGCCCAATATGGCATCGCAATCAGCACCCTGCGCGCACACCGCAAGGGCAAGCCCGGTTCTGGCGACTAGGCAGGCAGGGGCGTGTGAAAGGACGGGAAGGTGGCGTTGTTACATCCAGCCCATTTGATGACTGGCCGATAAAAACAGGATGACACCAAACAGGGTAATCATCGCGGCCCCGCCGAAGCCAACAATACGCCGGATCCAGTCGGACCATTTGGGCGGCAGGGAAAACAGCCTTTGGCTGCCAAAACGAATGCCAATGGCAGCAAGACCAATGGCGCTGACGGTCAGGGCGACGCCAAACGCCATTGCAAAGGCCGCAAGGATACCAACCAGAAAAAGGCCGTTTGCCAGGGTAAACAGCAACATCAGGATCGAGCCGGTACAGGGCCGCAAGCCGACAATGATGGCGCTGGTAATGGCATTGTAACGGCCAGATTGTGGTGTTTTGTCTGCCGTGCTGGCCGCATCATGTGCGTGGTGATGATGACCGTGATCATGATGATCGTGGTGATGGTCGTGAGCATGATCGCAGCAATCATCCTTGCCCTGAAGGATGCGCAGGCACATATAGCCGCCCATCACCACGATCAGGGCATAAGATGCCAGTTCCAGCATTAATCCGTTTCGGGTGATTTCGGCGGGTCCAAGATTGAGGACAAGGCCCAATATCCCGACCAGAACAATGGCGCTGACGGCCTGGGTTGTGGCGATCAGCGCGCCCATTGCCACCCCCTGTTTCCATCCGGCATCTCGCGACAGGAAATAGGTGCTTGTCACCATTTTGCCATGCCCGGGCCCGGCGGCATGAAACACGCCATAGGCAAATGACAGGGCAATGATGCTCAGTGCCGGCCACCAGCTATTGCCCTGTTTTGCCGCCCGAAGGGTGGTTGTCATATTGCGGTTGAGTTGGGTCTGGATTTTCATTGCGCCGCCAACAATACCGGCCAGCCAGTCCGGCATTTTAAAGGTGGAGGCCGGGTTTTCCGTTTCCGTCGGGGCACTGCGCCGTCCCAGTAATTCTGCCGATTGGGCATGGGCGGTGGTCGGCATGATCAGGGCAAAAAGGGCCAGCATCAGGACCGCCAGTACGGCCAGCATCCTGGCGGGTTGACTGTGGTTGTTACCGCCAAAGCTGGCATTATTTGCAGGTAATGTCCGCCCGCTGTGGTGAGACCATGTCATAATAGATGCGGTGTTTGTCATCTTCGCCCATTTTGTAGCTACAGGTCAGGTCGTTATTGCCGGAAAACAGGACCGGGTCCTTTTGGGCAAAGGCGACATCAATATAGAATTCCGAATCATAAACCGACAGGCCGATCTGGTCGGCAACCGGGTCTACCGGCTCGGCCAGATCCAGCGTGAAGCTGTATTTAACCCGGCCCTGGTCGGTAATATCGGCGACAAAATCATGAAATCCGGCAACTTTGACGACTTCTTCGTTGCGGCGCAGATAGGTCATAAACCCGATATCGGCCAGCGCGACAAAGGCATTGTCACGCACCTCGTCATTTTCCTGATCAAAAAAGCGACGGTCATGATTGTGATCAAACTGGTCCATCAGCGTCAGGCTGAACATATCGTCAAACACCCAGACCATGTGAATGCCGGTAATTTTGTTTTTGTCAAAAACCATTGTCGCCTGGCTGTCGATCCAGACATGAGGGTGCGCTGTTGCCGCCGGGATATAACCCCCGATGGCAACGATTATGGTCAGGGCGACGATGGTGTTTTTTGTGCCCAAACGCAAAAAGCGCGCACCCCGAAAAACGGAGTGCGACGCCCTTTGCCAAAAGGTTAGGGGTTTAACCTTTGAGGCAACTCGCCAGAGAGCTGATATTTTGTGACAAAATCTCGATATAGGCATTCGGTCCGGCGTCAATATTCGCTCCTAGCGGGTCGAGTGTCCCTGTGCGTGCGCCGGTATCGGCAACAACTGACTGCACAATGGCGGGTTTGAATTGCGGTTCAGCAAACACGCAGGCGGCCCCGCTGGACTTGATCTTGTCTTCAATATCATGAAGGCGCTTTGCGCCCGGTTTACGATCCGGTGAAATCGTGATGGACCCGACTGCTTGCAGGCCAAAGCTGTGTTCCAGATACTGATAGGCATCATGGAAAACGATGAAGGGTTTGTCTTTGACCGGCGCAATCTGGCTGGCAAGATCATCCTTTGTTGCATCGATTTTGCCAAGCAGACTTTTCAGGTTTGCGCGATAAAAATCGGCATGGGCCGGGTCTATTTCCGCCAGTTCTTGGGTAATGTCGGTGGCAATGGCTTTGCCGTTTTCCGGGCTCATCCAGATATGCGGGTCGCCTTCGTCATGGTGATGTTCATGTTCATGTGCGTCGGCATGGTCGGCATCGGCATGGTCGTGGTCTGTATGATCGTGCGCGTCAGCGTGATCATGGTCATGATCGTGGTCATGATCCCCATCATGGTGGTCATGGTCATCATGATCATCGTCATGTGCATCACCATGATGATGCGGCTCAAACGCGCCGCCTTCGCGCATTTCCAGGGTTTCGACCCCTTTGGCCTCGGCCAGTTCCATCACCTTCGCATTCGAGGACAGTGATTTTAACGGCTTGTCGAGAAACGATTCCAGATCGGGGGAAACATAAATCACCAGATCAGCATTTTGCAGGGCGCGGGCTTCGCTGGGGCGCAGTGAATAGGTATGTGGCGATGCCGCGCCATTAACCAGTAATTCGGGTTTGCCAACACCCTGCATGATGGCGGCAACAATGGAATGGATGGGCTTGATCGAGGCAACAACTTTGGGTGCGTCCGCCGCCCATGACACCGCCGGAGCAGCAAATTGGGCAGCAGCAAAAAAAGCACCGGCAAATAACAAACGTGACTTTGGCATCGGATTTCCATTTTGGCAGGGTGAGCGTGATTTGAATTTGTTATGTTATAACGTATCTTGTTTGTCAAAGGGAAATCGCGTTTCTGTGCCAGAGTATTTGGGGTGGGGCGCCAAAGTTAAGGTCTGTTCATACCCGTCTTGTTTATTTTGGGGCGTTGGCGGGGCGTGGGCGCTCTGGCAGGAAGGTATTTGCGGTTTGCGCAAATGGCGATTGTCTGTCTGACGGGCGACAACCTTAAACGTGAGCGAAAAAGACAATATTTCCAAATCAAGAGAGGCAATTTTACTTAATCAAGATCTTTTGTTTGATCCTGAAATGATCATTTTTAAATCGAAATGATAAAACTGCATGTGCAGATGTGCTCTGTCGGGTGGGTGGAGCGTTTTGATATCGTTATGAAGTGCTGTTTGCGCGTTGCGGATGGTGCAGGGTATGCAAGCATGGCAAAGGCTGCAATCGCTTGCAGCCTTCAGGGTAAGTGCTAGGGGCGGCGGGTTAATTCGAAACGAGGTCTTCGGGTGTGTAGTGCATTTCCGTCAGGATTTCGCCGCTATCGTTATCTAGGGCTTGCAGGGTTACGCCATATCCCCACAACTGCCCGATATAGCCCAGTGTTAATTCGGCTTCGGATTTATCAAGACGAATACCGTCATGCTGGGTATGCGCGATATAAAGCTGGCGATTGCCGCGCAAATCGACATCGACCACTTGCAGGTCCGGTTCGCGCACCGACAGGTCGTGCATGCGGGCCAGGGCGCGGCGCACATTGCGATAGCCGTTGTCATCATGGATGGCGCCGACCTGAAGATACGGGGCGGAGGCCTGGTCATTGATCATGAACATGCGCATGTCGCGCATTACCTTGGGCGAGAGGAATTGCAGAATGAAGCTTTCATCGCGGTAATGCGCCCAGGCTTCGCGGAGCGTGGCAAAGGGCTGGTTGTTTCCGGCAATGTCGGGGAACCATTTATGGTCTTCCTCGGTGGGCTCAGTGCAGATGCGGTGAATATCCTGCATCATGGCAAAACCCAGCGCATAGGGATTAAAGCCGGAATAGCGCGGATCGTCATATTCGGGTTGAAACACGACCTTGGAATGCGAATCGATAAATTCCATGATCGCGCCTTCGGAAATCAGCCCCTTGTCATACAGGCGGTTCATGATGTGGTAATGCACGTAGCAGGCACAGCCCTCATTCATGACCTTGGTTTGTTTTTGCGGGTAAAAATACTGGCCGATATTGCGCACAATGCGCAAAATCTCGCGCTCCCATGATTGCAAACCCGGCGCATTTTTTTCCAGGAAATAAAGCAGGTTTTCCTCGGGCAGGCCAAATTGTGCCCGGCGTTGTTCCTGGCGCAGGCGGCGGTTCTGGTCGTCAAGGTCTTCGGGGTCGTCATCATGCTGGGGCAGGGTGCGCCACAAATCGTTATAGGTTTCGTCTTCGTATTTGGCGCGTTCGCGTTCGCGCTGCAGTTCGACTGCCAGATTGGGTTTTTCCGGGTGGGAATACCGGTTGACCCCGTGATCCATCAGGGCATGGGCAGCATCAAGAATGCGTTCAACCGCGTCAAAACCAAACCGGTCCTCGCATTTGGCGATATAGCGTTTGGCAAATTGCAGATAATCCAGAATGCCTTCGGCGTCGGTCCATTGTTTGAACAGATAATTGTTTTTGAAAAAATGGTTATGACCAAAGGCCGCATGCGCCATCACCAGGGCCTGCATGCCAATGGTGTTTTCTTCCATCACATAGGAAATACAGGGATTGGAGTTAATGACGATTTCATAGGCGAGGCCCTGATAGCCCTTGCGATACATGGCATCGTCGCGCACGAAGCGTTTGCCAAACGACCAGTGATGGTACATCAAGGGCATGCCAATTGATGAATAGGCATCCAGCATTTGTTCGGATGTGATCACCTCGATCTGGTTGGGATAAACATCAAGGCCCATTTCATTCAGCGCAATATCTTCGATGGCGTCATAAGTGGCTTTGAGGCTGTCAAAGTCCCAGTCAGCGCCATCAAACAGCAGGCTGGATTTTGGTTTACGGGCTGTCATATCCGTGCCTCCGCCTTGTTTTTGGCAAACAGTTCGCGAAATACCGGGAAAATATCGGCGGCCTTCTTTACCCGTTTCAGGGCAAAGCGGCCATTTTGGCTATGCGCTAGCGGGGCATAGGCCTTCCAAAGCGCGGTTTCTCCCTCGGCGGAGGAGAATATCTCGGCCTCGCGCTCGTCGGTAATTTCGATATAGGCGTAATACTGGCATTTCGGCAAAAGGTCCTCGGCCAGAAGGGCGGTGCATTTCGCCCCGTCATTGGAATAGTTATCGCCATCCGATGCCTGGGCGGCATAAATGTTCCACTGATCGACCGGGTAGCGTTCGGCAAGGATTCGCTTCATTTCCTCAAGCGCGGTGGAAACAATGGTGCCGCCGGTTTCGCGTGAATAGAAAAATGTTTCCTCGTCCACCTCGGATGCACGCGATGTATGGCGAATGAACACCACTTCGACATGTTCGTAGCGACGATGCAGGAACATGTGCAGCAGCATGAAAAACCGCTTTGCCAGCTCTTTCATCTGTTCGGACATCGAGCCCGAAACATCCATCAGGCAAAACATCACGGCCTGGGTATTGGGATCGGGAATTTGCCGGAACTGGTTATAGCGGGTGTCGATCGGGTCGATAAAGGCAATCGTCTTGCTGCGACGTATTGCCTCGTCCAGTTCGTCCTGCAACAGCTTCAGCGTTGCCTCATTGGCCTGCTTTTGCGTTTGCGAAATATCGCCCGCATTTTCAGCCGTCAGGGCGGCAATTTTTTCTTCCAGTTCGCGAATCTTACTGCTTTTGGGGCGGCGCAGGCCAATGCGCCGGGCCAGCGAGTTGCGCATGGTGCGCACCAAATTCAGGTTGGCCGGGCTGCCCTCCACCGAATAGCCCGCCCGCGCGGTGCGAAAGGCGGTGGTTTGTTTCAGGCTTTTTTTCAAAAGATCGGGAAGCTCCAGATCTTCGAAAAAAATGTCGAGAAATTCATCGCGCGTCAGCACGAACTGGAATTCATCTTCGCCGTCACCATCGGGGCTTGCTTGCGCGCCACCCGCACCGCCATCGCCGCCCTGGGGCCGGGCAATCCGGTCGCCGGGGACGAATTTTTTATTGCCGGGCAGCACATAATTGCGGTCGCCGCCCCGGCCCGCATGGTGAAAGCCCGGTTCGCGCAGGGTTTTGCCGGGAATGGTGATCTGGTCGCCATTGTCAATATCGGTAATGCCGCGTGTCTTGATGGTGTCTTCGACTGCCTTTTTGATCTGCGCCTTGGCACGGCGCATGAAACGCTGGCGGTTGCCAATGCTTTTGCCTTTTGGGTTTTTGCGGCGATCGATGATGTGAAACATGGGCAGTCTATCCTTGAAACGCAGGAGCCAGGGTTCAAACCCTTAAACCCGGCACCGGGCGGCGAAAGGGGAACATCGCCACCCGGCGGGGTATAGGGGGCTGGTTAGCCCGCCTTGTTGACGCGCATGTACCATTCAACCAGGCGGCGGGTCTGGCGTTCGGTATAGCCACGGTCGATCATGCGTTTGACGAATTCGTTATGTTTCTTTTCGGTATCGCCATCCTTTTTCGATCCGAACGAAATCACCGGCAACAGATCCTCGACCTGGCTGAACATACGTTTTTCAATTACGTCGCGCAGTTTTTCATACGATGTCCAGGACGGGTTCTTGCCCTTGTTATTGGCGCGTGCGCGCAGGGCAAATTTGACAACTTCGTTGCGGAAGTCCTTCGGATTGGCAATGCCTGCCGGTTTTTCGACCTTTGAAAGCTCCTGATCGATAATTTTGCGATCCAGAAGCTGCCCGGTATCGGGATCTTTGAAGTCCTGGTCTTCAATCCAGGCATCGGCATAGGCGACATAACGGTCAAACAGGTTCTGACCATAGTCGGAATAGCTTTCAAGATAGGCCTTCTGGATTTCCGCCCCGATAAACTCGGCATAGCGCGGGGCCAGTTCGGCCTTGATGAACTCCATATATTCCTTTTCGCGTTCTTCCGGGTACTGTTCGCGGCGAATGGCCTGCTCAAGCACATACATCAAATGCACCGGGTCGGCGGCCACCTCGTGGGTATCGTGGTTGAAGGTTTCTGACAGAACCTTAAAGGCAAAGCGGGTTGAAATGCCGTCCATGCCTTCGTCCACACTGGCCGAATCGCGATATTCCTGCATCGAACGCGCTTTGGGGTCGACATCCTTGAGCGTTTCGCCGTCATAAACGCGCATTTTGGAAAACAGGTTGGAATTTTCATGTTCCTGCAGGCGCGACAGAATCGAGAATTGTGCCAGCATTTTAAGGGTGCCCGGCGCGCAGGAGCCCTGCTCCAGTTCGGAGCCTTGCAGCAATTTGTCGTAAATGCTGGTTTCTTCGGTGACGCGCAGGCAATAGGGCACCTTGATCACGCTGATCCGGTCGATAAAGGCTTCGTTGTTTTTATTGGCCTTGAAACTTTGCCACTCTGCCTCGTTGGAATGGGCCAGGATCATGCCCTGAAACGGGATGGAGCCCAGGTTCTCCGTGCCGATATAGTTGCCTTCCTGGGTTGCCGTCAGCAACGGATGCAGCATCTTGATCGGCGCCTTGAACATTTCGACAAATTCAAGCATGCCCTGGTTGGCACGGTTAAGCCCGCCAGAATAGGAATAGGCGTCGGGGTCGTTCTGGCTGTAATATTCCAGCTTGCGAATATCGACCTTGCCGACAAGCGATGAAATATCCTGGTTGTTCTCATCACCCGGCTCGGTTTTGGCAATGGCAATTTGCCGCAGGCGCGATGGCAGCAGTTTCACCACCGAAAACTTGGAAAGATCGCCTTCAAATTCATCAAGACGTTTGACCGCCCAGGGCGACATCAGGCCGGTCAGCCTGCGTTTGGGAATGCCGTATTTATCCTGGATGGCATCACCCATTTTTGCCGGGTTAAACAGGCCCAGCGGGCTTTCAAAAACCGGGCTTATATCGTTGCCAGCCTTCAGAACATAAATCGGTTCATGTTCCATCAGTTCCTTGAGCCGTTCCGCAAGCGAGCTTTTACCCCCGCCAACCGGCCCCAGCAGATAAAGAACCTGTTTGCGTTCTTCCAGCCCCTGGGCGGCATATTTAAAGAAACCAACAATGCGTTCGATGGTTTCTTCCATGCCGAAAAAGTCGCTAAAGGCCGGATACCGCTTGATCGTGCGGTTTAGAAAGACCCGGCCAAGGCGGGAATCAGTCGAGGTATCGATCAGTTCCGGTTCTCCGATGGCCTTGATCATGCGTTCGGCCGCCGACGAATAGGCCGATGGATCATCGCGACATAAATTGAGATAATCGCGTATGGTCAGTTCGGTTTCCCGTTTTCCGTCATAGCCTTCCGCATATAGCTCGAAGATATCCTGGTCTTCAGCCATGGCGCGGTCTCCTTTCCAAAATTATCGCACGTCTTTTCTCTCGTCATGGTCCGGTCTTGAGGCAACTCTCCCGGTCGAATCATTGATCTTTTGGGCACGGCACCGGGCCGCACCAGTTGTTTTAAGTTCCGACAAAGATGTGGCGTGGACATTTCTGCGGAACGTTTTTTGAAAAAAGGCGTAGCTCGGGTGTCAATGCACGGCAAATTTTCTAAAATTGGCGTCGATAAGACCCGGGAAACAGGCTGCAAAAGTGCCCGCCTGTCGAAATTTTCATCCCTGATGTCCGCGGTCGGCTTGCCGGGCGACGGAAAGAAATTTTTCCGTTAAATATTGTGCCCCTGTGCAAGGCCAGGGCGACAGGATGGAAGTATAACGCGACTACTATAGAACGTGGTTACTGCATTGCGGCTACGCAATATGTTCTTTAAAAATTTCAGTAAGTTCCAGCCGGTTTTATCCCAATATCCGTTCACAAGTTGGTGACGGGATGCCGACATGTTGATACGACATCATCAATGATCTTTCACTACCAGACAGTGTGCCTGATACGCGCAGGTCATGAAAGGAAACAATGTCAGAAAATTCTGTATATTTTATTGACAGTGAAGCCCTGAACCGGATTTTGCAGGAGAAAAGCGCACTGCTGGTTGATGTTCGTCAGCCCGACGAATTTTCCGCTGGTACGGTGCCAGGGGCCATTAACATCCCGCTTGGCGACCTCGATATGTCCGCCTTGATCGATCAGACCGACGAAATGGAGTGCGATATCGTTTTTATCTGTGCGGTGGGGCAGCGGTCCTTTGGGGCAGCCAGTGCCGCGTTGCCACATCTGGATTGCAAGGTCATGACGCTGAAGGGCGGTGTGCAGTCCTGGGCACGGGATGGTTTTGCTGTTCAGAAATAGGTTCGATAGCTTCGCCGCGTTTGGGCTGTTTTAGACCAAAAGAAAACCCCGCAACCTGTGAAGGTGTGCGGGGTTTTCTTTTGATGGTGCCGGCAGAGAGACTCGAACTCCCAACCTTCGGATTACAAATCCGCTGCTCTACCAATTAAAGCTATGCCGGCGTGAGCGGCGAGAACATAGTCCGGCTTGATCAGGATTGCAAGCCCCTGATTCATCCGGTTTTTCGCCGCCGGTCATTTTGCGATAAATCCTTTTGTTTCAAGCGATTCGCGCAAAAGGAAATCCGGTTTATCCCTGGGCGCGAAACAGCTCATAAAGGGCAACGGCCGCCGCATTGGAAACATTGAGGCTTTCAATGCGGTCCGTCATCGGCAGTTTGACCAGAAAATCGCAATTATCGCGGGTCAGACGGCGCAGGCCATCGCCTTCAGATCCCATGACGATTCCCACCTTGCCGGTCAGTTTGGCGTCGGCCAGGGTTTGTTGGGCTTCGCCATCCATGCCTGCGAGCCAGAAATTCGCCCCCTTAAGGGCTTCAAGCGCACGGGCGAGATTGCCAGCATGGATATAGGGCACAACTTCCAGTGCCCCGCTGGCAGATTTGGCAAGGACACCCGATTCTTGCGGTGCGTTGCGGTCGGGGACGATGACGGCACTGGCACCAAAAGCAGCAGCACTGCGCAGAATCGCCCCCACATTGTGCGGGTCCGTTACCTGGTCAAGAATCAGCACCGTTGCCGAATCCTGATCGCGAAATTCGGCAACCAGATCCTCGACACCGGGTTGGGGCAGGGGGGCACAGTGCATGGCCATGCCCTGATGCACGGCACCGGGGGGCAGCATTTGGTCAATATCGACACGCCCGGCATTATCGACGGGGATGTCTGTGCGACCGGCTTCCTGCAAGGCATAATTGATTTCTTCGCGGGCATTTTCAGTGGCCCAGATGCGATGAATCGTGCGTTGCGGGTTTTCAATGGCCATCATGACCGGGTGGCGACCAAAAAGAATCAGGCGCGACGAATCACGCCCGGCACCTGAATCCCGGCCGCGTCCGCGACCTCGACGGGAATTGCTGTCATTGTTTTCCGCCTCTTGCGGGGGCATGGCCCCATCCGGAGAAGCGGCGGGGCGGGAAAACGAACGGTTTTTGCTGCGGCGCGCCATTGTGGCGGAAACCTCCAACTCATAAGAACTTGAATGCACTTTGTTTCGCCCGGTTTGCCGGGTGAAATGAGCATATAGGAAAGGAAATGCGAATTCGTGCTTTTTTTGCTGTTGACAAGAAGGGCACCTGCAACGTATTCCCTCCCTCGCCGAAACGAGGCGGGCATCACAGCCAACAGCGTTTCAGCCCCGTGGAGGGGTGGCAGAGCGGTCAAATGCAGCGGACTGTAAATCCGCCGACTTAGTCTACGCAGGTTCGAATCCTGCCCCCTCCACCAATCTCTCGCCCTCGCGAGAGCTCGCAATATAAATATGCGGGTGTAGCTCAATGGTAGAGCAGAAGCCTTCCAAGCTTACGACGAGGGTTCGATTCCCTTCACCCGCTCCAGAATTTTAGTTACCCGTCGGCTAGTGCGGTGGGTTCTTACGTGTTTTTTTGGTTCGGATTAGGATCTGAGGGCAATGGCCAAGGAAAAGTTTGCGCGTACAAAGCCGCACGTCAACGTTGGCACCGTCGGCCACGTTGACCACGGTAAAACCACGCTGACCGCAGCGATCACCAAAGTTCTTGCAGAGAGCGGCGGGGCATCGTTCCAGGACTACAGCATGATCGACAAGGCACCGGAAGAGAAAGCTCGTGGTATCACGATCTCGACCGCGCACGTCGAATATGAAACCGAAAACCGCCACTATGCGCACGTCGATTGCCCGGGCCACGCTGACTATGTGAAAAACATGATCACCGGTGCAGCCCAGATGGACGGTGGTATTCTGGTTGTTTCGGCAGCTGACGGCCCCATGCCGCAGACCCGTGAACACATCCTGCTTGCACGCCAGGTTGGCGTTCCTGCACTTGTCGTGTTCATGAACAAGGTTGACCAGGTTGACGACGAAGAGCTTCTCGAACTCGTCGAAATGGAAATCCGTGAGCTTCTGTCGTCCTACGACTTCCCGGGCGACGATATTCCGATCATCAAGGGCTCGGCTCTTGCTGCTCTGGAAGGTCGCGACGATGAAATCGGCAAGAACGCGATTCTTGAGCTGATGAAAGCGGTTGACGATTACATCCCGGCGCCGGACCGTCCGAAAGACAAGCCGTTCCTGATGCCGATCGAAGACGTGTTCTCGATCTCGGGTCGTGGTACGGTTGTGACCGGTCGTGTTGAAACCGGTATCGTCAAGGTTGGTGAAGAAGTCGAAATCGTCGGCATCAAAGCCACCGTTAAAACCACCGTTACCGGCGTTGAAATGTTCCGCAAGCTGCTCGACCAGGGCGAAGCTGGCGACAACATTGGCGCGCTGCTGCGTGGTACCAAGCGTGAAGATGTCGAACGTGGCCAGGTTCTGGCACATGTCGGCTCGATCAACCCGCACACCAAGTTCCAGGCAGAAGCCTACATCCTGACGAAGGATGAAGGTGGCCGTCACACGCCGTTCTTCTCGAACTACCGTCCGCAGTTCTACTTCCGTACCACGGACGTTACCGGTTCGATCGAACTGCCGGAAGGCACCGAAATGGTGATGCCGGGCGACAACGTTCAGATGACCGCCACGCTGATCGCACCGATCGCGATGGACGAAGGTCTGCGTTTCGCAATCCGTGAAGGCGGTCGTACCGTCGGCGCGGGCGTCGTTGCCAAGATCATCGAATAATATTTTCCTTGATCTTTGTGTCGCGGGCGGCTACATAAGCCGCCCGCGATACTTTTTGCGGCAATCGTCAACTCCAGTTGAGGGGCCGGTGTCCTTTTGAGGGCTCCGGTACATAATTACATGGATAGTCAGAACATTCGCATTCGCCTGAAGGCGTTTGACCATCGCGTGCTGGACCAGTCCACGCGCGAGATCGTCAATACGGCGAAGCGCACTGGCGCAGAGGTCCGCGGCCCGATTCCGCTGCCGACCCGCATTGAGAAATACACTGTTCTGCGGTCACCGCACATTGACAAAAAGTCACGTGAACAGTTCGAAATCCGTACGCACAAGCGTCTTCTCGACATTGTCGACCCGACTCCGCAAACCGTTGATGCTCTGATGAAGCTCGACCTTGCGGCCGGTGTTGACGTCGAGATCAAGCTTTAATCGGGAGTAAGCCGCAATGCGTAGTGGACTTATTACCCAGAAAGTCGGCATGACCCGAATCTTCACTGATGAGGGTGTGCATATTCCTGTGACCGTTCTGAAGGTTGATAATCTTCAGGTCGTCGCAAACCGTACCAATGATGTCGACGGTTACGTCGCCGTACAGCTGGGTTACGGCAAGGCAAAAGTGAAAAACGTATCGAAGCCGATGCGCGGTCACTTCGCCAAAGCAAAAGTTGAACCGAAAGCCAAGCTTGTCGAGTTCCGTGTTAGCGAAGACGGTCTGATCGAAGTTGGTGCTGAACTTTCAGCTGCCCACTTTGTTGAAGGTCAGTATGTCGACGTTATCGGTACCTCTATCGGTAAGGGCTTTGCCGGTGCGATGAAGCGTCACAACTTCGGTGGTCTGCGTGCGTCGCACGGTGTGTCTGTTTCGCACCGTTCGCATGGTTCCACTGGTCAGTGCCAGGATCCGGGTCGTGTCTTCAAAGGCAAGAAAATGGCCGGTCATATGGGTGCTGCCCGCGTTACCGTTCAGAGCCTGAAGGTCGTTTCGACCGATGCAGACAAAGGTCTGGTTCTGGTTCACGGTGCTGTTCCGGGTCACCAGGGCGCCTATGTCCTTGTCAAGGATGCCGTGAAGCGTGCTGCACCGGAAGGTCTGCCGTTCCCGGCCGCGCTTAAGGGTGCTGCCCCGGTTGCTGAAGCTGCCGCCGAGGATAAGGAATAAGCATCATGAAGCTCGACATATTGAAACTGGACGCTTCCAGCGCCGGCAACATTGATCTTGCAGAAGAGATCTTCGGTCTGGAAGTTCGTCGTGACATTCTTCACCGTATGGTGACCTGGCAGTTGGCAAAACGCCGTGCCGGTACCCATAAGGTTAAAGAAAAAAGCGAAATCTCTGCGACCACGAAAAAGTTCGTTCGCCAGAAGGGCAGTGGCGGTGCACGTCACGGTTCCCGCAAGGCCGTTCAGTTCCGTGGTGGTGGTGTAGCGCATGGTCCGCGCGTTCGTGACCATTCGCATGATCTGACCAAGAAATTCCGCAAACTTGCGCTGAAGACCGCTCTGTCGGCCAAAGCGAAAGACGGCAAGCTTGTCGTTCTCGATAGCGCGGATTTCTCGGAATCGAAAACCAAGGCTCTGGCTGTTGCTTTTGACAAGCTCGGCTGGAAATCGGCACTCATCATCGACGGTGCTTCGGTCAACGAGGGTTTTGCCCGCGCAGCGCGCAACATCCCGCAGATCGACGTTCTGCCGCAGGTTGGTGCCAACGTCTATGACATCCTGCGCCGTGACACCCTGGTGCTGACCAAGGGTGCGGTCGAAGCGTTGGAGGCACGTCTCAAATGACGATCATCAGCAAAGAGCGGATGTACGAAGTCATCCGCGCCCCGCATATTACTGAAAAGTCGACGCTGATTTCTGAACACAACGCCGTTGCGTTCAAAGTCGCAATCGACGCCACCAAGCCAGAGATCAAGGCTGCTGTGGAAGGTCTGTTCGGGGTGAAGGTCAAGGCGGTTAACACCTCAGTGGTGAAAGGCAAGACCAAGCGTTTTCGTGGTACTGCCGGCCGTCGGAGTGATTTCAAGAAAGCGATGGTTACCCTCGAAGAGGGTCAATCCATCGATGTGACGACGGGAATCTAAGACAATGGCTTTGAAGAAGTTTAAACCAACATCTCCTGGTCGCCGTCAGCTGGTTCTTGTCGATCGCTCCGATCTCCACAAGGGCAAGCCGATCAAGGCGCTGACCGAAGGTCTGCGCAAGAAAGGCGGCCGTAACAACGCTGGTCGTATCACCGCACGTCGTATCGGTGGTGGTCACAAGCGTCGTTACCGTATTATCGACTTCAAACGTAACAAGTTTGATGTTGTCGGTACGGTCGAACGTCTGGAATACGATCCGAACCGTACGGCGTTTATCGCCCTGGTTCGTTATTCCGACGACGAACTGGCCTACATCCTCGCACCGCAGCGTCTCGCAGTCGGCGACAAAATTGTTGCTTCCGACCGCGTAGACATCAAGCCGGGTAACGCCGCACCGCTGAAGAATATTCCGGTCGGTACCATTGTCCATAACGTCGAACTGAAAGCCGGTAAAGGTGGTCAGGTCGCACGGTCGGCAGGCGCCTATGTGCAGCTCGTCGGTAAGGACCAGGGTTACGCCCAGCTGAAGCTGTCCTCTGGTGAAGTGCGTTTGGTTCGTGGTGAATGCATGGCAACGATTGGTGCCGTGTCCAACCAGGACCAGCAAAATACGAATCTTGGTAAGGCTGGCCGTAATCGCTGGCTTGGTAAGCGTCCGTCGGTTCGTGGTGTTGCCATGAACCCGATCGATCACCCGCATGGTGGTGGTGAAGGCCGTACTTCGGGTGGTCGTCACCCGGTTACGCCTTGGGGCAAGCCGACCAAGGGTAAACGCACCCGCTCGAACAAAAAGACTGACGCGCTCATCATGCGCCGTCGTCACAAGAGCTAACGGAGGAGGCTAGACAATGGCGCGTTCCGTTTGGAAGGGCCCGTTTGTAGACGGATACCTTCTTAAGAAAGCCGATACAGTCCGTGCCTCTGGCCGGAATGAGGTAATTAAGACCTGGTCACGGCGGTCGACGATTCTGCCGCAGTTTGTGGGCCTCACTTTTGGGGTTTACAATGGCCAGAAGTTTCTTCCGGTACTCGTGACCGAAGACATGATTGGTCACAAGTTCGGTGAATTCTCGCCGACCCGGACCTATTATGGTCATGCGGCCGACAAAAAGGCGAAGAGGAAGTAACGATGGGTAAGAAAGCTGACATCCGTCGGCTGGCGGATAACGAGGCTGCGGCTTCGCTCCGGGCAGTACGCATTTCCCCGCGTAAGCTCAACCTCGTCGCCGAGTCGATTCGTGGCAAGAAGGCCGAAACTGCTTTGGCAGAACTGACCTTCTCCAACAAGCGTATTTCGAATGACGTCAAGAAGTTGTTGGAGTCGGCGATTGCTAACGCCGAAAACAACCATCAGCTTGACGTTGACCGTCTGTACGTCAAGGAAGCGACTGTTGGTAAGGCATTTGTGATGAAACGCTGGCGTGCCCGTGCGCGTGGCCGCGTTGGCAAGATCATTAAGCCGTTCTCCAACATCCGCATCGTTGTTTGCGAACGTGAGGGGGCCGAATAATGGGTCAGAAAGTTAATCCGATCGGCCTGCGCGTTGGCATCAACCGTACCTGGGATTCCCGCTGGTACGCCAACAAGGCTGATTTTGCCGGTCTTCTTCACGAAGACCTGGCAATCCGCAAATTCATCATGGAGCGCCTGAAACAAGCAGGTGTTGCCAAGGTGGTTATCGAACGTCCTGCGAAGAAAGCCCGTATTTCGATCCACAGCGCCCGTCCGGGTGTTGTGATCGGCAAGAAGGGCCAGGACATCGAGAAGCTCAAGAATGACCTGCAGAAGCTGGCAAATGCCGAAGTGCAGGTTAACATCATCGAAATCCGCAAGCCGGAAATCGATGCCAAGCTGGTCGCTGACAATATTGCCCAGCAGCTTGAGCGCCGCGTTTCCTTCCGTCGCGCGATGAAGCGGTCGGTTCAGAATGCCATGCGCCTTGGCGCGGGTGGGGTTCGGATCAACGCTGCAGGGCGCCTCGGTGGGGCTGAAATTGCTCGTACCGAATGGTATCGTGAAGGTCGGGTTCCGCTGCACACTCTGCGTGCGGATATCGATTACGGCACTGCAGAAGCACACACCACCTATGGTGTTTGCGGTCTGAAGGTCTGGATCTTCAAAGGCGAAATCATGGCTCATGATCCGTTGGCTTCCGAGCGTCGTGCGCTCGAGTCGGCTGGTTCGGGCCGTAAGTAAGGAGATAGAAAGATGCTTTCTCCGAAACGCACAAAGTTCCGTAAAGCCCACAAGGGACGCCTTAAAGGTGAAGCAAAAGGCGGTACGGATCTTAATTTCGGCGCTTATGGCTTGAAAGCGTTGGAACCGGAGCGTATAACGGCGCGTCAGATCGAAGCGGCACGCCGCGCGATCACCCGTCACATCCGCCGTCAAGGTCGGGTGTGGATCCGCGTTTTTCCGGATCTACCGGTTTCGCAAAAGCCTGCTGAGGTTCGTCAGGGTAAAGGTAAGGGTTCTGTCGAATATTGGGCAGCCCGCGTCAAACCCGGCCGGATTATGTTTGAACTTGACGGTGTTCCGCTGGATCTTGCGCGTCGGGCTTTCGAGCTCGCTTCGGCTAAGCTGCCGATCAAGACCAAGTTTGTCACGCGTCTTGGTGAAGGGGAGTAATTGGTGATGAAAGTTGCTGATCTCCGCGCTAAAAGCGCCGATGAGCTTAAGGAAATGCTGCTCGACCTGCGTAAGGAGTCGTTTAACATGCGGTTCCAGCAGGCGACCGGGCAGTTCGAAAATACTGCGCGGGTCCGTCAGGTCCGTCGTGATATTGCCCGCATCAAAACCCTTCTCGGAAACGAGAAGGGTGCGAGCGCGGCCTAACAGGACACGCATAGGAGTTAAGACACATGCCGAGGCGTGTATTGCAGGGGACAGTCGTTTCGACCAAAAACGACAAGACTGTGGTGGTCCGTGTGGAACGCCAGGTCATGCACCCGCTGTATAAAAAGTACGTGCGCAAGTCGAAGAAATTCCACGCGCATGATGAAGAGAACCGCTTCAAGACGGGTGACGTCGTTCGTATTCGCGAATGCCGGCCGATCTCGAAACTGAAGTCTTGGGAAGTAGTGGTCGAGGAGTGAGTCCTCAGCCCAATTATAGTCAAGGGGTAAACCCATGATCCAGATGCAGTCCAATCTGGACGTCGCCGACAACAGCGGCGCTCGCCGTGTCCAGTGCATCAAGGTGCTGGGCGGCTCGAAGCGTAAAACCGCCAATGTTGGTGATGTTATCGTGGTTTCCGTCAAGGAAGCCATCCCGCGCGGTCGTGTTAAGAAGGGTGCAGTTCACAAGGCTGTTATCGTTCGGACCGCAAAGGAAATTCGCCGCTCTGACGGGTCTGCGATCCGTTTCGACCGTAACGCTGCCGTGTTGATCAACAACAATGGCGAGCCGATCGGTACACGTATTTTCGGCCCGGTAACCCGTGAACTTCGTTCTAAAGGTTACATGAAGATCATTTCGCTCGCTCCGGAGGTGCTGTAATGGCTGCCAAAATTAAAAAGGGTGATCGCGTTATTGTTCTGACGGGCAAAGACAAGGGTAAAACCGGCGATGTTATCGCCGCTTTCCCTGCCGAAAATAAGGTTCTGGTTCAGGGCGTAAACATGGTGAAACGTCACCAGCGTGCGTCTGGCGCCGAAACCGGTGGCATCGTCGAGAAGGAAGCGAAAATCAACGTTTCCAACGTCGCGATTGTTGATCCTAAGGAAAACAAGCCGACCCGCGTCGGTTTCAAGACCCTCGATGATGGTCGCAAGGTTCGCGTTGCGAAGCTCAGCGGCGAAGTCATCGACAACTGAGGGACGGAAAAATGACGCGCCTGCGCGAACATTATAACTCAGTGGTGCGTGATGCACTCCAGAAAGAATTCTCTTACGAGAATGTTATGGAGATTCCGCGCCTCGAAAAAATCGTGATCAATATGGGTGTCGGTGACGCCACCCAGGATCGCAAAAAGCTGGAAGGTGCAGCTGCGGACCTCGCAGCCATCACCGGTCAGAAGCCTGTTTTCACCAAGGCGAAAAAGTCCGTTGCGGCTTTCAAGCTGCGTGAAGGCATGAACATCGGTTGTAAAGTGACCCTGCGTCGCGACCGCATGTTTGAATTTTTGGATCGTCTGGTGACGATCGCGCTGCCGCGCGTTCGTGACTTCCGCGGTCTGAACAAGAAATCCTTCGACGGTCGTGGCAACTTTGCCATGGGCCTCAAGGAGCAGTTTGTTTTTCCTGAAGTCGAATATGACAAAGTCGATTCGGTCCGCGGGATGGACATTATCATTTGTACCACGGCTAAGTCCGACAACGAAGCTCTGGCCCTTCTCAAGGGTTTTGATCTTCCGTTCGGAAACTAACGGAGGTTGGCCAATGGCCAAGAAAAGTGCTGTTCAGCGCGAACTTAAACGTGAGCGTCTGGCAAAGCAGTATGCCAAAAAGCGTGCTGCCCTGAAATCGATCATCGCCGATCGCGAGACTTCTTTTGAAGATCGTGTTGTAGCTGTGATGAAACTTGCCCAGCTGCCGCGCAATTCGGCACGGAACCGTCAGCGTATTCGCTGCGCGGTTTCCGGTCGCCCGCGTGGGGTCTATCGTAAATTCCGCCTGTCCCGTATCGCCCTGCGTGAACTTGCTTCGCGTGGTCAGATTCCGGGCATGGTGAAGTCCAGCTGGTAAGGAGGACATCACATGTCTATGACTGATCCCGTAGGCGATATGCTCACGCGTATCCGTAACGGTCAGCGCGTTGGCAAGTCCAGCGTTGTCTCGCCGGCTTCCAAGCTGCGTCTTGGCGTTCTGGACGTGCTCCAGCGCGAAGGTTTTATTCGTGGCTATTCTGTCAGTGAAATTCGCAAGGGCGTCAGCGAGATTGCCATTGAACTCAAATATTTTGAGGGCACTGGCGTAATCAAGCAGATCGACCGCGTCTCGACCCCGGGCCGTCGTGTATATTCGAAGATCAAAGATCTTCCGAAGGTATATAACGGACTCGGTATCGCAGTTCTTTCTACTCCGAAGGGTGTTCTTTCGGATCAGGAAGCTCGCGAGCAAAATGTCGGCGGCGAAATCCTCTGCAAGGTATTCTAAGGAGAGGGCCAACGATGTCGCGAGTAGGAAAAAATCCGGTGGCCGTGCCTAACGGCGTGTCCATCAACCTGACCGAAGCAGCAATCAGTGCAAAGGGCAAGCTCGGTGAGCTTAGCCTGAACCTGACCTCGGACGTAACCGTTACCCAGGAAGATAACCAGATCTGGGTAAAACCGAACAATGACAGCAAGCGCGCTCGCGCGCTTTGGGGAACCACCCGTGCCAACATCGCCAATCTGGTGGCTGGTGTTTCGGAAGGTTTCACCAAGAAGCTCGAAATCACCGGTGTTGGTTACCGTGCCCAGGTCCAGGGAAATAAACTGGTTCTGCAGCTTGGTTTTTCACATGACGTAGAAATGGACATTCCGTCCGGTCTTTCCGTCGTTGCTGAAAAGCCGACCCTTATCGCCATTTCTGGCGCAGATAAACAGCTCGTTGGTCAGTTTGCGGCAAATGCCCGCGGCTGGCGCGGTCCGGAGCCTTACAAAGGCAAGGGTGTCCGTTACGAAGGCGAGTATATCTTGCGCAAAGAAGGCAAGAAGAAGTAAGGACTGGCACGATGAACAACGCGAGAAAACTTTTCGAACGTCGCAAACGCCGCGTTCGTTTTGCGATCCGCCAGAAAGCGGCCGGTCGCCCGCGCCTCAGCGTGCACCGTTCCAACGCACATATCTATGCTCAGATCATCGACGATCTCGCTGGCAAAACCATTGCCTCGGCTTCGTCGGCAGAGAATGGTGCGAAGGGCGGTAACGCCGAAGCTGCTGCGCTTGTCGGTAAAGCCATTGCCGAACGTGCTGTTGCCGCTGGTGTAAAAACGGTCGTTTTCGATCGTGGCGGGTATTTGTTCCATGGCCGGGTGAAAGCTCTGGCCGATGCCGCCCGTGAGGGCGGTCTGGACTTCTAAGGAGCACGACCATGGCACGTAATCAAAATCAGCCGCAGCAGGCGCCGAAAAACCGTGAAGAGACCGAACTCGTCGACAAGCTGGTTGGTATCAACCGCGTCGCGAAAGTGGTCAAAGGCGGTCGTCGCTTTGCTTTCTCCGCAATGGTTGTTGTTGGTGATCAGCGCGGTCGCGTCGGTTACGGCACGGGTAAAGCCCGTGAAGTTCCCGAAGCAATCCGCAAGGCCACCGAAGCAGCCAAGCGCAACATGATCCGCGTTCCGTTGCGCGAAGGTCGTACCCTGCATCATGACATCAATGGTCATTTCGGTGCAGGTCGCGTTCTCCTTCGTTCGGCTCCGGCCGGTACCGGTATTATTGCCGGTGGTGCAATGCGCGCAGTGTTTGAAACGATGGGTGTTCAGGACGTGGTTGCCAAGTGCACCGGGTCCAACAACCCGCACAACGTCATCCGTGCAACCCTCGACGCTCTGGTCAATGGCGCTTCCCCGCGTCAGGTAGCGGCCAAGCGCGGTCTGAAGGTTGGCGATATCGTTGCCCGTCGCGACAGCGGTTCTGCAGCAGCTAACGCTGCTTCTGCCGCCCTCGAAAAGGAGTAATTCGATATGGCTGCTAGCAAAAAAGCGACCGTTCGTGTTACCCAGACCGGGTCGCCGATTGGACGTCCGGCAGACCAGCGTGCAACGCTGGTCGGTCTTGGTCTCAACAAGATGCACCGGACTCGTGAGCTGGAAGATACTCCGGCTGTTCGCGGAATGATCGCCAAGGTCAAGCACCTCGTCCGTGTGGACGAGGCCTGATTGGCCCAGATCGAAAAGGTGTTGATTGATGAAACTCAACGAACTTGCTGATAACCCGGGTGCCCGCAAAGCGCGTACCCGTGTTGGTCGCGGCATTGGTTCGGGCAAAGGCAAAACTTCTGGCGCAGGTCAGAAGGGTCAGAAGTCCCGTTCCGGCGTAGCGATTTACGGTTTTGAAGGCGGGCAGATGCCGATTTATCGCCGCCTTCCTAAGCGTGGCTTTAAAAACCCGTTCCGCAAGGAATATGGCGTTGTGAACCTGGGTACCCTTCAGACTGCCGTTGATAACGGTGTTCTTGAAGAAGGTGCAAATGTCACCATCGCTCTCCTGGTGGAAAAAGGCCTGGCCCGTCCTCAGAAAGACGGTCTGCGTCTGCTCGCTAAGGGCGAACTCAAGGCGAAACTCGCCATCGAAATCACCGGTGCTTCCAAGTCGGCTATTGAAGCCGTCGAGAAAGCCGGTGGCTCGGTAACGGTTCTGGCTCCGGCTGCGGCCGAAGCAGAAACCGCAGAGTAAGCCTCTGTAACGACGTGAGGGTCCGGTTCCATCTTGCATGGGCCCGGACCCTCCGGTTTTAGTGTATTGGGAGATGAGTGCATGGCATCGGCCGCCGAGCAGCTTGCCGCGAACCTGAACTGGTCGTCTTTTTCCAAGGCGACTGAGCTTAAAAAGCGTATCTGGTTCACTTTGGGGGCGCTTATTGTTTATCGTCTGGGAACCTATATTCCCGTTCCTGGCGTGGATCCGTCCATTCTTGCGGATATTTTCCGGCAGAATGCGGGTGGTGTCCTTGGCATGTTCGACATGTTCGCAGGTGGCGCATTAAGCCGCATGACGATCTTTGCTCTGAACATCATGCCCTACATCTCGGCTTCAATTATTATTCAGTTGATGACCACCGTTTCGCCCACTCTTGAGCAGTATAAAAAAGAGGGCGAGCAGGGTCGTAAAAAGATTAATCAATATACCCGCTATCTGACGGTTGTGATTGCAACGGTTCAGGCCTGGGGCATTGCCGTTGGCCTTGAAAGCATGTCAGGCTCGATGGGAGCTGCGGTTCATGAACCGGGTATGTTCTTCCGTCTGATCGCTGTCGTGACGCTGGTTGGCGGTACCATGTTTCTGATGTGGCTGGGCGAGCAAGTCACCCAGCGCGGTATCGGTAACGGTATTTCCCTGATCATCTTCACCGGTATTGTTGCCAACCTGCCGCGTGCCATTGCCGGCACGCTGGAACTGGGCCGTACCGGCGCGCTTTCCGCCCTGGTGATCGTTGCCATCATTGTCATGGCGGTTGCAGTGATTGCCTTTATCGTCTTCATGGAACGCGCACAGCGCCGGGTGCTTATTCAGTATCCGAAACGCCAGGTCGGCATGAAGGTGATGGAAGGGCAGAGCTCTCATCTGCCGCTCAAGATCAACACTGCCGGTGTGATCCCGCCGATCTTTGCCAGCTCTTTGTTGCTGATGCCGCTGTCTGTCGCGCAGTTTACGGCAGGGACGGATGCCCCTGCATGGCTGACGAGTGTGACGGCTGTTCTGGGGCGTGGTCAGCCGCTTTACATCGCGCTGTATATCGCCCTGATCGTGTTTTTCTCGTTCTTCTATACGGCTGTTGTCTTTAACCCGGATGACACTGCGGACAATCTGAAGAAGCATGGCGGCTTTATTCCCGGCATTCGGCCCGGCAAGAATACCGCTGCGCATCTTGACTTTATTCTGACCCGCCTGACGGTTTTGGGTGCCGCGTATCTGGCTTTTGTGTGTATTCTGCCAGAATTGTTGATCGCGGAATGGTCGGTGCCATTCTACTTTGGTGGGACTAGCCTGCTGATCGTTGTCACGGTAACGATGGATACTGTTGCACAGATTCAGTCACACATGCTGGCCCATCAGTATGAAGGCCTGATCAAGAAATCGAAACTGCGCGGACGCCGCCGTTAAGACAGGTGCCGCGCGACTATCAGGGGGTAACGATGAACATTATCCTTCTTGGCCCGCCCGGTGCCGGCAAAGGGACCCAGGCCAAGCGGCTTGAAACGGGTCGCGGGATGATACAGCTTTCTACCGGCGACATGCTGCGTGCCGCAGTTGCCGCCGGGACCGAACTTGGAAAGCAGGCCCAGAAAGTCATGGATGCGGGAAATCTCGTCTCTGACGATCTGATGATTGGTCTGATTTCCGAACGTCTCGACCAGGATGATACCAAGGGTGGTTTTATCCTGGACGGTTTTCCACGCACCACGGCCCAGGCACAAGCCCTGGACGAGATGCTGGAACAAAAAGGCCTTGTTCTGGATTACGTGATTGAATTGCGTGTTGATGATGCCGCCCTTGTGCGCCGTATTGTTGGCCGTTATACCTGTGCCAGATGCGGACAGGGATATCACGACGAATTCCAGAAGCCCAAGGTTGAAGGTGTTTGTGACGCATGTGGCAGCACCGAATTTAAGCGTCGCGCAGACGACAACGCCGAAACGGTTACGTCGCGACTGGAGGCCTATCACAGGCAGACAGCACCTATCATTCCTTACTATGAGAAGGAAGGTAAGCTGAAAACAGTTGACGGCATGGCTGAAATCGACGAAGTTACGCGCGAGATTGAAGCCATCCTGGGGTAATTTCCCGGGCTGGTCGTGTTTTGCTTTGCGGGTTAGCTCTTGCTGGCCCGCTTTGCATCTGCGATTGGTCCCAAAGGATCTGCCGTAGGGTTTGTTAACAGGAAACAGGAGTCTCACACAGTGGCTCGTATTGCTGGCGTAAATATCCCGACCGCGAAGCGCGTCGAGATTGCGCTTACCTACATCACCGGTATTGGTCCGGCGAAAGCTAAAGAAATTTGCTCGAAAGTTGGTATCGAAGCGCAGACTCGCGTTCACCAGCTGAGTGACGATCAGGTTCTTCGTGTTCGCGAAGTCATCGACGCCGATTACGTCGTTGAAGGTGACCTGCGTCGTGAAACCGCAATGAACATCAAACGTCTGATGGATCTGGGCTGCTACCGTGGCCTGCGTCATCGTCGTGGTCTCCCGGTGCGCGGTCAGCGTACCCACACCAATGCCCGCACCCGTAAGGGCCCGGCTAAGCCGATTGCTGGCAAGAAGAAGTAAGGTAGGGGAACGACAATGGCAAAAGCACCTCAGACTCGTGTGCGTCGCCGCGAGCGTAAGAATATTACGAACGGCATTGCGCATGTGAATGCAACGTTCAACAACACCATGATCACCATCACCGACGTTCAGGGCAATACCATTGCCTGGTCGACCGCTGGTGGCATGGGTTTCCGTGGTTCGCGTAAATCCACGCCTTATGCAGCACAGATTGCTGCAGAAGATGCGGGGAAGAAAGCTGCTGAACACGGCATGAAAACGCTTGAAGTCGAAGTCAAGGGCCCGGGTTCAGGGCGCGAATCGGCTTTGCGCGCCTTGCAGGCAGTCGGTTTCACCGTTACGTCGATCAAAGACGTAACGCCGATTCCGCACAATGGTTGCCGTCCGCGCAAGCGTCGTCGCGTCTAATCGCGCCGATCTGCGGACGACCCGCGTATAGGCCCGGGAGACCGGGCCTGTTCGCGTTTCTCGTTGGGGTGTATCTCACCCCACATTACCCTAGGCTCCAGTTGCGAAGGTGGGTCTCGTGATTCAGAAGAACTGGCAGGAACTGATTAAGCCGACGAAGCTTGATGTTACCCCGGGTACAGACGCCAGCCGCGTCGGTACGATCGTGGCTGAACCGCTGGAGCGCGGTTTTGGTCAGACCCTGGGCAACGCGCTGCGTCGCATTCTGCTGTCGTCACTCCAGGGTTCGGCAGTGACTGCAATCCAGATCGATGGCGTTTTACACGAATTCTCGTCGATTCCCGGGGTCCGGGAAGATGTTACCGACATCATCCTGAACATCAAGACCCTGGGTGTGCGTATGCACGCCGAAGGTCCGAAGAAAATGACCCTGAAGGCGACTGGCCCCGGTGCCGTCACCGCAGGTCAGATCGAAACCGGTGCGGATATCGAAATCCTCAATCCGGGTCTTGAGCTGTGCCACCTTGATGATGGCGCGACGCTCAATATCGAATTCACCGTTGAAAACGGCAAGGGCTATGTTGCTGCGACTGCGCACCGCTCTGCCGATGCGCCGATTGGCCTTATTCCGATCGATGCGATTTTCAGCCCGATCCGCAAGGTCGCTTACAAGGTTGAAAATACCCGTGTTGGCCAGGATACCGATTTTGACAAACTGTCGATTACCGTTGAAACCAACGGTTCGGTAACGCCGGAAGACTCGGTTGCCCTTGCTGCGCGCATTCTGCAGGACCAGTTGTCGCTGTTCGTGAACTTCGAAGAACCTGAAGCGGTTGTCGAAGAGAAGAAAGAAGACGAACTGCCGTTCAACAAAAACCTGCTGCGTAAGGTTGATGAACTTGAACTGTCTGTTCGTTCGGCAAACTGCCTGAAGAACGACAACATCATTTATATCGGTGATCTGGTTCAGAAGTCCGAGGCAGAAATGCTTCGTACGCCGAACTTCGGCCGTAAATCGCTCAACGAAATCAAGGATGTTCTGGCTCAGATGGGTCTGCATCTCGGGATGGAAGTTGGCGGTTGGCCGCCCGAAAATATCGAAGATCTGGCACGCAAGTTCGAAGACCCGTTCTAAGACGGGGCTTCGGCCTGCGGGTCGATATGGAACGCGTTCTGCGGTCCAGCACAGGGTGAATAACCCTACCGGGCAGAGTTGCCCACACCGTACGTGCATGACCTGTTTTCAGGGTGGCGTTACGGTTTCACAATCGGTTTCGCGCGCGAAGCCAAGCCAGAAGGAGAGTACCCATGCGTCACGGTATGCAAGGCCGTAAACTCAATCGGACGAAGTCCCATCGTAAGGCAATGTTTGCCAACATGGCTGTTTCGTTGATCACTCACGAACAGATCAAGACGACTCTTCCGAAGGCCAAAGATCTTCGCCCGTATGTCGAAAAACTGATTACGCTGGGCAAGCGGGGCGACCTGCATGCACGCCGTCAGGCTCTTTCGACCCTGCGTGACGAAGCGGCTGTTGCCAAGCTGTTCGGCGCTGTTGCTGAACGCTACAAGGAACGCAATGGTGGTTACACCCGCGTTCTTAAAGCTGGCTTCCGTTACGGCGATGCTGCTCCGGTTGCACTGATCGAACTCGTCGATCGTGACCCGGAAGCAAAAGGTGCGGCTGACCGCGCCCGCCTCGAAGCAGAGGGCGAAGCTGAAGGTTCGGACGAATAAGTCCAACGCCTTGGCCAAAGAAACGAGCGGGTGGTGCCTTGGCACCGCCCGTTTTTTTATGGCTTCTGCCGGGATAGCGGGGCAGAGGGCCGTGCGCCGTGCTTTGTGCGATGCGCTCGCAGGCACAGGCTTGTTCTGTTCTTCTTTACCACCCGGTTGGTGAATAACAGACAGGACAATGGTTGCAGGGGCGGGCATTTGGTCCTAAATCTGAAGGGTCCCAGGGGTTTTCATCATCCGTTCCCGCCTTTCCGGTTCTGTCGTTCGCACCCTACCTGTTTTGCATGTGTGACGTCTCGGCCAACAAACATGCTGTCTTGCAGTGCATTTAACCGGTAAAATCGGCATCGCGGGGTGAAACCCACCCATCTCAAGCATGGAAGAGAGAAACGTGCAGGCAAAAAAGATCGGAATGTTCTTACTGGCACTGTCAATGGGGATGACGGTGCTGGTTGGGGGGCTTCATCATCAGGCATCTGCATCAGAGCGCCGATTACCCACCAGCGATGCCGAAATAAAGATGTCGTTTTCACCCTTGGTCAAGCAAACAGCACCATCGGTGGTTAATATCTATACCAAAAAGGTTGTGACGTCGCGTCCGGCCAACCCTTTCATGAATGATCCGTTTTTCAACCAGTTCTTTGGCAACCGGTTTGGCGGTGCCTTTGGTGCGCCGCGCCAGCGGGTGGAACGGTCGCTGGGCTCCGGGGTGATTGTTTCGTCCGACGGCACAATTGTTACCAATCGGCATGTCATTGATGGTGCCAGCGAAATTCGTGTGGTGCTGCATGACCGGCGCGAGTTTGATGCCAAGTTGGTCGGCGCGGATGAACGCACTGACCTTGCGGTTCTGAAGTTGCAGGATGTTCACGATGCTTTGCCAACCCTGAAACTGGGCAATTCTGATGATGTTGAGGTTGGGGATCTGGTGCTGGCCATCGGAAACCCGTTTGGCGTGGGCCAAACCGTGACCAGCGGCATTGTTTCCGCCCTGGCGCGTGCCGGTGTGACCGGGCAGGATTATCAGTCTTTCATTCAAACCGATGCGGCCATTAACCCGGGAAATTCCGGTGGCGCCCTGATTGACATGAATGGCGATCTGATTGGCGTAAATTCTGCGATTTTTACCAAATCGGGCGGGTCGAACGGTATTGGTTTTGCCATTCCGGTTAATATGGTCAAGGTGGTGATGCGCGGGCTGATCAGTGGTGATTTGCGTCGCCCGTGGCTTGGTGCGTCGGGGCAAACCGTTACCGCCGATTTGGCGCGTTCGCTGGAGCTTGAGCGCCCGGGCGGCGTGTTGATCAATGCGATTCATCCAAACAGTCCGGCCCGCCGCGCCGGGTTGAAGGCGGGCGATGTTGTGGTTGCGGTCAACGGGCTGGAGGTTGACGACCCCAATAGCCTGCGCTTCCGTGTTGCCACGCTGGAACCAAAGGGTCAGGCGGTGCTGACGATTATCCGGGCTGGCCGCAAGCAGGATGTTTCGGTTCCGCTTGAAGTCGCCCCGGAAGTTCCGGCGCGTGATGAAACCACGATCAAGACCCGCAGCCCCTTTGCCGGAGCCAAGGTCGCCAATGTTAACCCGGCACTGGCCGACGAACTGGGCATTGACACGTTGACAACCGGGGTGATCGTTCTGGATGTTGCGTCCAATAGCTTGGCGCGCCAGGCCAATTTGAAGCCGGGTGATCTGATCACCGAGGTCAATAAAACCCGCATTGGCAGTGTGGCCGATTTGAACGCTGTCTTGCGCAAGGGGGAAAAGGGCCGGAACTGGTCCGTTGCGGTAAAACGGGATGGTAAAATCCTGACCGCGGATTATACCCTCTGATGAAACAATGCGGGTATTCCGGCATTGTTATGTGTCGGAATATCCGCTTGTCTGCTGGAATTGCAGAAAACGGGTGCGAAAGGGTATAAGGCAGGCATGGTATCTTTATTTGAAAGTCAGGTTGCCCGCCCGCTGGCAGATCGTTTGCGCCCGCGCAAACTGACAGAGATTGTCGGGCAGGATCATCTTTTTGGCGATGACGGACCCTTGACCCGGATGACGCAAACCGCGCGTGTCCCCTCGGTTATTTTGTGGGGCCCACCGGGATGTGGCAAAACCACGCTGGCCCGCTTGATGGCCGATATTGCCGATATGGCGTTCGAGCCGCTCTCTGCCATTTTTTCCGGCGTGGCGGATTTGCGCAAGGTGTTCGAGCGGGCGCGCGGCCGGCGTGTCACTGGGGCCAGCACCCTGCTTTTTGTGGATGAAATCCATCGTTTCAACAAGGCCCAACAGGACAGTTTCCTGCCTTATGTTGAAGATGGCACCATCACCCTGATCGGGGCAACCACCGAAAACCCGTCATTCGAGCTAAATGCCGCCCTTTTGTCGCGCTGTCAGGTGCTGGTACTCAAACGCCTGGATGATCCGGCGCTAGAAGAGCTTTTAAAGCGTAGCGAAAGCGAAATGGGGTTTGATCTACCGGTAACGGCCGAGGCCCGCACGACCCTTCGAGCCATGGCCGATGGCGATGGGCGCTATTTGCTGAATATGGCCGAAGAGTTGTTTATGCTGCCCGCCAGCGATGACGGCCCGCTGGGTGTGGCAGAGCTTTCGCGCGTGATTCAGAAACGCATGCCGATTTACGACAAGGGCAATGACAGCCATTATAATCTGATCAGCGCACTTCATAAATCGGTTCGTGGATCGGACCCGGATGCGGCACTTTACTGGTATAACCGGATGCTGATGGGCGGCGAAGACCCCAAATATGTTGCGCGTCGTTTGTTGCGCATGGCGATCGAGGATATTGGCCTGGCTGACCCGCAGGCGCAGCAAATTTGCCTGGGTGCCTGGCAAAGTTACGAACGGCTGGGTAGCCCGGAGGGTGAACTGGCCCTGGCCCAGGCGGTGATTTATCTGGCGTTGGCCCCCAAATCCAATGCCGGGTATAATGCCTATAATCATTCTGCCCGTATTGCGCGGGATACCGGGTCGCTTACGCCACCGGCCCATATTCTGAATGCGCCTACAAAACTGATGAAGGAAATTGGCTATGGGCAGGGATATGCCTATGACCATGACCAGAAAGACGGTTTTTCCGGCCAGAACTATTTTCCTGACGGGATGCGCCGCCAGCAGTTTTATGATCCGGTCGAGCGCGGCTTTGAGCGCGATTTGCGCAAGCGGGTGGATTATTTCGCCAAACTGCGCCGGGAACGGCAAAAACGCGCTACGGATGATTGATTAGGCAATTTCTGGAAACAAACATGTGCACTATCAATGGATAGTCCCAAGTCCGGAAATTGATATGGTGCGGACATATCAATTTACCCTGACTGGAGACTCTTTCATGAGCACCATTTTGCACATCGATCCGTCCGTAAACGGTGAAAATTCCAAAAGCCGCCAGCTTGCCCTGAAACTGATCGAGCGTATGAAAGCAGCTGATCCGTCGGCGACAGTGACCTCGCGCGTGCTCGATGCGAATGTTGCACCGGCCATCAATGGCGATGTTGTGGGGGCTTATTACACGCCGGCCGACAGCCGCAGCGATGCTCAGAAGGCCCTTTTGGCAACATCCGACGCGCTGGTTGCCGAATTGCAGGCCGCTGACGCCGTGGTTATCGGTGTTCCGATGTACAACTTTGCCGTGCCGTCCACGCTGAAGGCTTGGAACGACATGGTTGCCCGCGTTGGCGTGACCTTTAATTATACCGAAAACGGTCCGGTTGGTGCCCTTGGCGGCAAAAAGGCCTATTTGGTTGTTTCCACCGGCGGCGTTCCGGTTAACAGCCCGGCAGACTTTGCGACCCCTTACATGAAGCAGTTCCTGGCGTTCCTCGGCATTACCGATGTTACCGTGATCGAAGCCGCTGGTTTTGCCGTTGATGCCGATAAGGCAATGGCAACAGGTTTGGCTGCTGTTGAAGCTGCTGAATTGCCCAAAGCAGCCTGATTGCTTTGACTATAATATCTCGGCGCTAATGTTTTTTAGCGCTGAATGACATAAAAGACCGGTATGCGCCTGCATGCCGGTCTTTTGTTTTTGCAATTACAGTCGTTTAATATTCTATGTATATATTTGGCGAACTGGCAGTGTGTCATCATCAAGGTGACATCGTAAGATGGAATAAGGGGAAATATGTGTCGCGGTGTGTGATGCTGATCATGTGGCTGATTGCGGTTGCAGGCCTGACATTTGCAGGGGTGCGATTTAGCGGGCTGCTTGACTCGATGCTGCCCGCAGGTGAGCCCGAAGTCACCCGTTTTTCCCCGGAAATGCCACTGCCAGCACAGCCCAATTTTTATCTGGTATGCGGGGGCGGACATTGCCCGCCCGCCATTCGTAAAATTGAAAGCCCGGTTTTTCCTGTCAGTGCCTCCCAGCTTTTTAGCCGGATCGAGGAACTGGTGCCGTCAATGCACGGCAAGGTCACATATCGTAATGGCGAAACCCTGCATATTCGCTTTGTCGTTCGCAGTTCCATTTTTCGCTTTCCCGACTGGGTTGATTTGCAGGCATCTCCGGTTGAAGACAATAGCAGCGAACTTTTGGCTTATAGCCGCTCGGTATATGGGGCCGACGATTTGGGAGCCAATCAAAAGCGCCTTGAGAAGCTGGTCTCCCAGCTTTCTGCGCTGACCCGTGGTGTGCCTGTCAGCCAATAAATACGGTTTGTTCATCAACCTTGCTTAAAGACCAAGGGGTTTGGCTGTCTTTTATTCTGTTTATCAAGATGGTCTAAACTCCCTTATTCTTTAGATTGAAAGGGAGTCACGAGGGAGTGACAGACGACAATATTGCCTGAAAGCCTGTCCTCTGTTACATCCGGAGCCAGCCTTTTTTCTGATGCCGTCTTTGCTGCCAGAATGAATTGCAGCATGGTCGTGATGGCAATTTCATTTCAATTGATCCGTGCGAAGGCGCGTATCGCCCGTGCGGTTTTCGCATGTGACATTTGAACACTGAAGGACTAGCTTCCCGCCATGCAATTTTCACCGATCATTTTTGCCTGTGTCGCCCTGGGCGGGGCGTTGGGCGCCATGTCGCGCTATGTCGTTTCCGACTGGATGAATTCGCTGATGGGGCATGGGTTCCCGTGGGGCACTTTCACCGTCAATATCGTCGGATCGTTCATTATGGGCCTGGTCATTGAGCTGGGTGCCCTTAAATTTTCCATCGGCCCGGAAATTCGCGCCATTATCGTTACCGGGTTCTTGGGGGCGTTTACGACTTTTTCCACTTTTTCCCTCGATGTAGCGACCCTATATGAACGGGGTAATTTTGCGCTGGCGGCCCTTTATGTCACAGTTTCGGTGTTTGTCGGTATTTCGGCCCTGTTTGGGGCAATGGCATTGGTACGAGGAGCTTTCCAATGAGCGGTGTTACCCTGCGTCGGGTTAAGGCGGACGAGGCGGAAACACGCCTGGATCGCTGGTTTAAGCGTAATTGCCCGGAATTTACGTTTGGTCAGGTGCAAAAATTTCTGCGTGGCGGCCAGATCCGCGTGGATGGCAAACGCGCCAAGGCCAATCAGCGCCTGGAGCCTGGGCAGGAAATTCGCGTGCCGCCGGTGCCTGTTATGTCGGGTGGCGGCGAAATGCCGTGGCAGGATGGCAATTACGAACCGAAGGCGAAAACCGGCCCGTCGCGTGTCGATGCCAGCGAGGAAGACTTGCAGGCCCTGCGCGATTCCGTGCTGTTTTATGATGAAGTTGTTCTGGCAATCAACAAACCTGCCGGTTTGGCCGTGCAAGGGGGGACCAATACCGCCCTGCATATTGATGGCATGCTTGATGCGCTAAAGCTTGATAGCAAGGAACGCCCGAAACTGGTCCATCGTTTGGACAAGGATACCAGCGGTGTGTTGCTGCTGGCCCGTTCGGCATCGGCCGCCGCGGCGCTAACGCGCGCTTTCAAGGATAAAACCACCCGCAAACTTTATTGGGCGCTGGTTGCCGGTGCGCCCGCAGAACGTGAAGGTTTGATCGACGCCCCCCTGGCCAAACAGGGCGGTAAGGGCGGCGAGAAAATGGTGATTGATGAAAAGCAGGGCAAAACCGCGCAAACCGTGTATCGCCAGCTTGCCCGTGCGGGGCAGAAGGCGGCCTGGCTGGCCCTGTCACCGCTGACCGGGCGTACCCATCAGCTTCGCGCCCATACCGAGGCGATAGGCTGCCCGATTATTGGTGATGGTAAATATGGCGGGGCCAAGGCCTTTCGCGATGGTTTGGCAAATCAGATGCACCTTCATGCCCGTGCGATCGATTTCCCGCATCCTGTTACCGGCTATCGTGTGGTGATCGAGGCCCCGGTGCCGCCGCATTTTGCCGACAGCCTGAAAACCCTTAATTTCGATGCGAAAACACCAACCAAGTTTTTGACGCCCGAAATTCATCGTGAAAAAGAAAAGAAACCGGCACGTCGTGCTACGTCCCGGCGCTAATGCCGTTTGTGTGTGGCGTTAAAACAGACCCACCGGCAGGGCCGATTATGCTGCCTTGCCGGTGAATTTTGTTTACCCGAAAAGCTTAAGTCGGGAACCGGGCAATAAACGCCTTGTGAATGCAGCGCAGATGGCCTGCGTGAACCTCCATACCCGACAGTTCACATTCCTGGGCGCGCCTCAGCAGCATCGTGGCGATCTGCTGGCGTCCATGTGTGCTATGAATCAGGTTTTCACCTTCTTCCAGCGCACTGATGATTGGAATGTGTTCACATTCGGCAATCGCGCAGATTTCGTCTTCATTCAGGTCGCTAAAGTCAAAGCAGTCCTTCAGGGTTAGCATGGTTTCCTCCCCTTGTTAGCGGGGCGATGCTTAAGTGTATTATATATTTCTAATTATTTACAGTCCGGTGAATTTCCGTTTAGGTTGAAAGACTTGCGCGCGGCTCGGGCGGGCCGTGCCTTTTGGGATGAAGACTCGGGGCCAAATCCGCTTTTGGCTGGACCAAACCGGGCAGGCAGGCTACCTCTACGGGGCACGAGGAACGTGATGACCAAGCGTCATGTATCGGCATGGCGGCCCATAAAACAGGTTTTCTGAATGACGACGGATTTGCTGCGACTTGTGATCTTTGATTGTGATGGCACGCTGGTAGACAGTCAGCACGCCATCGCCCATTGCATGGATCATGCCTTTGCCGAACACGGCCTGGAATGCCCGGGCCTGGAAAAAACCCGCACCATTATTGGCCTGAGCCTGCCCGAGGCCATTGCCCGGCTGGCCCGGCCCGCGGTGCTGGAGGCGTCCCTGATCCAGGCTGTGACCAACAGTTACAAGTCCGCCTTTTTTACCCTGCGCCAAAGCCCTGATTTTTTTGAACCCCTTTTTCCGGGTGTTCTTGAAGTGATCGAATCCCTGGATCAGCGCGGCTGGCTTTCCGGGGTGGCAACCGGCAAGGCACGGCGCGGCCTTGATGCGGTGCTGGAGCGTAATAACCTTTCGCGTCGTTTTGTCACGCTTCAGACTTGCGATAACCATCCGTCAAAGCCACATCCCTCGATGCTGGAAGCCGCGATGAGCGAAACCGGCACGGATCCGCGCAATTGCGCGATGATTGGCGATACCACCTTTGATATCGAAATGGGCCGGGCAGCGGGGATGCTGTCGATTGGTGTGGCCTGGGGATATCATGAACGTGAAACACTGGAAAAAGCCGGGGCGCATGCGGTGATTGATCATTTTGATCAACTTCCCGATATGCTGGAAGCGTTATGGAAAACTGCCGGACAAACGGCCTGAGGCACAGATAGATGGCTGATGATAATTTGACCCTTGATAACGGGCGTGACATGGCTCTGCTTGATCCTGTAACCGTTGAAATTACCGTCCCACGTGACCCGGATGCGGCCTTTATTGCCTTTACCGAAGGTTTTGGCGACTGGTGGCCACGCGCCACACATACGATTGCCCGCGAAGACTGCACCGGTATTAGGATGCACCCGGGGTTGGGCGGCGAAATTATCGAAACCGCAAAGGGCCGGACACCGCAAATATGGGGTAAAATCGAAATCTGGCTGCCCGGCGAGCAGGTGGCATTTACCTGGCATCCGGGGTGGGATTCTGGTGATTATACCCGTGTCAGTGTCAGCTTTGATCAAAATGCCTTTGGGCATTGTGTGATCAAGCTGGTGCATTGGGAATGGGAAAATCTGGGTGAAATCGCGACTGCCGTGCGCGATGGTTATATTACCGGCTGGCAGCAGGTCTTTGGCGAGGTTTTTGCCACCTATTTGCGCCAGAACAACAAATAAGCCCATTATACGATTTCATAACAACAACAGGCCGGTAGATGGACTCTACTGGCCTGTTTTTTGTTTGGGCTTTGGTTGCGGCAAGTGTGGGAATTACCCTACAGCACGCCACGTTCCATCAAATCCTTGCGCAGGCGGATCGGGTCACGGAACCAGTGGGTGGCAAAGCCCATTTCGCGGGCTTGCTGGATGTTCTTTTCGGAATCATCAATAAACAGCGTGGTTTTGGGATCAAGGCCAAACCGGCTGGCGGTCAGCTCGAAAATGCGCGGGTCGGGTTTCGCCAGTTTTTCCTGTCCGGAAACCAGGATGCCCTCAAAATTTTTCAGGAACGCAAATTTCTCCTGGGCATGGGGCCATGTCTGGTGCGACCAGTTGGTCAGCGCATAAAGGCGTACGGTGTTTTTGCCCTTTAACTCCTCAAGCAGGCGTTCGGTACCCATAATCGAACCTGCCATCATTTCGGGCCAGCGATCCCGCCAGGCGGCAATTTGGTCATGATATTTCGGGTGGCGATGTTGCTGCTCGGGAATGGAGGTTTCAAATTCCAGGGCCGCCTTGTCATGCAGGAAATTCCAGTGCGGATGGCAGACTTCGCTCAGGAAATATTCCATTTCGGCGGTATCGGTAAAAATCTTGCGATACAGGTGGCGCGGGTCCCAATCCACCAGCACGCCACCCAGATCAAATAGTACGGTTTCTATTTCCTGCATTTTTTCCTGCGTTTGGTTTTTAAAGTTGCCAGTTCATGACGGGGCATGTTTGCCGCCTTCGTACCATTATTTTGGCGGCGCATTGTGACGGCGTGGGTGAAAATGTTCACATCCCCATTGTGCTCTTGAGAATGTGTTTTTCGCATGATTCTATTTTTTTCAAAAGGTTATCGTGTGATGTCCTGCCGGGCTAGTGCTCTCTGACAGGAGTTTGACTTGCCATTTGACGAAGGCTCGTAAAGGATTTTAACTGAAGGTAAATTTACCGGGCAGGTTGTAACGGGGACGGTGGCATTTTGCCACCATCGCCCTTTAATGTAAAAATCGGGAAATCAGGAGGCGAGGATGTGCACACTGGACGGATGTGGATCAAACGATCATTTGGGGCCGCCGCCCAAGGCAACGGATCAGGAACGACGTCTGTTTTTAAAAGGCCTTGCTGTTTTGCCGCTGGCTGTGGTTCTGGCCGATCCGATTTTGGCGCATGCCGCCGCCGAAACCCTGAAAAAGGTCACGATCACCGCGCCAACCGGTGAAACAATGGTCGCCGAGGTGATTTTGCCTGCCGCATTGCCTGCACCGGCTGTTTTGCTGATCCATGAATGGTGGGGCCTGAATGACCAAATTCGTGCAACTGCGGCGGAGTATGCCAATCAGGGTTTTATCGCGCTGGCGGTTGATTTATATGGCAAACCGGCGGCCACCACACCTGCTGGCGCAAAATCGCTGATGTCAGAGGTGGACCCGGTTGCGGCGACGTCGAAACTTAAGGCATCGGTTGCCTATCTGAAGGATCATAAGGATTGTACCGGCAAAGTGGGCGTTGTGGGTTGGTGCTTTGGCGGCGGCTGGTCGCTGAATACCGCCCTTGCCACCACTGTTGATGCCTGTGTGATTTATTATGGCAATGTTGCCAAAACCCCTGAACAACTGGCAACCCTGAATGCCCCATTGATGGGGCATTTTGGTACTCTGGATCAGAATATCAACAAGGCGATGGTGGACGGGTTTGAAAAATCGCTGAAAGCAGCTGGCAAAACCGATTACCAGATTTTCTGGTACGAGGCCAACCATGCCTTCGCCAACCCGACCGGCGGGCGTTATGACGCCGCGGACGCAAAGCTGGCCTGGGAACGCACGCTTGGCTTTTTCAAAGAACACCTTGCCTGAGCAAAGGCGAATGTGATGTGGGCCTGCACTAAACGCGTGCAGGCCCTTTTTTATTGGTATGGGGGGCGTCAGCCGGTGGGATTGGCGCGGTTGGCCCAGCGGGTGGAGCGGCGCTCTACAATGTTGAAAAACTCATACATGATGATGCCCATCGCCGCGATCACCAAAAGGCCGGCAAAAACCAGCGGCATGTTGAATTTCGACGAGGCCGACAGCATCAGATACCCAACCCCGACATTGGACGCCACCGTTTCGGAAATGACCGATCCAACAAAGGCCAGCGTGATGGCAACCTTAAGGGAGGCAAAGAAATAGGGCAGGGCGCGGGGAAAGCCGACCTTGATCAGAATATCGGTGCGGGTCGCGCCCAGGGATCGCAACACATCGCGCAATTCGGGTTCCAGCGTGGCAAGGCCGGTGGCCACATTGACCACGATCGGGAAAAACGAAATGATGAAGGCGGTAATCACGGCAGGCACCGTGCCAATGCCAAACCACATCACCAAAACCGGTACCAGGGCCACCTTGGGCACCGAATTGAAACCAACCAAAAGCGGGTTGGCGGCCGTATAAATCGCCCGGCTGGACCCCACCAGTGCACCCAGAAAAACGCCAAAAACAACAGCAATGGCAAAGCCGAACAGCGTTGTATAAAGCGTTTGTGCCGCGTGCATCCAGATCGCACTGCGGAATTTCCACGCCGCTTCAAGGCTGGCCGAGGGTGTTGGGAGAACATAATCCGGGATGTGAAACAGCCGCACAATGCCTTCCCATAACAGGAAAAGAACAATCGCGCTGATCCAGGGGCTTGCCCGGTTTTGAAGGGATCGTTTGGTCATTTTATCGGCCCTTTCGTCTAGGCTGCCCGCACATCGCGGATATGGCTGCGCAATTCATGAACCAGATCGATAAAGGGCTGGGTAAAGGTGGTTTCCTGGTCACGCGGGCGGGGCAGGGTGTTTTCACGCGCTACCAGTATTTTGCCCGGTCGCTTGGACATCACATAAACCGTATCGGCCAGATAGGCCGCCTCGCGCAGATCATGCGTGACCAGAATCACGGTAAAGGGCCGTTTCATCCAAAGGTTTTGCAAAATGTCCCACAATTCCTCGCGGGTAAACGCATCCAGCGCGCCAAAGGGCTCGTCGAGCATCAGAAGGTCGGGTTCGTGGATCAGGGAGCGACACAGCGAAGCGCGTTGCTGCATCCCGCCTGAAAGCTCCCACGGGTATTTGTTTTCGTGCCCGGCCAGGCCGACCGTTGCCAAAAGGTCTTTGGCGCGTTCGATATATTCCTGCTTGTGTTTGCGCAGGCGGTTGCGGTGTGGCTTTACGATTTCCAAAGGCAGCAACACATTATCCAGTGTCGTCCGCCACGGCAGCAGGGTGGGGTTTTGAAAGGCCATGCCGACAATTTTTAACGGTCCGGCGACTTCCTTGGCATCGACAATCACCGTGCCATCGCTGGGCGGCATCAACCCTGACACCAGTTTCAGCAGGGAGGATTTGCCGCATCCTGAAGGGCCGACAACGGCAATGAATTCACCCTTTTGGATCTTCATGTCCGTTGTATCAAGTGCCAGGTCATCCCCCTCGCTATAACGCAGCGTGACTTTGTTTAGCTCGACAAAACTGCTCGACACAGCCTTCTTCTCCCTGCCTGTTTCGCTGTTTTGTGTGGCTATTATTTGATTTTGCGGTCTGCTTCGCCAGGCATGTAAATGCTGGTGAAAATATCGGCGACCTTGGGCGGGTTTTGCAGGCCAAAGGCCAGGCTGACCTGTTCGATGGCTTTTGCCATGCGCTCGGTCGAAATCGGGCCCATGCCATGTGCCAGCACTTCGTCGGTAATGACGTTATCCTCGATCACCATGTTCAGGCGTTCGGTTTCAAGGTCGGTATCGATCAGCGGGTCCACTTCTTTCAGGGCGGCAATCGCCTCGTCCGGGTTGGCAATCGCATCGCGCCAGCCCTTGACCACGGCCCGCAGGAAACCGCGCAATTGGTCGCCATGATTTTCCATCATGTCCTTGGAGGCCAGCATCCCGTTGCCATAAAAATCCAGGCCGTAATCGGCATATTTGAAGACAACCATGTCGTCTTTTTTGATGCCCTGGTTTTCAAGGTTCAGAACCGAGGTGAAATAATGGCCGGAAATGGCATCGACATCACCGCGTACCAGCATCGGTTCGCGCAGCGGCGGGTCCATGCTTTCCCATTTTACATCATCCATCGATAGGCCGGTGGCCTTGGCAAAGGCGGGAAACAGCTTGCGCGAGGCATCAAAAACCGGCGCACCAAGCGTCTTGCCCTTCAGGTCTTCGGGTTTGGTGATGCCGCTTTTTTTCAGCATGAACAGCGAAAAGGGCGGGCGGTCATAGACCATGAAAATCGACTTCATCGCCTGGTCCGGGTGGGCGGCGTTGAATTCAACCAGCGAATTGATATCGGCAAAGGAAATGTCATAGGCGCCACTGGCAACCCGCGTGATTGCCCCGACCGAGCCATTGCCCGAATCAATCGTGACATCCAGCCCCTCATCGGCGAAATAGCCCTTTTTCTTGGCCAGAATATAAGGTGCGGTATGGCCCTCAAATTTCCAGTCAAGCGAAAATTTGATTGGTGTATCTGCTTTTGCTGCATGGCCCGCCACCAGTGCCGCTGTGCCAAGCGCGATTGCCGCGATCCGTAAACCCAATTTACCCATCTGTCGAAGTCTCCCGATTGCATCGCGTTTGCGCGATATGTTTCATTGCCTCAGGCCTAGAAACCCGCAAAATATCAGCAAGCCTCATGCCATTTTTCCGCCCTCTATGCTGGCAGCGGGTTTGAGCAGTGTCCTGGAATGTCTAAAATATAAGCTGCGTAAATTTTTGTTTAAAAAATGTGCATATTTTTTCTGCAAAAGGCGATCAGTGCCACTTTTGGCATCAAACCCCTTGCGTCTTTTGACGGATTTGGGCATATCGCCTTTATGGTAAATTCATCGATCAAACGGTTTTATAAAAACGTGGCGGCAGTTCCCGACCCAGGCGGAGCGGGCTGGCGCGTGCATCTGGACGGGCGGGCTGTCAAAACCCCGGCCAAGGCAGAGTTTTTGCTGCCGGTTCAACCTCTTGCCGAAAAGATTGCCGCCGAATGGGATGCGCAGGACGAGCATATTGTTCCGGCAACCATGCCGCATATGCAGCTGGCGGCAACCGCGATTGACCGCGTTGCCCCCAACCGGACTGCCGTCATTGCCGAGCTTGTCGGTTATGGACGGAGTGATTTGTTGTGTTATCGGGCGCAATATCCCGATGATTTGGTCACACGTCAGAACGAACACTGGCAGCCCCTGCTTGACTGGGCCGAAAGCGAATTTTCAATTGCGCTAAAGGTGACACAGGGTGTGATGCCGGTATCGCAGGAAGATACCGCTCTTCTTGCCATCCAGGACGTGATCGAACCGCTGGATGACCATCAATTGGCCGCCCTGCACACCCTGATCACGGTTTCCGGTTCTGTTGTGATTGGTCTGGCGGTTTTTCATGGTCGCCTGGATGCGCAAGGGGCCTTTGACATTTCCCAGATCGATGAAAGCTATTCCATCGAAAACTGGGGCGAGGATGCCGAGGCCACCGTGCGCCGGGAACGCCTGCGGCACGAGATTTTGGCTGCTGGGGAGTTTTTGGCACTGCTGCGCAGCAACGGATCGGCCCTGTAATCAAACCCCTAATTGCTTCCACGTTCTGCGACATATTATGTGTTGTGGAGAAGGATAGGCGACCGGCAGGCACCTTTTGCGAAGGGTGCCTGTTTTTTTGTCGGTCATCCAATACGCAATGATAGCTGTGTTCCTGGTTTGTTGGCCTTTTCCGGCGAATGAACTTAAAAAATATCAGATATTTACAGTTTTTCTTTATTTTCTTGCCTCAATTGCAGATTTATATTGCAAAGGTTATATACATACGTATTAGATGGGTGGTTATATTAGAAGAAGGTATTTTTGCCTTCCCGATCGTCGCGCAGGGAATTTGGGGGTGCGCAGGGTGCGGGTGATGCGGAGGCAGCGTATGACGACCGAGAGTAAAACAGGTGGGTATCTTGAAAACGTTCTCGACCGTCTCAACGGTTTGACGGTATCAGGCGTGTCTTGTGAACATGATGCGCCACCGTCAGACACAGACAGCCTGCTTTATTTCATTGATCTTGCCTGCCCGGAAAAAAGCAGTTTTAGTGCCAATCTCAAACAAATGCTGGGTTATGATATCTCCGATCTGGGCGTGCCTGGTGCGGATTGGTGTTTGTCACTGGCGCACCCTGATGACATTGGCAGGTTAACATCGCTTGCCACGCTGCCACCTGAAATGTGTGGCAAAACGCTGACCCGGCGTTTCCGTATTCGTCACCGCAATGGCGAATGGCTTGATGTGATTGATCAGGCAATGAAAATTCCTGGTGCTGACCCGCAAGGCGGGACCATTGTCGGTATGTTGCGTAACCCGTCATTATACCGGAAAATCTCGGTGGCCTTGCAGGAAAGCAACCGTCGCTACCAGCATTTGCTGGAAACCATTCCCGATGGCGTCATGGTCTATGATGCGCGCGGCACTATTGTAAAAAGCAATTTGGCCGCGCAAAAAATGCTGGGATTAAGTGCCAGCGCGCTTTTGGGTCTTAAGGCTGCCGATAATTGCTGGCAGGCTGTTGATCAGCACGGGCATCCTTTCTGCCCCGATGATTTCCCCGTTGTGCGCGCCCTGCAAAGGCAGGAGCCGGTTTATGGCGTGATTATGGGCATACAATGTGCCGCTGATCGCCGGATCTGGGTGCGCATCAATGCCCAGCCGCTTTTTGATGCCGAAACTGGCCAAACCGAAGGGGCGGTGGTTTCCTTTGCCGATGTCAGCGATTTGAAAAATGCCGAAACCGCGATTGCCGAACGCGAAAGCCTGTATCGCCAGATGTTTGATCGTAACCCGGCGGTTAAATTGCTGATTGACCCGTTAACTGGCAAGATTGTGGATGCCAACAAGGCGGCCTGTGATTTTTACGGCTATGATCATGCCACATTGCGCAGCATGGTGATTGGTCAGATCAATGTGGAGAATGGCGATGTTATCGCCAGCTCGGTGCAAAAGATCGTTGATAACGGTGCTGCCAGTTTTTCCTTCCGGCATCGGCTTGCTGATGGTGCCATTCGCGATGTGCGGGTCAATTCCGGGCGCATCATGTTAAATGGCTCCGAATATATTAACTCCATTGTCTTTGATGTGACAGAACGAAACGAATATGAGCGCCGCCTGATCAAGGCCAACCGTCAGCTTCAGCTGGAACGCCAGCGTTTGGATGAAATTGTTCGGGCCACCAATGCGGGCACCTGGGAATGGAATGTGCAGACGGGCGAGATCCGGCTTAATGAACGCTGGGCGGAAATCGGGGGATATACCCTGGAAGAACTGATGCCGTGCAATGTGGATCGTTGGATCGATCTTTGTCATCCTGACGACGTCGAAACCATCACTGGTCTGTTAAATCGCCATTTTGACGATGAAATTGATCAGTTTGACTGTGAATACCGCCTGAAACACAAAAACGGAAGCTGGGTTTGGGTGCTGGATCGGGGCAAGGTATTTGAATGGTCGGAGGACGGGAAGCCACTGCGTCTGTCAGGTACGCATAGTGACATCACCCTTTCCAAGGAAATTGAACAGCGCATACGCCATATGGCCCTGTCTGATCCGCTTACCGGCCTTGGCAACCGTCGCCAGTTTGAAGACCAGTTGGCCGGCGCCCTTGCAAAATGCAGGGCCGGAGGGCGGCATGTTGTTTTACTGTTGCTCGATCTGGATAACTTCAAAATGGTCAATGACACCTTCGGGCACCCGGTGGGGGATGCGCTGCTGGTTGATGTGGCCGAACGCATTAGAAAGCAATTTCGCGAAAGTGATTTTATCGCCCGTTTGGGTGGTGATGAATTTGCGGTTTTGCTGACCAATGTGGAAGACATCGCCATTGCCAAGAAGGCGGCCTTGCGTGTGATTGACCATGTCAGCCATCCTAGCCATATCGAGGGGCACGACATCAAGGTCGGTGTCAGCATTGGCATAAGTGCCGGTTGTGAGGGGATTTTGCCCAAAACCCTATATTGGCAGGCGGATCGCGCCCTTTATCAGGCCAAGGAAGCCGGGCGAAATACTTTTCGGGTTCATCAGGCGCGGCCTTCCGTCATTTAAGCAATATATGCGACAGTCGCCTTTGTTTTCACGCCGTATCGGGCGAATAATCTTATTCCATCATATCCTAGACTTTAGTTCTGTTCGATCTGGTATTTTCCTTTGACGCTAGGGAATTCAGGCATTTGCCCGGTTGCGGTATTGAATGTTGCTGTGTAAAAATAATTGGCATTCCAGTACCGAATAATGGTATTTCAGTTTTGCACCCGTATTTTGCGGGACGCTGTTTTTATTCCGGCCGGGCCACAAACAAGGATCAGCCAGCATGCAGGAAATCATCACCAGACTCGAAGAAATGCGCGCCAATGCCGCAATGGGCGGCGGGCAGACGCGCATCGACAAACAGCACGCCAAAGGCAAACTTACCGCACGCGAACGCCTTGATGTGCTGCTTGACGAAGGCAGTTTCGAGGAATGGGACATGTTTGTCGAACATGATTGCGTTGATTTCGGCATGACCGAAAACCGCATTCCCGGGGATGGTGTTGTAACCGGTCACGGCACGATCAATGGCCGACTGGTATTTGTCTTCAGCCAGGATTTCACGGTTTTTGGCGGTGCGCTTTCCGGCGCGCATGCCCGTAAAATTTGCAAAATCATGGATCAGGCCATGAAGGTCGGCGCGCCTGTAATTGGCCTTAATGATTCCGGCGGGGCGCGTATTCAGGAAGGGGTCGAAAGCCTGGCGGGCTATGCCGATGTGTTCCAGCGCAATGTCGAGGCATCGGGTGTTATTCCGCAAATCTCGCTGATCATGGGGCCATGTGCGGGCGGGGCCGTTTACAGCCCGGCGATGACGGACTTTATTTTCATGGTCAAGGACAGCTCCTACATGTTCGTGACCGGGCCTGATGTGGTGAAAACCGTGACCCATGAGGAAGTCACTCACGAGGAACTGGGCGGGGCGATGACACACACCGCTGTTTCCGGTGTGGCGGATCTGGCCTTTGAAAACGATGTGGATTTGCTGCTGCAAACCCGCCGCTTTATAGATTTTCTGCCGCTGTCCAACAAGGAACAGCCGCCGGCGCGCACATGCGAGGACCCGGTGGATCGCGATGATTATTCGCTCGATACCCTGGTGCCCGAAAACCCCAACATGCCTTACGACATGAAGGAACTGATCCTTAAAACCGTCGATGAAGGTGATTTTTACGAAATCCAGCCCGATTATGCCAAAAACATCATTATCGGCATGGCGCGTATGGATGGCCGTGCGGTGGGCATCGTCGCCAACCAGCCAATGGTGCTGGCAGGCTGCCTGGATATTGCCAGCTCTAAAAAGGCGGCGCGTTTTGTGCGCTTTTGCGATGCCTATAACATTCCCATCGTTACCTTTGTCGATGTGCCGGGTTTTATGCCGGGCACGGCCCAGGAACTGGGCGGCATCATCAAGCACGGTGCCAAACTGCTTTATGCCTATGCCGAGGCAACGGTGCCCAAGGTAACCGTCATTACCCGCAAGGCCTATGGCGGCGCTTATGACGTGATGGCGTCCAAACATTTGCGCGGCGATGTCAACTATGCCTGGCCCAGTGCCGAAATTGCGGTGATGGGGCCCAAAGGGGCGGTGGAAATCATTTTTCGGGCTGATATGAACGACCCCGCGAAAATCGAGGCCCGCACCGAAGAATACCGCCAGAAATTTGCCAACCCGTTTGTCGCGGGGCGCAAGGGCTTTATCGATGATGTCATCATGCCGCATGGCACCCGGCGTCGGGTGTGCAAATCGCTTGCGATGTTGCGCAACAAGGACGTCAAAAACCCTGCCAAAAAACACGGCAATATCCCGTTATAAGCCCGGAGCATCCAGAAATGTTTAAGAAAATCCTGATTGCCAACCGCGGCGAAATTGCCTGCCGTGTGATTAAATCCGCCCGCAAAATGGGCATCGCCACCGTGGCGGTGTATTCGGATGCCGATAAAAACGCCCTGCATGTGCAAATGGCCGATGAAGCCGTGCATATCGGTGCTGCACCATCTAACCAGTCCTATCTGCTGATTGATAAAATCATCGCGGCATGCAAACAGACCGGGGCCGAGGCCGTGCATCCCGGATACGGTTTCCTGTCGGAAAATCAGAATTTTGCCAAGGCCCTGGCCGAAGCCGAAATTGAATTTATCGGCCCGCCGACCGGTGCCATTGGCGCGATGGGCGATAAAATCACCTCGAAAAAAATTGCCGCCGATGCCGGTGTTTCCACCGTGCCGGGCTATATGGGCGTGATCAAGGATACCGACGAGGCCGTTAAAATTGCCAACGAAGTTGGTTATCCGGTGATGCTTAAGGCATCGGCCGGCGGGGGCGGCAAGGGCATGCGGATTGCCCATAATGATGCCGAATGCCGCGAAGGGTTTGAACGTGCCACCTCCGAAGCTGCCTCCAGCTTTGGCGATGATCGTGTCTTTATTGAAAAGTTTGTCGAACAACCGCGCCATATTGAAATTCAGGTGCTGGCCGATAAACACGGCAATGCCATTTACCTTGGCGAACGCGAATGTTCCATTCAGCGTCGCCACCAAAAGGTAGTGGAAGAAGCCCCATCCCCCTTTATCGACCCTGAAACTCGCAAGGCCATGGGCGAACAGGCCGTGGCACTGGCGCGCGCGGTCGATTATTGCTCCGCCGGGACGGTGGAATTCATTGTCGATAAAGACAAAAACTTCTACTTCCTGGAAATGAATACCCGCCTGCAGGTCGAACATCCGGTGACGGAACTGGTGACCAAGCAGGATCTGGTTGAATGGATGATCCGCATTGCATATGGCGAAGAACTGACCCTGCATCAGGAGGACGTCACCCTGACCGGTTGGGCGATGGAAACCCGCATCTATGCCGAGGACCCGTTTCGCGAATTTCTGCCCTCCACCGGTCGCCTTGTCCATTACCAGCCGCCCGTTGAAACAGATAATGTCCGGGTTGATACCGGCGTGTTCGAGGGCGGTGAAATTTCCATGTTCTACGACCCGATGGTGGCAAAGCTGGTCAGCTATGGTGCTGACCGGGACGAGGCCATCCATCATATGCGACGTGCACTGGATGCCTATTTTATTCGTGGCATTTCGCACAATATTCCGTTTCTGGCGGCGGTGATGGCCAATAAGCGCTTCCAGGATGGCAATATCACCACCAACTTCATTGCCGAAGAATACCCGCATGGGTTCTCGGCCGATGATCTGCCCAATGATGACCCGCAAACCCTGATCACGGTGGCGGCCTATATCAATCAGCGCATGGCCGAACGCAATGGCGGCATTAGCGGCCAGTTCCGCGACAATGCCGCCCCGGTGCATGAAAGCTGGGTTGCCGTCACCGGTGATGATCATACCCCGTTTGACATCGAAATTGATGGCGTTAACGGTGATTACATTGTCGCCATTGGCGATCGCAGCTTTGGTGTGGTGTCGGACTGGAAAATTGGCGATAGCCTGTTTTTCGGCGAAATTGATGGCGTGCCGCTATGTGTGCAGGTCGATATCGATGGGACTGGCTATCGCCTGGCAACCAATGGCGTACAAAAAAACATCAAGGTTTTGCGCCCGCGTATCGCCGAACTGCAAAAATTGATGCCGTTCAAGGCCCCGCCAGACATGTCCAACTTCCTGCTTTCCCCGATGCCGGGCCTTTTGGTCAAGGTCTCGGTCGAGGAAGGGCAAACCGTCCAGCCGGGTCAGGAATTGTGCATTCTCGAAGCCATGAAAATGGAAAACGTGCTGAAAGCCGAAAGCAAGGGCGTGATCAAAACCATCCACGCCAAGCAGGGTGCGAACCTGTCGGTCGATGCCATTATCATCGAGTTTGAAAAAGACGTATAACAGACAGATATTTCTCGCGGTGTGACACGGTTTGATCAGTGCGAGAATGTGTTTTGATGAAAATGGGCCAACGGCAGAGAGAGCCGTTGGCCCATTTTTTAATTTAAAGTTGAATTCTGGTGGCGCGTGTCAAGGGATAGTGATGCCAGGTGTTTGTTCTTTAGTATTATGCTTTTAGGTAGGTTTTTCTTTGCATGTGCGTATGAAGAATTAGACGTGTTGGCTTGTCGAAAAAATATTGTTTAGATATCGATAGTTTGCTGCTTTTTTTAAGTAATTAAATTTTTGGCCTCGCTGCATCAGCAGAATTCGGCATCTTGGTGATTATACCACCCTTGACTTAAGTCATATTTTCAATACTCAAAAGTATATATAAACCATACCAAAGTGTATGTTTTATGATGGCTGGATATGACGGGGAGAGGGAGTCAGGATGTCAGTTTTCACTTTGTCGCGTATAAAATCAATTCAACTCAAGATTGCTTTGGTGTCAGGGACCTGCCTGTTGGTAACAGTTGCGGCTTTGGTCGGGTACAATCTCGTTTCTACTCGTGTCAGCAATGATCAGACAACAGCCGAAGTTATGGGAATTGTCGACAGTCAGGTAAAAGAAATACTGTTAAATCGTGCCCGTCTTGAGGCGAAAAAAATTCAGTCGGAGCTTGATACGGCGTTTGATGTCGCCCGTAATATGGCACATGTATTTTCGGTGCTGGCAGATAGCGGAAATGCCGGGACAGCCGATGCTGAACGGCGTCGCCAGTTCAACGCTCTTTTGAAAAAGGTCTTGCAGGAAAACGGTGCGTTTAACGGTACATATTCTGCGTGGGAGCCAAACGCCCTTGATGGCAATGATGCGCTTTTTAAAGGCAATCGGGAACTGGGATCGGATGAATCCGGGCGGTTTTTGCCATATTGGACACGCAATACCAATGGTGACATCGCCATTCAGCCACTTGTTGAATATGACAGCAGCGAAAAACATGCCAATGGGTTGATAAAGGGGGATTGGTATATTTCGCCTGCCAATACCGGCAAGGAAAATATATTGGGTCCGCTTCCCTATATTGTACAGGGAAAGTCGGTGTTTTTGGCGACCATGTCGGTGCCGATCATGATCAACGGTAAATTTTCCGGGGTCGCCGGGGCCGATTATAATCTTGATTTTGTTCAAAAGCTTGCCGTTTCCGTCGATGCCTCGATTTATGAAGGACGGGGGAATGTCGTGATCATGGGCAATGATGGGTTGATTGTCGCCAATAGCAAAAATCCCGGTTCAATCGGGCAAAGTACGGCATCTGTTGGTGCGGAATGGCGTGCGGGATTTGATGCGGTGCAGTCAGGCACCGGCATTGTCGAGGACGACGCATCATCCCCGGATATTGAAGTTTATGCGCCAGTAAAAATGGGGATTGACCAACATCCTTGGGCCATTCTGATTTCTGTCCCGCGTGAAGTGGTTCAAGCTACTGTTAACCAGTTGGAAGCCGATATTCACATCCGGACATCGAACAGTATTTTCTGGTCGGTGATGGTGGGGCTGGTCATTGCGGTTGCGGCTATTGCGTTAATTGTGCTGGCTGCACGCAGCATTGCCAAACCCATTCGCAGTTGTGCCGATTTTGCTAACGGTATTGCACGCAACGATTTTGACCAAACCCTGCATATTGAACAGCAGGACGAAGTTGGCGTGCTGGCCCAGGCTCTGCGCAAGATGCTGGAGGATTTAAAGCGCAACATCGCCCAGCGTGCCGAAGACCAGGCCCGGGCCGAGGAAGAACGACGCCAGGCCCTGAATGCAATGGCCGACGAATTTGAATCATCGGTTGGCGGGCTGGTATCTGGTGTGACGATGGCGGCAACGGAATTGCAGGCAACGGCAAAGTCCATGTCGCAAACGGCCAATACCACCAGCGAACGGGCGGTCGTTGTGGCGGCCGCCTCCGAACAGACGGCCAAAAATGTACAAACCGTTGCCTCCGCCACCGAGGAACTTTCGGCATCCTTTGTCGAGATTGGCGCACGTGTTGAGGAATCGACCGAAATTATTGCATCCGCTGTGCGTCAGGCCCTTGATACCAACGCAAAGGTGCGCGGGCTGAATGACGCCGCCCAGAAAATCGACGAGGTTGTTTTGCTGATCAATGATATTGCCGGTAAAACCAACCTGCTGGCGCTGAATGCCACAATCGAGGCTGCCCGCGCGGGGGATGCAGGCAAGGGATTTGCCGTTGTGGCCTCTGAAGTTAAAACACTTGCCACCCAGACCGCCCGCGCCACCGACGAGATTGCCGGGCAAATCCGGGCCATTCAGGAGGCAACCGGCAGTTCCGCCATTGCGATCAAGGAGATTTCCGACACCATTAGCAGTGTGAATGATATTTCGACGGGCATTGCATCTGCCATTCAGGAGCAAACGGCGGCCACACAGGAAATTTCGCGCAATATCTCGCAGGCGGCGTCGGGCACGGCGGATGTGTCCTCCAACATCGACGATGTCACCCGTGCTGCTGGCGAAACCGGCGGGGCTGCCGACGAGGTGCTAACAGCCGCCGCCGAGCTTGGCAAAAACGGGACCTCGCTTATGGACCAGGTTGAAATCTTTCTTAAGACGGTCCGGCGTTAAGCAGGGACGAAATGCAGGGGCCAGAAGGGCTGTTGTATTGGCTTTGGGCACCTTCGCCAATTCGCGAAGGTGCCTTTTTTTATTTTGTCGGCTTTATTTTGTCCGCGTAGGACGGGTAAAAACGCAAAGCTGCCAGGGCATTCCCGGCGGCTTTGCCGTTTTGGTTTTAGAACGCGCTGACAGTCGGGCGGATGATCAGTTCGTTGATATCCACGTCTTTGGGCTGTTCGATGGCGTAGGCGACGCCGCGCGCGATGGCGTCAGGGCTGAGGCTGGTTTTACGGAATTCCTTCAGCGCATTTTTCGATGTTTCTTCGGTAATGTCATTGCCCAGTTCGGTTTCAACAACGCCCGGGCAAATGGTGGTGACGCGCGTGGTTTGGGATTCCTGGCGCAGGCCTTCGGAAATGGCCCAAACGGCATATTTGGTTGCACAATAAACCGCCCCCGTTGGCACCACCATGTGCGCCCCGATCGAGGCGGTATTGATGAAATGCCCGGATCCCTGCTTTTCAAAAACCGGCAGGGCGGCATTGATGCCATTCAGAACACCGCGAATATTAACATCAATCATGCGGTTCCATTCATCGGTTTTGCGCGATGCCAGCATGGAAAGCGGCATGATCCCGGCGTTGGAGAACAGCACGTCCAGTTTGCCAAAATGCTCTATCGCGTAATCGACAAAGTCCTGCATGTTTTGCGCATCGGTAACATCAAGCCTGGCGAAGGCCGCTTTGCCCCCATTGGCATTGATTTCATTTGCCAGGACTTCAAGGCGTTCGGTGCGTCTTGCACCCAAAAGAATGCAGGCACCTTTTTGTGCCAACAGGCGTGCTGTTGCCGCGCCAATACCGCTGCTCGCACCGGTGATGGCAACGACCTTGTTTTTAATTTCGGACATCAAAGTCTCCATTTCTTATTGGGGAATCAGGTTTTGTGTGTTTGCGATCTGCTGATGGACAAAACCTAAGTTGGAGACAGGATTTTCAAAAGACACACTCTGCCTGAATGATTGCACAAAACGACAACGCGCCACATTGGCGGTATTCGCGCAAAAGTGATCCGTCAGGTTAAATTGGGGCCTTCGATGCCTAGTAACGGTTTTAAAACGCATTAACTATAAACAATGCAGGACTTTACCAGGTGTTTGCTCTGGCTTATGGTCGGCGGTCCTGTCGCAAGCGGCCCCAAAGGGGCGGCAGGTTTATAAAAAACGAAACAAGAGAGTGTGAATGTTCAAGCTGGTTGCCTTTGATGGCGATGATACGCTTTGGCACAATGAACCGTTATTCCGCGACGCCCATGTGCGTTTGCGCGCCATGCTGGAAAACTACGGCGATAGCAAGACCGTGGATGAGCGGCTTTACAAGGCGGAACTCGAAAATCTGTCGATTTACGGTTACGGAATCACCGGGTTCACCCTGTCGATGATTGAAACCGCCATCGAGATTTCCGACAAGCAAATCACGGCGGCGGAAATTCACGAGCTGGCCGAAATCGGCAAATCCATGCTGCGCGCGCCCACCCGGCTGATTGACGGGGCCACCACCGTGCTGGAGCATTTCGCCCGCACGCCCGATTGCAAACTGGTCTTGATCACCAAGGGGGATTTGATCGCCCAGCAGCTTAAAATCGAACGCTCCGGGCTGGAAAAGCTGTTTGACGGGGTCGAGATCGTTTCGGAAAAAGACCCGCTGACCTATCGCAACATTTTTGGGCGTTATGGTGTGGAGCCTTATGAGGCCGTGATGATTGGCAATTCGATGAAGTCCGATATTTTGCCGGTTCTCGAATGCGGTGGGGCGGCCATTCATATCCCCTATGAAATTACCTGGGTGCATGAAATGGTTGGTCAGATCGAAATTGAAAATGACCTGTTTTGTGAGGCCGCCGACATTGCGCAGGTGCCCGAACTGATTACATCTTTAAGCAAAGAGCTTGACTGTGAGAGGATGGAAAATGTCTGATTGTGCCGGATCAACCCTGAGCAACGAAGCTGCCACCGGCAATGGTGTTGCCGCCGAACTGGATGCCCAGACCCGGTTGGAACTGGAAGCAGCCGCCTTTCGCGGTTTGGTCGGCCATTTGCAAAACCGCAAGGATGTGCAGAATATCGACCTTATGAACCTGGCGGGGTTTTGCCGCAACTGCCTGGCGAAATGGTATTTGGCCGCCGCCCGCGAGCATGATGTGGCAATGGATTATGACCAGGCCCGCGAGGTGGTCTATGGCATGACCTATGATCAGTGGAAAGACAATTATCAGGCACCGGCCAGTGAAGAGCAAAAGCGTCTGTTTAAGGAAAACGCCCATTTGCATGCGGTGATTCCGGGCGCGAAATAACACAGTTATTTGCGCAGAACGGCGCAACCGGAAAGGAAGGTGTGATATGGCACAGACCGATCCCGACCCGCAAACCGGCAATGGTGATATTGCTGTTCTGGTACGTATCGAAGGCCGGGTTCAGGGCGTTTGGTTTCGCGCCTGGACCGTAGAGCAGGCCCGGAAACGCGGATTAACCGGTTGGGTGCGAAACCGTCAGGATGGTACTGTCGAGGCGGTATTTTGCGGTGCGCCATCGGCGGTGCAATCCATGTTGGGGGCTGCGCGCCAGGGCCCGGAAGCCGCACGGGTAGACCGCCTTCATGAAGAGGCGATTCCCATTGTCGAAGAATTTACCGGCTTTGAGAAACGCACCACGCTTTAGCAGATGGCACACTCGGCATGACCCTGAATTTTCTGTCGGCGTGATTTGCATAATCGCGCCGTTTTTGTTTTGGTGCCTGACGGTATGACCGGTGGCCGATACGGGGCTTTCTTTAATTTGTGATAAAAAAGGGGTTTTCAACGGCGTACAACGTGGCATCCTGCCTGTGATCCTGACCGTGCGGTCAACCGCCCGTCAGATAACAGGGAGCATGAAAAGATGAACGCATTTATGAAAATGGCGGGTGTCACCGCACTTGCCACTCTGGTTTCTTTTGCAGCCCAGGCACAGGACGCAAAACCGAATGACGGCCTGAATGCCACCTTGTGGTACCAGACCTCGGTTGAATTCAAAACCACGGCAAGGTCGGTTTATGCCGGGGCAGAGCGCCTGCTGGGTGCCGCGATTGGTGATCATAGCTGGTCTGCCGCCCTGGAGCAGGGCGAAAATTACATGTCCAAACAGCCCGCGATTGTTTTGGATGTTGATGAAACCGTGCTCGATAACTCGGCTTATCAGGCCTGGGTGGTGACGAAAGATACGTCTTATAGCTCCAAAACCTGGGCAGAGTTCGTAAATGCTGAAATTTCCACGCCGATACCCGGTGCGCTGGAACTGACCAAGGCCGCCGCGGAAAAGGGTGTGGCAGTTTATTACGTTACCAACCGGAAAGCCCCTGAAGAAGCAGCCACCATTGCCAACCTGAAAAAATATGGCTTCCCTTATGCCGATGCTGACCATGTGATGGTCCGTGGGGAAAAGAAAGAGTGGACATCTGAAAAGGGGACACGTCGGGAGGCCGTTGCTGCCAATCACCGTATCATCATGATGTTTGGCGATAACTTTGGCGATTTTGTCGATGATATGGGCGGCGATATAAAAGGCCGCCTGGCCAAGATGGACGAATATTCGACCTATTGGGGCGAACGCTGGTTCATGCTGCCCAACCCGACCTACGGATCATGGGAATCGGCTGCCTTTGGCGATAACTGGAAGCTCTCGCCCGAAGAACGCCGCCAGATGAAATATGATGCTCTGAATGACTGGAACGGCCCGAAATAATCCGTCGGGATTTTTCAGGCCCGGTATTTAAAAGGGGCCGGGCGTTGTGTCCGGCCCCATCTCTATTCTGCCAAAAATCGCGTGGGATTATTTTACACCCAGGCAAAGGCGCGTTTTAATTCGGCAACGGCATTTTTGTCATACCAGCGGCCATGCGCCAGAATGATGCGTTCCGGGTTCCAGGCAATCATCTGGTCCACCGCCTTGCGCAGGGCGGGTTTATGGCCCATGAAGGTGGCGCGCATGTCACGCGGGGCCGCACCATGCGGGTCCATTGTGCCAAACAGGCGCACCAAAAACCGCCAGATCGGGCTTTTGATTTTGTGGGCCTCAAAATTTTCGATCAGATCGGTCAGGATCAGGGTGCGTGATGCGCGATGAAAAAATACCGCCTCGGTCAAATAACTGCCACTTACCACCACCTGGTCAAGCTCGCCCGACCAGCCCGGATCGGCGACATCGTCCAATATATGATCAAGGCGAATGTTAATCCCGTTATCTTTGGCGCGTTTGGCAATGCCCGCCACGCCAAAACTTTCTGCCGCCGGATAGGCCTGCATCCATTCCGGGATGCTGGCATAATGGATGGTATTGGGCGCAATCAGATAGCGCACCGGGCCCAGTTCATCAATCTGTGCCTTTAGCTCCGGCGAGATTTTAACCGGCGAATGCAGCCATATATCGCCGTTATTTTGGCGAATAACCGTCATTCGGGTGGGAAAAGGCAGGCTTACGCCCATATAGCGAAAACCGATTACCGGGCCATCTACCAGCCAGATATTGTCATCGATTGGCTTTAAGACATTCAGGGGCTGATAGGTTTCAATTTTAAACATGTATACCCGGCAAACATTAGTGAAACTACATATTTACTTATGGGCGACAACCTTGCCGGGATTCAAGATATTTTCCGGGTCAATTGCCTGTTTAAGAGTTTTTAACAGGCGAATTTTCGTCGGGTCCGCATAATGTTCCAGTTCATCCACCTTCAGGCGACCAATGCCGTGTTCCGCGCTGATTGATCCACCCAGCTCGGCCACGATGTCATGGATGTCGCGGTTAAGCGCATCCCAATGGGTCAGAAAGTCGGCCTTGGGCATGTTTTCGGGCTGGCTGAAATTGAAATGGATATTGCCATCGCCGACATGACCAAACGGACAGGGACGAATGCCGGGAATGCGCTTTTGCGCCTGTTCAATGCCGCGTTCAATCAGGGCGGGAACGGCGGAAACCGGTACGGATACATCATGTTTGATGCTGCCGCCCTCGCGCGTTTGGGCTTCTGGTATGCCTTCGCGGATGGCCCATAAATTGGCGCGCTGTTTTTCGGACTGGGCAAGGGTCCCATCGAGAATAAAATCGCTCTCAAGGGCGCGTTCCAGCACCCCTTCCAACACCGATGCCAGATCATCCCTGGGGCGGGATGATGTGATTTCAATCATCGCATACCAAAGGGCATGGGTTTGAAGCGGGGCGATGCAATTTGGCAAATGGCGAATAGCTAAATCCTGTGCAAACTGGCTCATCAGTTCGAAGGCGGCAATGGCATCGCCGGTTTCGCGCCGTGCCAGGGCCAAAAGATCCAGCGCGGCCTCGACATGGGGCAGGGCCACCCAGGCGGTGGCAAGATGGCGCGGGCGCGGAAACAGTTTTAAGGTACACGCCGTGATAATGCCCAGTGTGCCCTCAGCCCCGATAAACAGGTCGCGCAAATCATAGCCGGTATTATCCTTGCGCAGCTTTGAAAGCCCGTTCCAGATGGTGCCATCGGCCAGCACAACCTCCAGCCCCAGCACCAGATCGCGGGTATTGCCATAGCGAATAACATTCAGCCCGCCAGCATTGGTGGCAATATTACCGCCAATCTGGCAGGTGCCCTGCGCACCCAGGCTCAGCGGGAATAACAAATCATGGTCTTCTGCCGCCTGCTGGATGTTTTGCAGGATGGCACCAGATTGTACCGTCATGGTGAAGTCGCGGGCATCGGTTTGCAGGATTTTATCCATCCGCGCCAGATTGATCAGGATTTGTCCCTTATCGGCAACCGCGCCGCCACAACGCCCGGTATTGCCGCCCTGCGGCACAATGGCAATGCCTGCTTCGTGGCACAGTTTTACACATTCCGCGACCTCAAGGGTGCTGGCGGGATACAGCACAAGTTCTGCCTGCCCGGTAAATTTATTGCGCGCTTCGCTGTTATGCTTTTCCAGCACATCGGGGGCCATGCTCCAGCCGCGCGGACCAACAACGGCCTGCAACTGTTCAACAAGTGCGGCGGGCAGGAAACTGGCAGTATGGGAACCCTTTGGCGGAACCGAAGATGGCATGAAAAGCCCCGTGATCGTGGAATATGTGTTTGGACATGCGCAATCAGTAATGGACGGCTATATACCAAGTGCCAGATAATTAGCCCTGTGCTGGTGTGCGCGGGGCGGCAGCGCGTTTCATGCGGTCATTAATGGCAATGCCCAGCCCGTGATCGGGGATGGGGGCCACGGCAATGCCCTTGACCCGGCTTTGATCCGCCTGATGCAGCAGGGCAAACAGGTTGGCCGCCGCCTCGCGGTCATCCCCGGTTTTGGACAGCCATAATATTTTGGCAAAGCCGCGCGTGGCGCAGTCCGGGCCAAAGGCCAGCAAAACCTCATCGCCAATAACGGCATCGGGCTCCGTCGCATTCAGGCGTACCGGCAGGCCCGGCGCATAATGGCTGGTCATCATGCCCGGCGATTTGGGGGCATTGTCGTCGGTTTCGGCCATCACAACATCACAATCCAGCACGGCCTTGATCTGTTCGGCGGTAATGCCGCCGGGGCGCAGCATGACAACACGGTCGGTTGTCAGGTCAATTACCGTGCTTTCAAGGCCAACGCCACATGGCCCGCCATCCAGAATCATAGAAACCGCATCTCCAAGCGATGCGGCAACATGCCCGGCAGTGGTGGGGCTGATGCGCCCGGATCGGTTGGCCGAGGGCGCGGCAATGGGCCGCCCGGCAGCGCGCAAAAGGGCGCGCGCCATATCATGGGCGGGCACACGCACGGCGATGCTGGGCAGGCCAGCGGTGGTGAGTTCGCAAATCGTGCTGTCCTCGCGCTTGGGCAATACCAGCGACAGGGCACCGGGCCAGAAGGCCGCCGCCAGTTTATCGGCCCGTTCATCAAATACCGCATGGTTTGCTGCGGCATCGCGGTCCGGGAAATGGCTGATCAGCGGGTTAAAGGACGGGCGCTGCTTGGCGGCAAAAATACCGGCGACGGCATCCTTGTTGGTGGCATCAGCACCCAGCCCGTAAACCGTTTCGGTGGGAAAAGCCACCAGATCCCCCGCGCGCAATTTGCCCGCAGCCTGCGCCAGGGCACCTTCGGAATAGGGACGTATGGTCAGGGCGGGGGACATGGCACCACCATCAATGAAATTGCAATATGCTGAAATACCTAGCGATGATGGCCCGAAATGACAAGCTGGAACGAATGTCAATTACAAAATGAGCAGACTTTTTCACAAGAATTTACAGAAGTTTGTAGGTAGCCTCTCGGATAACAGAATGTGTTTCATCTGAAGAGCGTCAAATGCAGTATTTTGATTTGTTTTTAAAAACACTAGCGGTGAGCATGGCGGTTGCATTGCCGACTTTTGTATTTGATGTGATCCGTATGATGATGGAGTGGGTTTTAGGTGGTTAATTGTATGTTTTAAAACAAGAAACTCATTCAAAAGATTGAAGCCTTAAAATTGTCACGTTATATTTTCTTGATACAGGAAGAACCATTTGGTTGATCATGGTTCGCGCGTGGTGCGTGTGAAGGCCTGTATCGCTTGTCTTTTCGGCCTGTTGCAAACACCCGCTCAGGTCCTCAAACGGTGTAAACCATCGCAAGGAGGGCCGTTATGCCTTTGCGCAAGCCTGTATTTTCGCGGTTTTCAGCTCTTTTGGGTCCGGTTGCTATGCCATTGGCGCTGGTGAACCTGGCGTCGTTTGTGTCGCAAATCATTCAGATTGGCGTGATTGATACGCTGTTGCCGCTGGCGCTGACCAATGCCGGGCTGGGCGAGCGGCATGGCGGTATGATGTTATCGCTTTACTGGCTGGCCGATTTGATCGGCGGCTTTTTTGTTGCGGCGATTTTGCGCAAAACCCACCCGGTTATTCCGCTTTTGATCAGCGGTGTGTCGTTTTTTACCCTGATCGTGGTGGTGATGGTTGCGCCGCAATCGTTTTGGGTGCTTCCGGCAACGCTGTTTGCCGGACTGGGCTTGATATTGCGCTGGGTGGTGTGTGATGGCCTGATCGTACAATTGGCCCCGGCCAATAAAGTCGGCCGGGTGGTGGGTTTTCATGAAACCCTGATGGGCCTTGGCATTGTTTTGGGGCCGATCCTGATCGGCTGGTTGGGCGATGATGCCCGGATGATGTCGGGTCTGGCGCTGGCGGCAGCGATCATTGCGCTTTTATGCGGTTTTGCCTTCCCGCGCCTTGAAATGGCGTCAACAAAAAAGGGGGCCGGGGCGACCTTGCGGCGCTGGATCGATCATTGGGATCTGGTTTTAATCGCCTTTGTTGCAGGCTTTGTCGAGATCTGCTTTTTGTCCGTCCTGCCCCTGCAGGCGCAGCGCGACACCGGCCTTGCCGATGCCGGACTGTGGTTGGCGGCAATTTTTGTCTTTGGGGGAACCATCTGCCAGCCTGTTATTGGTTATCTGTCTGACAAAGGCGGCCCTGTGAAACTGGCATGGCTGTGTTTTGCATTGCTGCTGGCGGGAGCAGTGCCTCTGGCCCTTTCGGGATATGGTGTTTTTGCCGGAATGGTACAGTTTGCCATCGGCATGGCGGTGGCGGGCCTTTATACCGCTGCGGTGCTGATCGCGGCCAGCGGGCGTGGGGAGCAGGGCTATCAGGTCGGTGTTTTGGTGCTGGTCTCGCAAAGCTATACGCTGGGCGCGATTGTCGGCCCGTCGGCGGGAACAGCACTTTTGGTGATGATCGGCGGCTGGGCCTTGCCGGTGCTGGTTTTGACGGCAGGTAGCCTGTCGGTATTGCTGCTGTCGATACGGCACATGACAGAACGGGTAAAAATGTGACCCAAACAGCGCAGAGCCGCCCCTAAAGGACGGCTCTTTTTACGCTCTAGTTCGGTATCGCTCCGCGGTAGTGATCCGAACCGCGTCGCCGTGATTCCGGCGGCTATTTACGTCACCTACAACAATGTGTGGCGATGAAAATATGATGCGTCATATTTGCCGAAAAGTCAAGTTTTCTGCGGGTTTTTGGTGGTTTTTGCCCTGCCCGTTTCATGCTGCATCGCCAATGCGATAGGGGGATGATTGTGATGCAAAATTTTGGTTTTTCGCGGCGATGCAACATACCCTGTCCGGGGTTGGGTATAAATTTTTTGGAGCGCGTGGCAGATTTCGCGGCACTTTTATTGCGAGAGCATCGATTTTGAGGGCGGGGAGGATAGGCGGGACGGCTGTGTCGCCCATTGTGTGATCGCGAGCCCCAGCAAAATCATCACAACACCGGAAATACGTGCCAGATTGACCGGCTTTACCGGCAGGCCAACCAGACCGAAATGGTCAATCAGCAGGGACGCAATCATTTGCCCGGCAATGACGGCAATAATGAAGTTGGTAGCGCCCAGTTTCGGGGCCAGCAGCAAGGCAGCCGTGATGTAAATGACGCCTGCCGCACCGCCCAGCCATATCCACCACGGGCCTTTGAAGGTGCCGGAAAATGCGGGGGCGGATACCTTAAAGGCCATCATCACCGGAATAATGATGGCAATGCTCACCGCAAGCGACACCAGTGTCGCCCACAGGGGATGGCCCAGCATACGGCCCAAGGTCGCATTGGCCCCTGCCTGAAACGGCACAACAGCCCCGGCCAAAAGGGCAAATCCCAACAAAAGAACGGACGAGATATTTTGCATGATGATAACTCCCGAAGGTGAAATGCCGATGCGGGATGTTATTCATCATTCAAATGATGAATGGAAATTCGTATTTCAAACCTATAATATATGATTTATGAATAATCTTTCCGCGATTGACCTTAATCTTCTGGTGGTGCTGGATGCGCTTTTGGCGGAACAGCATGTTTCGCGCGCGGCCCTGCGCCTGAATAAAAGCCAGCCTGCCGTCAGCCACGCGCTGGGCCGGTTACGGTTGTTGCTCGATGATCCGTTGCTGGTGCGGCGCGGTGGAAAGCTGGTGGCCACCCCCTTTGCCCGCAGCCTGGCACCGGAACTGGCCGCGATCTTGGGCCAGCTCCAGGAATTGTTGAAAACACCGGGTTTTGATCCGGCCACAGCGCGCCGGACCTTTCGGCTTGCCATGTCCGATTATGGGGCGGCGCTTTTATTGCCGGGCCTGATCAGGGTGATGCGCACAGAAGCCCCGCTTTGTGATCTTGTTATCAGCCAGGCGGGGCGGGAGGTCATGCAGTCGCAGGTGATAGAAGGTGAAATTGACCTCGCCCTGGGGGTGTTTCCCGAACGGCGGGCGGATATATGTGACCAGGTGCTGTTTCGCGAGGAATTTATTTGTGTGGCGGACAAGGAGCATTTTCACCACAGGGCGGGCTTGAGCCTGGAGCGGTATGTGGCAAGTGCGCATATTCTGGTGTCCCTGCACGCCGATAGCGCCAGTGCTAACGAAATTGAAGTCGCGCTAGGCCAATTGGGCGTGTTCCGCCGCAATGTGATGATTGTGCCGCATTGGAGCATCGCGGTGGATCTGGTGCGCGGAACCGATTTGATATTAACCGTGGCGCGCAGCATTGTACCAGCCCCGGATCATCTGGACGGGCTTTTCGTTTTTGCGCCGCCCTTTGATATTCCCAGCTTCGCCTTCCGCCAGATTTGGCATCAAAGGCGCGATAGCGACCCGGCCCATCTATGGTTGCGCCAAAACGTCACCCGGCTGCTGCGCGATTGATGCCTGTGTCATGAACGGCAATGGCCGTTATTTGGCGGGGCGGTGAATGCTCCGCCAAATAACGGGAAATATCGGGTTTAGTCCTGATATTTTACGGGGACAGACGGGCTTCGCGCGATGAAAAACGGGTTGGCGAAACCATCCTTGCCATAGACAAACGGGCTGCCATCAAGGTTTTCAACCACGCCACCGGCTGCGGCCAGCACGGCATGACCGGCGCCAATATCCCATTCCATCGTGCGGCCAAGGCGCGGGTAAAGGTCCGCTTCGCCCTGGGCGACCAGACATAGCTTCAGCGAGCTTCCGGCCGGGCGCATTTCCTGAACCTTCAGATCGCCGAGGAACGCCTTCATCGCTTCCGGGTCGCCGTGCGAGCGCGATCCAACCACGACAACCCCGGCATCGGGCATGTTGCGCACGGAAATGTCGGTGGTTTTCGGTTCAAGGTCATCTTCAATCAGCCTGGCCCCATCCGGCCCGCCAAAATAAAGTTTTTCGATTGCCGGGGCATAGACCACGCCCATCACCGGCACACCCTGGGCAATCAGCGCGATATTGACGGTAAATTCGCCATTGCGCTTGATAAATTCCTTGGTGCCATCCAGTGGGTCCACCAGCCAGAAAAAATCGGTATGGGCAGAAACATCGGGCACATTGCCTGCGGCAACACTTTCTTCGGATACGATTTTAACATCGGGTGTCAGGGCACGCAGACCGGGCAGAATAACGGCTTCGGCGGCGTCATCGGCCTCTGTCACCGGGGAAGCATCGTCCTTGGCGCGGACTTCAAATTCGGTTTTATAGATTTCCATGATAGCGGCACCGGCGCGCCGGGCAATTTCGATCAGGCCGTTTTCAAGGGCGCGGGCATCGGCGGGCAGGCCGTGGGTCATGGGGAATCCTTTGTCTGACATGCGGTTTGGTAGCTATCTTTGCGGATATATAAGGATGACCTAGGCAATTTTCAGGCAAAAAGCCAGCCCCTATTCCAGCCCGGTTTGTGCCCACAGGCTGTCGCCGGGGAAAATATCGCTGCTTTCAATGCCGCGTGTGACAAAACGCTGGGCGCGTAAACTATCGGACCAGTAATCGCTCGAAAGCCCGGCTTTGCGTTTTAACTGGCGCAAAAAGTCGCGCGGGTCCGGCAATTGGTCCCACACTTGCGGTAAAAACAGGCCGCGGCGAGTGCCATCGCTTAATATAATACCATCCTCAAACGGGGTTAACCGCGCAATAAAATCCGCCTCATCTTTAAACGCAAAGGGCTTGGGCGCAGACAGCACGGAAATCGACAGGGCAAGATCGCCCGTCAGCTCCGCTGCGCTGATTTTGGCAAAGCGCGGATCAGCAAAGGCCGCCTTGAAAGCGTTTTCACAAATATCCTGCCCCAGGGGCCGATGGGCGATGATGGAGCCAATGCAGCCGCGTAAATTGCCATTTTGCTTGAGGGTAACAAAACACGCCCCGGCTTCACGCAACGCGGGCGGCAGCGTGGTCATATCCGGTGCCAGTGACGCGTTGTGGGTAAGGCCATGCTGAATGGAGGCACTGGCAAGGCGCAGCATGTCACGCCCGTGATGTTGGATGATGGCCTCCGTCCCCTGGGCGAAATCTGTTTCGGCGGCATCTTCCTGACTGTCTTTTGGAGCAGCGCCAGCTTTGCCGTCAAAAAACGCCCAGGCACCATAGCCCACCACGCGGGACGTATCGCCGCTGGTGGCGCTGGAATTTTGCATTGAAAGCGTTTTCACTTTCATCGCCCGTTTGCGGGCCACGCGCAACAAACCGACAATCGGCAGGCAACCACAGGCATCGTCAAAGCCCAGTTCTTCGGCGGTGAAACTCTCAATCAATTGCCGTGTGCGGTCATCCATTTTGCGGGCGGTCGCGTCATCATGGAAATGCGACAGGTCGGACGAAATCACGATCAGCGTCTCCGACCCGGCCCACAATTTTTCAACCACTTCTTCCACCTGATGCGCGGCACAGCGGCTGACCAGCAGGGGCACGATGGTGACATCGGGCTGGTTGGTAAAAACATGCTGGATAAAGGGCAATTCAATTTCCAGCCCGTGTTCCTGCACATGGGCGGCGTTTAGCCGTTGCACCTGTGGCAGGGCTAGCAGGGTATTAATCGCATCCTCATCCACCGGCACATTCCCCAGCGGGGTGGCAAAGGCCGTGGCATCGGCAACGGCAATGCCCTGAAACGCCATGCGGTGCGCCGGGCCGATAATCACGATGCGGCGAATGGTATTTGCCGCAGGCAGGAGGGTGGCAAAGCCATCGGCCGCAATGGCGCCAGAATAAACCAGCCCGGCATGAGGCACGATAATCGCCTTGGGGCTGGCGGCATCCGCACCCGGCTGTCCGGCCTGTGCCATCAGGCTGGCAATGGTGCTTCGCAGGGTTTCGGCATCGGCGGGGTAAAATGTTCCGGCGATGGCGGCAGGGCGAATGATAGTCATGACGCCTCCTTGTAACCGGGATGACCCTTATGGGGTGGTGATCCTTTGCAAAAGATAACGCGGCGGGATAGATTTTGAAAGGAGGCTGCATTTTCACAACGGGCTGAAATTTCGCCATGACGTCAATCATGACAAGCGAGCAAGGTGCCAGCGATGTGGTGCCGGGGCGCTATTGGCACCATCTAGCGGATGGTCGCATTCAGTGCGATGTCTGCCCGCGTTATTGCAAGCTGGGCGAGGGGCAGCGCGGGCTTTGTTTTGTCCGTGCGCGGCAGAATGACCAGGTGGTATTGACAACCTGGGGGCGGTCATCGGGGTTTTGTATTGATCCGGTCGAGAAAAAGCCGCTGAACCATTTTTTGCCCGGAAGCCCGGTTTTGTCCTTTGGCACGGCGGGCTGCAATCTGACCTGCAAATTTTGCCAGAACCACGAAATTTCCAAGGCACGGCAAATGGATGCGGTGGGCAGCCTGGCAACCCCCGATATGATTGTGCAAACCGCAAAACAGTGGGGCTGTTCGGCCGTCGCCTTTACCTATAATGACCCGGTGATTTTTCTGGAATATGCTGTGGATGTGGCCAAGGCCTGCCGGGCGGCGGGGATTAAAACCATTGCGGTGACGGCGGGTTATATTGGCCGTGAAGCACGGGTTGAGTTTTTTCGCCATATGGATGCGGCGAATGTCGATTTGAAAGGCTTTACCGAGGCGTTTTATCACAAACTGTGTTCGGCCCATCTGGAGGATGTGCTGGAAACGCTGGTTTATTTAAAACGCGAAACCGGGGTGTGGTTTGAACTGACCAATCTGGTCATTCCCGGTGAAAATGATGGGGATGATGAATTTGATGCCATGACCCGCTGGATCATGGACCATCTTGGCCCCGATGTGCCGCTGCATTTCAGCGCCTTTCACCCCGACTGGAAAATGATGGACACACCTCGCACCCCGGCCACCACCCTGACAAGGGCGCGCGACATCGCCCGGCAAAATGGGCTGCGATATGTCTATGTTGGCAATGTGCATGACCATGCGGCATCCAGCACCTATTGCCATAACTGCCATACCCGCCTGATTGGCCGGGACTGGTATGAGCTTTCGGACTGGAAGCTGGATGCACAGGGAAATTGCAGCGCATGCGGAACCGCCTGTGCCGGTGTGTTTGCTCCGCAGCCGGGGCAGTGGGGCCGCAAACGCCAGCCGGTGCGCTTGCGAGCACCGCAAAGCGCGGCGGGAAATTAGCGTTAGGGAAGGGTGTATCGCAAAGAAATTTGGTTTGGGCGCATGCAGGCTGCTATAGCCTTTTGCGAGGGCAGGCGCAGGGCCGCCCGGTTTGCAGGATGGTGCGATTGAACATACGACCGGCAATAAAAAGCGATGTAGATGCCGTTTTTGCCATTCGCCTGAAGGTGCGGGAAAATGCGCTGAGCCTGGCGGAGCTGACGGCGCGGGGCATTACCCGGGGGGCGTGGCATGGCTGGTTTAATGAAGGTTATGGCATTTGGGTGGCGCAAATCGGCGATGATATTGCCGGTTTTGCCATTGCCGTGCCCAAAGAAGCAACACTTTGGGCACTGTTTGTGGACCCGGATTTTGAAGGGCGCGGTGTGGGATCGGCCCTGTTGAAAGTGGCGGAGGATTGGCTGTTTGACCAGGGCTGCCAGGAAATATCGCTGACCACCGATGCCAACCCGAATGTGCGGGCACACGGATTTTATGAACGGCATGGCTGGACCCTGACCGGCGATGCCGATGACGGGCAGGTGGAATATATCAAGGGCCGTGTCGATGGTGCGGATGGTTTCTGGAGTGACGAGATGCTGGACCGCCCGGTCTGACATCCCGTCACATCCATGACGCTTTATTCAATCAGGCCTTTTTAAGCGGCGCACCGATCAGAACCGGGGCATACCGCAGTAAAAACAGTAACCAGCCACCAACCCAGCACAGGGTTGCTGCCGCCAGAAGCGTAATATAGCTGCCGCCAAAAACCGGGGCGAGCAGGCGCAATGCCGTTGCCAGCCAGATTAGCGCGAAGGCGGTGGTAAAGATTTTACCCGCCACCAATGCGCGCCCGGTATGACCCAGGGCCGCGCGCCCGCCAACCGCCATGATCATGCAGGCCATTGCCCCGGCCCCGCCTGCGTGAACGGCATCATTGATCGCATAAAGGTCGGGTCGCAGCATGGAAAAGCCAATCAGCAGCAAACTGAGCGGCAGCCAGAAATAGGCGGCATGCAGCATGATCACCAGCGGGTCGGCAAAGGTGTGAATACCGCGCCAGCGCGACAGACGGGTGAAATGCAAAAGACCGCTTGCCATCAGCATCACGGCAGCCCCCTGATGCCACGGGGTAAAGGCAAGTGCGATGGAGGTGACCAGCGACCCCATGCACATCGCATCAAAGCGGTTAAACGAAACCGGTTCGGCAATGGCGGGCAGTTTGCCATTGCGCATCAGCCAGTTGCGGGTAAAGCCGGGAATAATGCGCCCGCCAATAAGGGCGATCAGCAGCAGAAAAATGAAAATACCGGCACGCGGGAAAATCTCGGCATCCAGCGGGATGGCATCGGACGCTGCCAGAACAAACACCGCATCAATCACCGCAAGAAGCCCGATGATGGCGAGGATTTTAAGGTTGCGGCGATTGTTTCCGGCAATCAGCTCGCGTGCGGCAAGGCCGAGCAGGGCGAGGTAATAGGCAAGCTCCAGTATCAGTAATAATGCAACGCTGATTTGGGCGGCAAAAACCATTGCGATCCGGCCTGCCAGCCACAAAACGGTCAGGGCGATGATCGGTGTGCCTTTAAGGGCTGGTCGCCCGGTCCAGTTGGCAATGGCGGTGAGCAAAAAGCCACCAAGGGCTGCCCCGCCAAAGGCAAAAATCATTTCATGGGCATGCCACAGCGATGTGGTGCCCAATTGCGGTGCCCAAAGCCCGTGGATCATCGCACTGAGCCACCAGACAACCCCGATAATCGCCTGCAAACCGGCAAAGAGAAAAAGCGGGCGAAAGGCCCCGCGCCAGAACGGCAGGGGTTGGGACCGGGATGAAGTTGTATCGACCGGTTCGGTCGGCAGAATGGGGATCGGGCGCGAAACCATGATGTCACCTTGCAGAACCCGGGATGTTTCCGGGTGTTTTTGACGCAATTTTTGAATGTGCAGCGGACATCGTGCACCGATGAAAAATCGCTGCCTTGATATTTCGCAATTTTTGCAGGGTCCCGGTCGCATGGCAGGAATGATTTTTTTGTTTCTTTGCCGGATAACCCTTTCTTTCGGCTGGCATCACGTTAAATTGGAGAGATCGGGTTTTGACCCGGACGGGATATGTCCGCAAAACGGGTGGCGGGCCGAAACCAATTCACAGACCCAGAAATTTTCAGGAGTCCTTTCCGATATGAAGATCACTTTTTCCGATCTCGCAGTTCCGGCTTCCGGCGCGGTTGTGGCCTTTGCCACCGAGGGCGGCGATCTGATGCCAAGTGCCGTTGCGCTCGATGAGGCAGCTGGCGGTGCCATTGTTCGCGCGATCAAGGCATCGACCTTCAAGGGCAAGTTCGGGCAAAACCTGCAGGTTCTTTCACCCGCAAATGTTGAGCTGTCGCGCATTATTGTTGTCGGCATTGGCAGCGAAGCCGAATTTGACGTGGTTGCCGCACAGAAACTGGGCGGGCAGGTCACGGTTGCCGCACAGGGTACCGGTGAAAAGGAAGTGACCGTCCTGTTTGACATGGACGACCTTGCCAGCGATTTTGCCACCGGTGCCGCCCTGCGCGATTACCGGTTTGACAAATACCGCACCACCGAAACCAAGGATGACAAGCCCGCACTTAAATCCGTTACGGTGGCGACCAAAGAACCGAAAGACGCCAAAAAGCAGTATGAAAACGCCAAGAAAGTGATCGACGGCGTGTTCTTTACCCGCGATCTGGTTTCCGAGCCGTCCAACATTCTGTATCCGGCAAGCTTTGTTGACGAAGTCAAGGCGCTGGAAAAGCTTGGCGTCGAGATTGACGTGCTTGACGAAAAGGAAATGAAGAAGCTGGGCATGGGTGCGCTTCTGGGCGTGGCACAGGGCTCGGCACAGAAGCCGTATCTGGTGGTGATGCGCTGGAATGGCGGCAAGAAAAAAGACGCCCCGATTGCCTTTGTCGGCAAGGGTGTGACCTTTGATACCGGCGGTATTTCGCTGAAACCCGCTGCCGGCATGGAAGACATGAAGTTTGACATGGGTGGTGCCGGTGTTGTTTCGGGCCTGATGAAGGCCCTGGCGGGCCGAAATGCCAAATCAAACGTGATTGGCGTGATTGGCCTGGTGGAAAACATGCCGTCCAGCACCGCGCAGCGCCCGGGCGACGTGGTCACATCCATGTCAGGTCAGACGATCGAAGTCATCAATACCGATGCCGAAGGCCGTTTGGTTCTGTGTGATGCGCTGACTTATGTGCAGGAAAAATATGATCCGAGCCTGATTGTCGATCTGGCAACCCTGACCGGGGCAATCATTATTGCGCTCGGCCATGAACATGCCGGTCTGTTTTCCAATAATGACGAACTTTCCAGCCAGATCACCAATGCGGGCCTGGCGGTGAATGAACCTGTCTGGCGTTTGCCGCTGGGCAAGGCCTATGACGACCAGTTGAAATCCGACATTGCCGATATGAAAAATGTTGGCGGTCGTCCGGCCGGGTCGATCACGGCGGCACAGTTCCTCAAACGCTTTATCACCAAGGATCGCCCGTGGGTGCATCTGGATATTGCGGCGATGGCCTGGGCCACCAAGGACAGTGAAGTGACGCCGAAAGGGGCCACCGGTTTCGGTGTGCGCCTGCTGGACCGTTTTGTGGCCGATAACCACGAAGCCTGATTTTAGCGGGATCAACCGGGGCAGGGGCGACCTTGCCCCGGTTTTCCTTTGTAACGATACCCACAGCCGATTTACGATTGCGTCATGAGCGACATCTGGTTTTACCACCTGACCAACACCCCGCTGGAGCGGGCCTTGCCGACCCTGTTGTTAAAAACAATGGAGCGGGAAAAGCGTGCCGTGGTGATGACCAGCAATGACGCACGGCTGGAGGCGATTAATACCCTGCTTTGGACCTATGATAAAAGCAGCTGGCTGCCGCATGGCAGTGCGCAGGATGGTGATGCGGATTTGCAGCCCGTCTGGTTAACCGTTGGGGATGAAAACCCCAATGGCGCGCAGTTCCTGTTTTTGACCGACCGGGCCAATAGCGAAAAACTGGCCGATTATGAACGCGTGATCATGCTGTTTGATGACCGCGACCACGACGCCGTGGCCGAGGCCCGCACCCGCTGGAAAGCCTGGAAGGATGCCGGGCACAAGCTTTCTTACTGGCAGCAAACCCCAGGCGGTTCCTGGGAAAAGAAGGCCGAAAGTTAGGCCTTTAATAATCCGGTTATGGGACCGGGCATAAAGACTCCTCCTTTTAGGATCGCATTTTGTTTTGTGTCGTCGGATCGTTTGATGCGAGGCAGGAAGAAAAATTGTATCAATTGCGATTCTTTCGCCCTCTGGAAGTATTGAATTTCTATCCCCACGTATAAGTTAAGGCGACATGAAATGCGCGGCAAAAGCCGTGTCCGAAATGCGCGCGGGGATTTGCGAATTGATACAAAGCCGGGCGCATCATGCGTTCCGGGCGGAAAATAGAGGGATGCGGGAATGCCAAGTCTGAGTTCGGTCAAGATCGCTCGGCGATTGCTGCTGATCGTGGGAGGGGCCGTTTTGGCGGCCATACTGGTGGGTGCATTTGGCCTGTCCGAGATGCGGACCCAGATGATGGAGGACCGCAAGGACAAGACGCGGGCGCTGGTAAATACGACGGTTTCCCTAATCGATCATTATTACAAGCAGGCGCAATCGGGCCAGATGACGGAAGAACAGGCAAAAGAAGCCGCAAACAAGGCCGTCGGAGCATTGCGGTATGATGAAACCAACTACTTTTTTGTTTTTGATGATCAGCCGGTTGTGCTGATTCATACGGTCAAACCCGAACTCGTCGGGAAGAATTTGTCGCAATCGGTGGATGGTTCGGGTAAGCGCCACTATCAGGCATTTGTCGATATGGTGAAAGATCATGGCGCAGGTTTTGTTGATTACACCTATGTCACGCCTGATAAATCGAGAATGCGGCCCAAAATATCCTATGTGAAAATGTTCAAGCCCTGGGGCTGGATCGCGGCGACCGGGATTTACGTTGACGATGTGGACGCGATATTTCAGAAAAACCTGCTGACGATGGTGCTGGTGGTTGTGGTGATTGCCGGGGCCGTTGTGCTGGTTTCGCTGATGATTGGTCGTGGGATTACTCGGCCGCTGCAAAATATTTCCGATAATATGCTGCGTCTGGCCGATGGGGATCATGCGATCAAGGTCGATTATACCGATCATCGCAGCGAAATTGGCGATCTGGCGCGCGCGATGGATATATTCAAATCGAAAACCATTGAAATGGAAAACTTGCGCCGCCAGCGGGAAGAGGATGAAAAGCGCGTTGAACAGGAAAAACGGGATGCGCTGTTGGCAATGGCAACCCGTTTTGAAGCCAATGTTGGACATGTGGTTGACTATGTGACCAAGGCCGCAGGAAAAATGCAAAATGCGGCACGGTCCATGAATGTTGCGGCCCGTGTGGCGGGCGAAAAATCAACCATCGTTTCATCGGCCTCGCAGGAAATGTCGACCAATATTGATACTGTGGCCGCCGCCGCCGAGGAACTTTCTGCATCAATTGCCGAAATCAGCACCCAGGTTGCGCAATCCTCGCAGGTGGCAAATGGTGCCGTGACCCGGTCGGAGGATACCCATAAGAAAATTGAACTGCTTGCCGATGCGGCAAACAAGATTGGTGAAGTTGTTTCGCTGATTTCCGATATTGCCGCACAGACCAATCTTTTGGCCCTGAATGCCACGATCGAGGCGGCGCGCGCCGGTGATGCCGGCAAGGGGTTTGCCGTTGTCGCGAACGAAGTAAAAACCCTTGCCAGCCAGACGGCCAAGGCGACCGAGGATATCCGTACCCAGGTTGGGGGTATTCAAAGCGCAACGGAAATCGCCGTGTCCGCCATTGGCGAAATTGCCGAAACCATTCGCCAGCTTGATGGATCGACCGGGGCGATTGCCGCAGCGGTAGAAGAGCAGGGGGCCGCGACCCACGAAATTGCCCGAAATGTGGACGAGGCAGCCTACGGTGCACGCGATGTCACACAGAATATCGGTGATGTTTCCGGCGCCGTTAGCGAGACCGAAACCGTGGCGGGTGAAGTCAAGGCCCTGTCTGATGAATTGGGCCATCAGGCCGAACAGTTGAAAACGGCAGTTTCGGCATTTCTGGCAGAAATTCGGCACAAATAAATAGCCTGTTTCTGCAAAGTAAAACATCAATCGGGATAATACAGGCGTGGCGCGGGCTGCGCCTGTATTTTGCATTTGGAATTAATGCTGTGAACAGGGTAATTATTGTACGGGTTAAACATTATTTTGATGTGGTTTATTCTAATACATACAAGCCATGCGTAAAACGCATGCTGTGGGGCGTTGAATTACATGAGCAGGCATGTTTATATCATTGTCATCCAACGCGCCGATTTGCTCCTCAGCTTGCGGGCGCGATAAAAATGCGGCTAAAGCGAGAGGGCGTGCACGCTCCGGATGTACGACCGCCTCGGAAATGCCGCGGCGGTTTTTTTATGTTCGGAAAGGTTGGGACCATGATCAGGCTCTCGAACGTCCACAAGACTTATCCTGCCCGTCGGGGCAGCCCGGAACATGTTGCCTTGCGCGGTATCGACCTTGATATTGCAGCAGGCGAGATTGTCGGCGTTATTGGCCGCTCGGGCGCGGGGAAGTCCACCCTTATCCGCTGTATCAATTTGCTGGAACGGCCGACATCGGGCAGCGTCATTGTTGATGGTACCGATGTGACGACGCTGTCCAAGCGCGATTTGCCGCTGTTTCGCCGTCAGCTTGGCATGGTGTTTCAGCATTTCAATCTGCTCTCGTCACGCACGGTGTATGACAATATTGCCCTGCCGCTGGAACTGGCGGGGGCAAGCAAGGCGGAAATTGCCGCCGCGATTGACCCGTTATTGCCGCTGGTTGGCCTGGAAGACAAGCGTGATCGTTACCCCGCCGAACTTTCGGGCGGGCAGAAACAGCGTGTCGGTATTGCGCGTGCCCTTTCCAGCAACCCCAAGGTTGTTTTGTGTGACGAGGTGACATCGGCCCTGGACCCGGAAACCACCCGGCAGATCCTGTCATTGCTGCGTGATATTAACAAACGCCTGGGCCTGACGATGGTTGTGATCACCCACGAAATGGCCGTGGTCAAACAATTGTGTGACCGGGTGGCGGTGATGGATAGCGGCGTGATTGTCGAACAGGGCGCGGTGGATGGCATTTTTGCCGACCCGCAACATCCGACGACACAATCCCTGCTGGCCGATGAATTTCTTGATTTCAAGCCGGCGCATCCGGCAGGTGTTTCCGCTTCCCCGGTTTCGTCGGGGCCGGTGGTGCAAACGCTTTCTAACGGAACGGAGGGGTAAGCCATGTGGTCAACACTTCTTCCCATTTTGGGGCAGGCGACACTGGAAACCCTTTATATGGTGTTCGCCTCCCTTGCCATTGGCACGGCGGTTGGTTTGCCTTTAGGGGTGTTGCTGGCAACATCGGGCCGGGGCGAGCTTTTTGAGGCACCGGTGTTCCAAAAAACCATCGGGCCGATTGTCAATGCGACGCGCTCTGTGCCGTTTATCATTCTGGCCGTCGCGATCATTCCCTTTACCCGCTTGCTGGTTGGCACTTCAATCGGTACGTCGGCGGCAATTGTGCCGTTAACCGTGGCGGCGATCCCGTTTATTGCCCGCATCATCGAAGGGGCTGTCCGCGAGGTTGACAGCGGCCTGACCGAAGCCGCCCATGCAATGGGCGCGCGCCCGCTTCAGGTGGTGATCAAGGTGTTATTGCCCGAAGCCCTGCCGGGCATCATTCACGGACTGACTTTGACCGCTGTGACCCTGATTGGTTATTCGGCGATGGTGGGGGCTGTTGGGGCTGGTGGCCTGGGCGACCTTGGCATTCGTTATGGCTATCAGCGTTTCCGCCCCGATGTGATGGCCGCCGTTGTGATCACCCTGATTGTGGTGGTGCAGGCGGTGCAAATGCTGGGCGACCATTTGGCGCGCCGTGCCGATAAACGCAATATCTGACGATTTTAAAATTTCCCGCATTTTCCGTTTAAATGCAGCTAAAAGGAGCTATCCATGCGGATTCTTAAATCCCTGAGTGCCGCGATTATTTTGACGGCCAGCCTTGCCATTCCGGCCTTTGCGCAAGACGAAATCAAGATCGGTGTGACCGCCGGTGAACATGAAGAAATCATGGAACAGGTCGCCAAGGTTGCCGCCGAGAAGGGCCTGAAGCTCGACATCATTACCTTCACCGATTACGTGCTGCCCAACCAGGCGCTTGATGATGGCGATCTTGATGCCAACAGCTTCCAGCATGTGCCCTACCTTGATAACCAGATCAAGGATCGCGGCTACAAGCTTTCGGTTGTCGGGTATAACTTTGTCACCCCGATGGGCATTTATTCCGACAAATATAAAAGCCTGAATGACCTGCCCGACGGGGCAAAAATTTCGATCCCGAACGATCCGACCAATGGTGGCCGTGCGCTGCTTCTGCTGCAGGCAAAAGGCCTGATCAAGGTGGACCCGGAAGCCGGCCTCGTTGTCAGCCCGCTGGACGTGACCGAAAACCCCAAGGGTTTTGATTTCATCGAACTGGATGCCGCACAGCTTCCGCGTTCGCTGGCCGATGTTGATGCCGCAGCCATCAACACCAACTATGCCATCGAAGCAGGTTTGAACCCGACCCGGGATTCGATTGCGATTGAAAGCAAAGACAGCCCCTATGCCAACGTCATCGTGACGCGCACCGAAGACAAGGACAAACCCTGGGTCAAAACCCTGGTTGAATCTTATAACTCGGACACCATCCGCGATTTCATCAACAAGAAATATGACGGTGCCGTTGTTCCGGTATTCTAAGATAGCGGTCTGATAAGTGGCCAAACCATTTAGCCCCGGCATTGATGTGCCGGGGCTGTTTGTTTTTTGGGGGAGGCAGTTTTAGGGCGCAGGATCGCCTTCCACCGGATTTTGCAGTGAATCTGGCTCCGGTACTGGTGTGGGCGATTGTGACGGAAAAGCCGTTTCATTAACCCGCAGCGAAAAAACATCGGGGCGGGCATAGTGGCCCGCAACATCCAGGTCATAACGGCCACGAATGGTCTGGTCGGTGTCGATATCGGCCCAGATCACGGCTTCGCGGTCATAGACCGGTTCGGTCAGGCAGGTGCCCATCGGGTCGATAATTACGCTGCCCCCCCGGATCAGGGTAGTTTGCGGGTCATTGCCCTGCAGGCAGTCATAATCCTCTGGCGCGTTGGCGCGCGTCATATATTGGCAGGCGCTGAGAACAAAGGTGCGGCCTTCATAGGCGATATGGCGCATGGATGTTTGCCAGATTTCCCGTTCATCAACGGTGGGCGCACACCAGATATTGATGCCCCTGTTATAATAGGTTTGACGCAAGGTTGGCAGGTAATTTTCCCAGCAAATGGCGGCACCGATATTACCGACCGGGGTTTTGAAAACCGGCAGGGTGGAGCCATCGCCCTGTCCCCAGATCAGCCTTTCGCTGGCGGTGGGCATCAATTTTCGGCGTTTACCCAGAAGGCTGCCATCCGGGCCAAAAAACAGAACCGCGCAATAAAGTGTGCCTTTGTCGCGCTCGATAACGCCGGTGACAAGATGCGCCTTCATTTTGGCGGCAAAGCTGCCAATCGTGCGGCATTCCGGGCCGGGCACCTCGATGGCGGATTTCCAGTAACGCAAATAATCGTCGCGCCCGGCTTCGCTCCGCGTGCCAACACGCGCGCCAAAATCCAGCCCCTTGGGATACCCACCCACATAAGCCTCGGGAAAAACGGCCAGTTCAACACTGTTTTGCCGGGCTTCCTCGCATAGGGCGGACATGCGTTCAAGCGTGCGCGGGGTATCAAAAAGCGATGTTCCGGCCTGAATGACAGCAACACGATGTTGCGATGAAGAATGGGAGTTTACGGGCGATTGCGACATGGAAAACCTGCTGGTTGCTATGCGGTAATACGGTGGTGCCGGTTATCTTGACGGGGGTATTTTTATCAGTCAAATTGCTGTTTATGGTTCAAACTATTAGTTTAAATGATATTTCGCGCTTTGACTTTAACCTTGCCATTGCCTTTATGGCGATCTGGCAGGAACGCAGTGTGTCCAAGGCGGCGGACCGGTTATCCTTAAGCCAGTCGGCGATCAGTGCGGCATTGGCCCGGTTGCGCGACGCGGCAGGGGACCCGCTTTTTGTGCGTACACGCGGAGCTATGCAGCCGACCCCACGCGCCATTGAAATGGCAAAAAGCATTGAACAGGGTGCGTTGCTTATTCGGGGTGCCTTTGACCGCGGGCAGGAATTTGACCCGGCACAGGCGGTGCATCATTTCTCGCTGGGCATGTCGGATGATTTTCAGTTGGCGGTGGGCCCGGCTGTTTCCCGGCGGCTGTTGGAAGATGCGCCGAATGTTTCGGTCTCCTTCCATCAAAGCAACCGCCATACCGTGGAAAAAATGCTCGAAACTGGGGAATTGGACCTGGCGATGATTGCCCGCCCGCCGGAACGGTCCTGGCTGATGGCCGAACAGGTGGCACAATCGGGTTATGCCTGTCTGTTTGATGCTGCCGCATGTGGCTGTGAATTGCCCTTATCGCTGGATGATTATCTGGCCCTGCCGCATATCCTGATTTCCTATTCCGGGCGCGAAGGCATTGTTGATGAAAAATTGCGCCCGCTGGGACGCAGCCGCAAAATCCAGACTGGCCTAACCCAGTTTGCCGCCGTGCCTTCGTTTTTGCGTGGGGTGGCGGCAGTTTCGACAATCCCGACCCATGCGGCACAGGCGCTGGCGCGCATTAGCGGTTTGCAAACATGCCCGCCGCCGCTGGATTTGGGGCAATATCCCGTTTCGCTGGTGTGGCGGCGAGAAATGCAGGACGATCCGGCTGTGGCCTGGATGCGCGGGCTGGTTCGTGCAGCCGTTCGGACCCATGTGGTTGGAGCTCTTTAGACAAGCTAACTTGCGCCTGGTCTGTGCTTTATGCCGGTTTGTTTCGCATTCTTTTTTGCCAGCCATTCCTCACGGGTCAGCGACCAGTCCACCTCGTGCCAGCCTTTTTGGGTCATCCAGTCCGGGCCGGGGCGGCTTTGCGTCAGGGTGGCACCAAACCAGGTGGCAAGACGGGTGATGCGGCGGTTGCCATTGCCCGTGGAGCCAGTAATGGCTGTAAGGCCCAGTTGGTTAAATCCGTAATCCAGCATCAAATTGATGGCATCCAGCGCCAGCCGGTACCGTCCCCAGCAGGTTGGGGCCAGTTCCAGGCCCATAATCGCGACATGGGCAGGCATGTCCTGCTGGCGCAGGCCGATGCAGCCCAGAATGTCGCCGGTTTTGGCATCAAAAATCCCGATCTGGAAATTCTGGCGCGGTGTCTCGGCCTGCCAGCCCAAAAAACGCTGGAAAAGGGCGGTGCTGGTGGCACGGGTTTCGGGGCTATCGGGCTGGTTATAAAGGGCGCGATAGCGGGCATCCATCTGATAGGCGACAAAACCGTCGCCATCGGCAGGTGTGAAATCACGCAGGGTAATGCGGTGGTGCTTTATCAGAACCGGGCTGGTTGCAACATGTGGCATTGAAGACTCGCAAAGCAAAATACCCGCCCTATGCGGGGCGGGTATTTTTGCGGCGTGTTTTGTGATCAGACAAGCCTTTATCGGTGTATCAGGCCGTCATTTCCTCGTATTCCTGCTGTTTTTCAAGCCAGACATTTTCGATCTCGGCAAGGTCGGATTTGACCTTTGCCATATCGATTTGCAGCTTGTTCAGACGCTCGCTATTGCCCGATGTGTAAAGGCTTTCGTCGGCCAGTTCGGCTTCGATGGCGGCAATTTTGGTGGTGCATTGCGCCATTTGTTTTTCCAGCTTTTCGACTTCCTTGCGCAAGGGGGCAGCGATTTTGCGTTTTTCGGCCGCAGCCTGGCGTTCGGCCTTGCGGTCGCGCTTTTGTTCGGGCGTTTGGGTGGCATCCTTGCCTGCCTTGCGGTCCGCCCGGGCACGGTCCAGAAGGTATTGGCGATATTCGTTCACATCGCCATCAAAGTTTGTCACCGTGCCATCGGCGACCAGAATGAGGCGGTCCGCACAGGCCTCGATCAAATAGGGATCGTGGCTGATGATGATCACCGCCCCTTCGTAATTATTCAGCGCATGGTTCAGCGCATCGCGGGCATCAATATCAAGGTGGTTGGTCGGTTCGTCGAGGATGAGCATATGCGGGGCATCCAGCGTCATCAGGGCAAACAGCAACCGTGCCTTTTCCCCACCCGACAGGCTTTTGACCTTGGTATTGCCCTTATCGCCTTCAAAGGCGAAACGGCCAAGCTGGGCACGCACCTTGCTTTCAATTGCATCGGGCATCAGGGCGGCAAGGTGATCATAGGGGGTGTTTTCCAGGATCAGCTCGTCGGTTTGATGCTGGGCAAAATAGCCAATGCGCAGTTTGCTCGATGCTTTCTTTTCGCCCGCCATCAGTTCCAGTTTATCGGACAGAAGCTTCGCCAGTGTCGATTTACCGTTCCCATTGGCGCCCAAAAGGGCGATGCGGTCATCCATATCAATGCGCAAATTAAGGTTGCGCAGCACCGCCTTGCCGTTATAGCCAACCTCGCCATGATCAATGGTGATCAGGGGCGGGGGCAGTTCCTGCGGGCTGGGAAAATCAAAGCTGATCGATTTGTCTTCAACAACTGCAATGGCCGGGCCCATTTTTTCCAGCATCTTGATACGGCTTTGCGCCTGTTTGGCCTTGCTGGCCTTGGCGCGAAAACGGTCGATGAAGGATTGCAGGTGTTTTTGCTGCGCGATCTGTTTGTCGTACTGCTTGGAGGCAAGCTCCATTTGCTCGCGCCGGGTTTTGGCGAATTTGTCGTAATTGCCGCCATAAAGCGTCAGTTGCGCATTATGCAAATGCACAATTTGCTTTGCCACCCGGTTCAAAAGGTCGCGGTCATGGCTGACCAGGATGATCGTGCCGGGATAGCTGATCAAATACTGTTCCAGCCAGATGGTAGCTTCAAGGTCCAGGTGGTTGGTTGGTTCGTCGAGCAGCAACAGGTCGGGCTGCAGGAACAGGGTAGCCGCCAGGGCGACACGCATGCGCCAGCCACCAGAGAAATCATCACAGGGGCGCTGCTGGGCTTCGCCATCAAATCCAAGACCGGAAAGGATGGAGGCGGCACGCGCCTCGGCGGTGTGGGCATCAATATCGGCCAGGCGGGTATGAATTTCGGCGATGCGGTGGCCGTCGGTTGCGGTTTCGGCTTCGGCCAGCAGGTTTGCGCGTTCGGTATCGGCGGCCAGCACCGTATCAATCAGGGAGCGCGACCCGGCGGGGGCCTCCTGTGACACCATACCCATGCGGACCCGGGCATTGAGTGTAATGTCGCCGCCATCCAGGGCAAGCTGGCCCGCAATCAGCTTGAGAAGGGTTGATTTCCCCGCGCCATTGCTGCCGATCAGGCCAACCTTGTGGCCGGCCGGGATGGTAAGGCTGGTTTGATCCAGGATCACCCGGCCGCCAATGCGGTAGGTGACGTTCGATATATTCAGCATAACGGCGCCTGTCTTAGGGAATCTGTTGTTTCGTCTGACCTTCAATAGGGCAGGGCAGGCCGTTAGGCAAGGATTCTTCAAATTGTAACGAAGGTGCGTGGGGATCGGCGCCGTTGCTGTAAGGGCCCGGAAAAGCTGGCATTTATGCGGGGCAGGAAACCGCAG